>DATKSN010000070.1:0-70454 GCA_035531595.1 Pirellulales bacterium | reverse complement strand
TTGATGAAGTTTCGCCAGCAGCTCAGCAGGATGGATGAAAGCGACAGGCGGCTACTTTTCTTCATGGCTCAAAAAATGTCGCGCCACGTTGCCGGTCGGCAAGGAGCCAAGGCGTAATGCGGAGTACAGTCACGGACCGGAGTCTTGTGCCTTCGACGCTCGGCGTCAGAGGATTGGATACGAGCGCGGGCAACCGCTTGCACGGAGAGGCAATCAGAAAAGGCATGCACCCGTACGGGGCAGAAAGCGGTGGCCCTATGGAATTGCAGTGTCCGAATTGTAAGAGCACAGACCTCAAGAAGGTATCCCTGGCCTACCAAGAGGGACTACAGCGCGTGAACATGCGCACGCGACTGCGCGGCGTCGTGGTCGGGTCGGACGGGCCTGACGTGGTTGTGGGGAGAGCAACCACGAAAGGAACACAGCAAACTGAAACCTCGAAAGAGTTGACTCCCCCGAAGAAATGGTCCTATCTAAAACTTATTGGCAGGTCGATCTTGGCATTCTTATCTTTCGGCTGGATAGTGTTTTATGTAAATACCATCACGAAGAATTCTTCATCTGTTTCGTCAGTTCCTTTGGCGATCTATGGCGCGGTCTCCGCTGGATTTGTTGTTGTTGTGTTTGTTCTCTATTGGAGCCACAACCATTCCATCTACCCGCGACAATACGCGCAGTGGCACCAATCCTTCATCTGCCAGAGGTGCGGCGGTGTGACTCAACACAACCCGTAAACTGGCTTCATCTGTTGTTTGGATCGGCGGTAAGTCGCCACCGATCCTGTTGTGGACGAGAATGTCATTTCCGCATGTCATCCAAGAATTCTGACGCTGGAGCGACGCTTGTAATCAGCAAATGGTCACGGGCGCGTGTGCAGGCAACATAAAGTAATTGGCGCTCAGTGTTGTAAACCTCTTCGAGATCTGAATCATCCGCGACCGTTTCAATTCGCGCCTGTAGAGGAATTACCCCGTCGTCGCAAGCCATGACAACAACTGCGCGAAATTCCAATCCTTTAGCAAGATGCATGGTGCTGATCGACATCTTCCCGTGCAGGGTCTCAACATTCTCGTCGAGCACCTTGAAAGGAATGTTTGCAGCCTCTGCTGCCGGCGTCGCTCTCTTTAGCTCCGCCGAAGAGCGGACGAAGATCGCAATTTCGTGGGGCAGGATGCCCTCACTCGTTCTGGCCTTCAACCAATCGCTGACAGTCCGAGATTCTTGCTCAACCGAATCCAGCGTTTGGATTGTGGGCGACGGTCCGTTGAACAAGGAAATGGTCCCTTTCCGGTCTTCAGAATTCCCATCCACATCCGTTAGTTCTGGCCCAAGTAGCCTATCTGCCTGCATTCGGATTTGATGAGAGGTTCGATAATTAACCTTGAGGGTTGTGGAACGCCCTCGGACATCCACGCCGAGAGCTTTCCAGGAAAATGGTTGCTGGAATATCCGCTGGCCCAAATCCCCGGCGAAAAAGAGGGCGTCACCCCGATATTTACCCAGCGCTGCTAGGAACCGGAGCTGGGCGACGCTCAGGTCCTGTGCCTCATCAACAACCACAAAATCGAAAGGCACGGAAACATTGGTCCCATAGAATGACGCCAGACGAGAGAACATTTCAGAGCGTGTAATCAGTTCGCGGGACTTGAGGGCTGACCTTACACGCTCGAAGATTGACCAAATTATGGCCCGCTGCGGTTCTTTCAGGCGAGTCTTGCGCCCCAATCGCATTACATCACGGTACGATTCCCAAACATCCAATTGCCATGCATCAACAACCTGCTCCCATTCCATAATTAGAAACGGCAGCGAGAATCTATTTGCGCTGGTCTCCTTAGCCGCTTCTTGGATCAACTCTCGGATGATCTCAGCGCCTGCGAATTTGGGTTTCCCAATGTTGGCTTCGTACAGTCGATTGCCGATAGAGTTCATCGCCTGTATTTCGATGCGTTCTCCCAGACGTGGTGTATTCCCTATCAGAAGCCTGAGCTTTGTCCTCAGCGCATTCGAAAGTGGATCGGAAAACGTTGTCAGCAGCAGACGGGCGTCAGGATTCGTCCGAGCAAGATAAACCACCCGATGAATTGCGACGATGGTTTTGCCTGTCCCGGCGGAACCGGAAACCCTGGCGGGACCGTTGTATTCCCGTTCGACGAGTTCGCGCTGAGCAGGATGCAGGAAGACGGTCCATTTCTCCCAGGGGTAATCGAGCGCCCGCTCCAACTCTTCCAGATTATTAATTAGACGGAAACGCCGCTTTGCATCGGGATGTTCAAATGATTCCGTCAAAACGGGAGCTGACTCCGCATCCGCTCCTGCCGCAATCGACAGCGGTGCCAATGCTGGCCGTGCAACTTGGGGAGTAACCCCTGTTGCTAGGTCGAGTAGCGCCTCAGCTGCCTCTTTCGGGAGGTGATCGGCAAGGTCCAAAAGAGTTTCGTCGTTTGCCTTGCGCACATCGGGCAACCACTCAGAAGGCACACCATAGGCAAGCAATTCGCCGTCGGAAAGATTTCCAAACAGAGGCGGTGTCAATCCCTGTTGGGCTTCCACGTATTTGGGGATTGTGATTTCCTGGACACGTTCACGGATTTCAACCAACTGCGCAGCTCCGGTGTTCGGGTGCGTTTCCAGTTTCCGACGTTCTGCCCATTCGTACGCTTCGTCGTGGTGACCAACGTAACATAGCAACAGACTCGTCCCCGCCTTATGCACAATCATTCTGAGGTTGCTGCTCACGCGAACCGACCAGAAATTGTGGTCCTTTGCCTTGTCGAGCTTGTGGAATTGCAGCCCCGGATGGGCCGGGTTCATCTGTAGGTCAAATGCCGTTGTTTTCGCGGCCTTTTGCTCCTCGCCCGTTAATCGGGCAAGGCTGTCGGTAAAGGTGTCCGCAATACGAAATTGAGCGGCACCTATCATTCGTCCTGCTTCGCGGAGTCCAAAAAGAGCAGCTTCTCCCGTTCCTCGTCGTTCTTAAACCGAAAGTCCCAACGAGTCTCCATGAACTTAAGAAGATGGATACCACGCGATTCTATTTGAGCAGGCCCCCAGGAGGCGTTGCTCGAAACCTCAATCTCCGAGTGAGAGCCATCCGAATAGCCATTTCGAATTTTGGTCCCTCGGGAGTCGAGCTTTACGTGCTTCTTTTCTTCAAAGCTGTCATTCTGGAGCGCCGAGTTGATCGACATCGAAAGCAGCAGCAGGTTCCCTAGCGTCGCGTTGTAACGTCGCCGGTTTCCTCGTTCGACATCCAGAAAAGGTTTCTTCCATTCGCCCGTTGTCGTCTGGGGATAGATGTGCTCAATAGATATCTTGTCGCCTTGCGTTTTGAGGAGATCAGTCCAGTCCACCTTCTTTTGCCGACTCTTCGAGAGCAGGCTAAGTTCATACTCATAGAGGAAGTACCGCAGGCCAGACCAGCCGTAGTAGCCACCTCCGTCTTTAAACTTTTTGAAGAGCAAATTATAAAAGTCATCGATACGAAAGCTCTCGTCTTCGTTTATTGTGTAATCAAGATTGGCTGCGAACTTTGAGGAAATCTCTTCCAAATCAAGGTCGCCCTGGTCTAGTTTTCTCGCCGCCTTGTAGAATTCGCTATTCCGATAATTCGCCCGCACCGCGTTTAGGCGAAATATGATGAAAATGAACCGCTCGATCCTTGTGAAAATCTTGACGCGATCCTGGGAACCGTCCACGTTCTTAAGAATGGCCATGACCAAGGGCCTGAAATAGGCTATGCCAATTCGGTTGAGCCGGTCGATCCACCTACGCTCTTCGTCCGACATGCTGGCATCCAACTCAGGAAAAAAGGAGCGGAACCAATGCACCGCTGATTCTTTCAGGCTTAGAACGAAATCCCGGATATCTGTCGGCTGGAGTTGGGTGGAGGGCTGAATGGTTTCCTCCTCAGCGTCCTCGTCATCATCCGCAGGTTCGTCGAGTGCGGTCTCCGAACGTTGCTCCTCTGGAATCTCTAGTACGACCTCTCTCTCAATTTTCTTATGGACCCTTTTCGGAGTGAACTGCTCATCGAGTAGGAACCGGATGTAGTCTTTTCCGGTTTTCCGGGAATATTTGAAATACATTGTCCAGTGTGCTTGGAGGAAGTCGTCGTCATTGAGCGGCCGGGCCCTGTTTCTGCCAAGCTGGTGATAAACCTCTTTCCATGCATCATTGATAGTGTCTCGAAGATTTGTGCGGGATGCGGCGTCCAACTCTTCCTCGTCGTAGAGCGTGGTTAGGTATATCAAGCGATTCTTAAGCAGTTCAAGATCGGAGAGCTTCCTTCCCCGGTTGTTCATCGTCTCGAAGGCAACAAACACATCGAATTCATCTTTGATCACATATTCGTTGAAGAGGAACCGCTTCGTGAGCTTTTTGTAAGCACGCTGGAGTCCTTCAAAGCCCTCTTGCTGGTGCAATTCACGAAGTTGCTCGGTGAAGTATTTCTTGGCGATACTCAGATTCAGAGTGTAGAAGGTTTCCTGGATGGCGCCGCCACCTTCCTCGCCAAGAATTTGGAACCGCAGGTAGTCGTAGCTCGGATTGTCTTTCGTGTAGCCGAACTTGTAAGTACGGAACTGGTCTCCTGTAGGTTTTACCTTGAAAAGGTAGCTGGCCTGCACCACGGCTACATTGAGATTCTCGGTGAGATAGATGTCAGCGTCCGGCTTGTCCCTGGAATCGGGCAGCGTTTTGACGAAGTCCACAAGCGCCTGAAGGAAGATGATGAATGTCGTAAGCCTCTGCTGGCCGTCAACGACGTGATAAACCTGATACGAATGGTCTTCCACAAGCCAATATTCTTTGTCACTTGTAGCAATGGTGGGGATTTGTTTCAACGTGAGTACCCCAGTGTAGTGGGACCGGCTTTCGGAAAGATTGATCAAGTCTTCCCAGAAATCCTTGAGCTGTTCGTGTTGCCACGCATAGCCACGTTGGTAGTCGGGAATGCGGAAAATCTTTTGCTTGAACAGGCTGTCGAGCGATTTAGGCTCATCCATAACGCGATTCTCCGCAGGCGAAGGGCTACGAAACTTTGAAAACTTTCATCACTTCATCGCCAAGGTGATTGATTACCTTGACCGCTATTCGACCAGATTTGGGTTTGTCGAAGGAGCGAGAAATATCGCTGTGGAGCGTGGCCCAGGCTTCTTCGTTGATCTCAGCCTTTAACGTTGTCTTGAGTGACTTGTACGGGTCATTCGCACCGAGGAAATAGGCCTGCCGGACGAAGAAGCTCTCTTCGTTGTAGTCGGTGTCGATAAACCAGCACGCGATTCCTTCCGCTCCGTCACTGCGCACTTCGCCCGTACTCGGGTGAAACACGTCCACACCATTGATTTTGACTTGAATCTGATCATTCTTCGCTTTGATGATCTCGATGTCTGGCTCGCCAAAGATCACGAAGAGGTTGCCCTTTCCGGTGTTCTTCAAGTCATCTGCCATATGCAAATCGGCGTTCATGTGGGCTTTCAGGACGGGTATCCGCCCGAGCTTGTTGAATTCTGAAGAGTGGGCGTCGTAATTGAAGGCACAGGTGATGAGCACGTCGAAACCAGCATCCCCCGCTTCGCGGGCGGCGGCGACAAGATCGGGGCGGGACACGGTTCCAAACTCTGGCCCGATGAAAATGGCGGCTCGCTTCTCGGCACCCGATTTGGCATCGCCCTCAACATACTTGCCCTCGGCGCAAACGAGATAACCCGGCCAGGGTGTGATCGATGTGAACCCGATCTTGTCGTCCTTGTGCGCCTGCTGCACTCCGGCGGTCTTCAAATTCTCTAGGATCATTTCGACAAAGTCGGTCTCGTCTGTTGAGCCGCCATCCGAATTAGCAGCGTGATGAATCAGCTCATCATTGTGATCAACTGACAGAACACGGTGCGGTGAGAGGCTCTCCACGGTAAAGGGTCCGGCGACACGAACCTTTTTATTGTCCTCGTACGGCTTGTCGTAGAGATATTCAAACTCTCCCTTGGCGGCAATCGAGGCATCCATCGCCTTCTGGCGAGCGATTCGATGACTCCACCACTCCGAATGTAGATCCTTCGCTTTCTTCGGCCACGTCTCATCTGCTTCCCGAGGAACCTCCCATTCCTCATAATTCGTCTTCAGGGCGTCGTTGAGTTGTTGGCGCAAAGGCTCAAGCACGGCCTGGTTCTCGTCCCAGATCACGTCAATCTCCGCATTGTTAGCGATGGACTTTAGGGTGATATGTGGAACTCGCTCATAGACAAATCCCTGTCGGACATCACTGTGCGTCGGGGCTTCGGAAGGTGCCCTCTTCGCAACCTCAGCTTCTTTCAATTGTCCGTCTCTGCTATCGGCAAGCAGATAGTAGGGGTAGCGGGTACCCATAATGCGGGCACGGGCCAGTGCTAGGGCAACCCGTGACGTGTCGATGGTTATCCAGCGACGGCCCCATTGCTCGGCAACGGTGGCCGTCGTCCCTGCTCCGCAAGTGGGATCGAGCACTAGGTCGCCGGGATCAGTCGTCATCAATACACAGCGTTGAATGACCTTCGTGGTTGTCTGAACGACGTATATTTTGTTCTGCTCAGCCGTTCCCATCGTGTCTTCCCAAAGGTTGGGAATCGCAAGTGCCGGGAAGTCGTTGAAGAATATTTTGTAGTTCACAAACTCCTTCGTTTTCAAAAGCCGATTGGCTTTGAAAATGCGCTCCATTCCGACGGCACTTGTTTTCCACCCACCCTTCCGAGGCCTTAATTTATGTCCGTTGAGGGTGAACTCGAAAAGCGTCGAATTGCTCGCCGTTTCTGAGGTCAAAGGCCCAGCCAAAAACACTCTGTCGCCCTGTGGCAACGCTTGCTCGCCGCTCGCCTCGTCCGGCTTTAGGGGTCGAATAGTCCCGTCAACAGACTGGACTGATCGGTATCGTGCACCCGCGCCCTCTCGGAGGTCTTTCTCGTTATATGCAGCCCGATACTTGGCCGACGTTGCGTCTTTTGCATACCAGACGATGTAGTCCGAGATGTTGTCAATGTATTCTTGCCCCATCCCGCCGCTTTTTTTTGTTGTGATCAGGCTGATGAAGTTTTTGTCCCCAAACACTTCATCCATTACCGCACGCACGCGATGTACATTCTCATCACCGATCTGCACGAAGATGGAGCCGGAATCTGTGAGTAAATCGCGGGCGACGGTGAGGCGATCGCGGAGATAGGTGAGGTAACTGTGGATGCCGTCGCGCCAGGTGTCGCGGAAGGCTTTCACCTGCTCCGGCTCGCGCGTGATATGGTCGGCCTTGCCGTCCTTGACGTCGCGGCTGGTGGTGCTCCACTGGAAGTTGCTGTTGAACTTGATGCCGTAGGGAGGGTCGAGGTAGATGCACTGCACCTTGCCGCGCAGGCCCTCGCGCTCGGCGAGGCTGGCCATGACGGCGAGCGAGTCGCCCAGGATCATGCGGTTCGACCAGTTCTGGTCGTGCTGGTAGAAGTCGGTCTTGTCCACCCCTTCCGGCATGCCGTTGAAATCGGCGAACAAACCGAGCTGGTCGGGCTTGCCTCGCTGATGCTCCCGCCGCGTCTGCTTCAGCAGGTCGTCGATCAGTACCTTGGGGTGGACTTTTTCCTGGATGTAGAGCGGCGGCGCGTGGACGACCAGCTCGCTCCAGTCCTTTTCGTCCTTGCCGCGCCACACGAGTTGCGGGTCGAGGTCGCGATTGCGGCGCTCGTAGGCCACGCGCATGGGGTGCTGCTGGTCGTGCTCGACGACGGATTGGTATTCGGCGGTCGGAATGTTCTTCCGTTTGTCGGCGTCGTGCCTGAGCGTTTCGACCGTCTTCGGGGTGGGTTTCTTGGCCATGCGAGTGCTTCACGGTTTCAATTAGGAATCCAATGCATCCGGGTTCTTGAGGGAGTTCTTGTCCTCCGAGGCGAGACGGCGTTCGACCTTTTTCACGTCTTCGGCTGCCGGCAAACTCTCGGGGCGGATACCGCGTTCAAGAAGCGTCTTTCGGACGGCCTCATTGTTGGTGATGTGCTCGCGGGATATTGCGGTCTCGCTCGCCATACGGTGTTCGCGGGCATTGAAGATCGTAATCTCGGTGGCGAAGTCCTTCGCCTTCAGGATGATGGTCGGGGCGAAGTCGGCCAAGGGGCGGTTGTCAGGCACTTTCCATTGAGATTTCATGGCTTGCGTGGATTTTCCGAATAGAGCCTGATCTCCCTTGCTGCGAATGAGGGCAAAATCCTGATTGCCTCCGGTTTGCTCGTAGATGACCTGCGAGAGCTCTTTTTCGGTCGCAGTGAGCTTCTTCCGCGCCGAGACGCGCTCGGCCTCCAGCAGACGCCGTTCGATCAATTCCGCCCTGCGAGTCTGAATGGCGAAGTAGGTCTGGGCGAAGGCAATCTCCTGTTTTTTCGGGTCGCCGTTCTGGGCGATGAGGTAGCAAGCATAGCGGGTGAGCATGACATCATCCACTTCCCGCTGACTTCCTGACCCGAGGTCGACCATTTTGTTAACGTCAACGAAATGGTCGGAAATCGCCTGCCCGGAAACCTCGCAGGCCGTTTTCGCCTTGACAATGATCGCGGTGAAATTCCGCCATTCCGTGTAGCCCAGAAGGTGCTGGAGATCCCGGGCGAGCCAGAATTCGACACCCCCATCCGTTTGTTGGGCGTGGGCCTCGAAGGTATCGGTTAGCTGCCGGACGAGCTCGGTTTTCATGGCGCGCTCCCCACCCAATTCGACGATGCTGGAACCATCATCATTTCGATCATCTTATCGAATTCGCTTTCGACCTTGGCCTTGAAGTCCGTCTCGATCTGATAAACGTCGGTGAACTCGGCGAAAGCCCAGCGGCCGTAGGTCGCCAGGTGGCGTACGCCGGGCACCCAGTAGGTTTCCATCGTCGATTTCTTCTCCTTCGCGTCCTCCCGCCGGTAGCCCTTGATCTCGACGACCAGGTGCAAAGGGTCGTCGTCGCCTCGCCCGTCGTCGACCAGCACGATGAAGTCGGGCCGGTACTTTCGCATCTCGGAACCGTAACGGTAGGGGACCTCGAGACCCAGGTTGTGGTTCTTCACGTAAGCCCGGACCTTCGGGTGCGACTCGGCCACGCGGCAAAATTCCGCCTCCCAGTCGCTGTCGAGAATCACCCAGTTGACCTGGCAGCGATCGGAGCGGGTTTCCCAGCGGTCGCGCTTCGAGGTCGTGAACCGGACGTGGCTGCTGGAGCCGGTGGGGTTGTACGGGTCGAGCAGCGCCTTGATGGGGCGCTCGCCGATGAATGCCCGCGTGATCCCGGCCGTGATGCGGTTGCAGGCCATGTCGGCCAACTCCTGGTACATCAGAAGCGCGGGATACGTCTCCCCTTTGCAGACCAGGCAACTGTCGAGCCACTGTTTGGTGACGCGTTTGAGCTGGCCGAAGAGGTGCAGCTTGGGCTCCTCGCCCGGATCGCGCCATTTGGTATAAAGCAAGCGGTGCGTGACGTGGAACAGCAGCGTGGAAGCGCGCATGTCGCCCAGGTGTTCCAGGTTGAGATCCACCGCCTCGCCGATGATGCCGGAATTCCGCGTGAGCGACGGGCCGACGAGCTCAGGGGTGAGCTCAAGCACGGAGTCGACGTTGAATTCGGCGGCGAGGCGTTCCTCCGGCAACTCGACGCGGTAGCCTTCGACTCGCGGGAAGCGGATTTCGAGCGCGTCGCGTTCGGGCCGCACCGCTTTCACCTGAATCGTCTCGCGCGGCGGTTCGGGGGGCGCGACGACCGGCTTGGCCGTGAAGTCGAACGGGATGCCGAAAACGTCGGCATATTCCACATTGAACAGCCCCTGGTCCGGGCCATCCTCGTGTACCTCATACGACTGCCGGCGCAGGGCGCGACCGATGACCTGCTCGCACAGGAGCTGCGTGCCAAATGCGCGGATGCCCAGCACATGGGTCACCGTATTGGCGTCCCAGCCTTCGGTGAGCATCGAAACGGAGACGACGCAGCGGATCGAGCCGCCCAACTGGCCGGGCTTGCCGACGGTGTTCATCACTTCGCGCAGCAACTCCTGGTCGGTGATGCTCTCGGCCTTCCGCTGGTCGCCGCTGCGCTCGGTGATCTCGCGGCGGAAGCGTTCGATTTCATCGGCGGCCATGCCGCGAAAGTTCGCGTCGAGCGAGTCGCCCGCCTCAAGCTGCTCGCTGTCGATCAAGAGCGTATTCGGGCGCGGCAGCGGGTTGCCCGTCGTTTCGTCGAAATTGCGGAACAGGGCCAGCCGGCCGTTTTCCAACGTGCTGCCGCCGTCTTCGTTCTTGCGGTAAAAGCCGGAGATGAAATCGTAGACCAACTTCGAGATCGCCGTGTTCTGGCAGACGATGATGAAACAGGGGGGAACTTTGATGCCTTTTTCCCGCCAGAGATTGAAGGTCTTCTCGTAGTGGCCGTAGAGCGCTTGCAGGGCCGTCTGCAGCCGGGTGGGAAGCTTGAGCGGGTCGAGCTCGCCCCCTTTGCCGCGCCCCTTCTTGGGCATGTCTTTGCGGATGTTCTCCCACAAATTGCGGAACATCGGCATCTCGTCGCCGGGGATGTTCTCCGCCACGGGGACGCGCGGCAGCTTGACGATGCCGCACTCGATGGCGTCCATCAACGAGAAGTCGCTCATCGTCCAGGAGAACAGCGTCCCCTCGGCGTAGCCGGAGCCGCGCAGAAAGAATGGCGTGGCCGAAAGGTCGATGACGCGCAGCAGGCCCAGCTTGCGGTTGACGGCTTCCAAGCCCGATATCCAGAGCCGGGCCGCCTCGTTGTTCTTTTCGGCTTCCTTTTTCTCATCTCCGGCAAGTTCCTCGTCGTCCGCCTCGTGGGGTTTATCGCGATAGCAGTGGTGCGCCTCGTCGTTGAGCGCCAGGATGTGCTTCATGCCCATCAATTCGGGCATGACGCGTTGAACCATCTGCCCCTCGCTCTCGCGAGTATTGAGCTCCTTTCCGCGCCCTTGCAGCAGCCCGCGACCGACCGCCGAGAGCTCGAGGCGTTCGCGAAGCTTGAAAGCGTGGTAGTTGGTGATGACGATTTTCGCTCGCTTGACGTCGTCGAGCATGTCTCCGGGCACGAGCTCGCGGGCGGCGTAGTAACTGTCGGGATCGTTCGGCTGCAGGACGCGCAGGCGATCTTTGATGGTCAAGCCCGGCGCGACGACGAGGAAGCCGCGCGTGAAGCGTTTGCTGCCGGGGTGGCGCACGGCGTTGATTGTCTGCCATGCAATCAGCATGGCCATAACGGTGGTTTTGCCCGCCCCGGTGGCGAGCTTCAGGGCAAACCGCAGAATCTCGGGGTTGGCGTCCTTGCTGGCCGCCGCCAGGTGTTCGAGAATGCGCCTGCCGGCCTTCGACTCCGGCGCGACCTCGAACAGCCAGATGGCCGTTTCCACCGCTTCCAACTGGCAGAAGAAGGGGCGGACGTCGTTGAACGGGTGGTGCCGCCAGTGTTGCAGCAAGCGGGCCGTCTCAGGGGTCACCTGCCACTCGCTGGCCTTGGCCAATGCGCGCCAGCGGTCGACGTGGCCACGCACCTCGTTGATGATGGAGGTCGGATCGTACTGCTGCTCCTGGGTCGATAGGCCCTGGCCCTCGTCGAAAACGAAACTCGGTTGCTCCGCCACCGCTTTGCGTTTCTTGGGTTTGGGGATCGGCGTGATGAACTCCGCTCGCCGACGGCTCTCGCTGATCTGCTGCGTCGGCTGGCCCTGGGCGTCGAGCTCCCAATGGCGCTTGGGGCACTCGTAAGGCGAGTTCAGGATCGGATGGTCGAAAAAGGGGTTGTCCATCGTCGGTACAAGGGGATTGGCGTGGATCGTCCGCATACAAGCGTACACAAACGGGACGTGGCCGCAAGAGTGGTTCGCCGGCGGGCGGACGCAAGCGTACCGCATGAACCAGGCCACATCGTCGAACTCGAAATTCGCGCCGCGCCCTTTTTCCCCTGGACGGTGCGCTTTGGGCGGTCATAATGGCCAAAGTTGTACAGCCGAATTCCCTGACGAGATCGTCTCCGAGGAGGTTCCATGACCGCGTCGTTGTCGCGCAGGACGTTTTTGGGAGTTGCCGCCGGCGCCGCCGGTTGCGCGTGGGTGGGACGCGCGCTTCGGGCCGCGGAATACATCGCCGCCGACGGCAAACCGGGAGGGTTTCTGTTGGGCATTCAAAGCTACTCGCTTCGCCACTACAAGGTGGAGGAAGCGCTCCGGCATGTACACGAGTTCGGCTTGCACAGCATCGAGTTCTTCGACGGGCATTTCAGCCACGAAAGCTCGCCCGCGCAGATCGATGCGATGAAGAAACGCTGTGCCGCCCTGGACATCAAGATTCTCGGTCACGGCGTCGACGGCTTCGGCAAGGACCACGAGGCCAACCGCAAATACTTCGAGTTCGCCAAGCGGGCGGGCATTCGCAACCTCTCGGCCGACCCCAGCGAGGACGCCTTCGACAGCCTCGATAAGCTGGTGGCCGAGTACGATATTCGCATCGCGATCCACAACCATGGGCCCGGCGCCCGCTACGACAAGATCGCCGACGTGCTCAACGCCGTCAAAGGCCGCCACAAGAATATCGGGGCCTGCGCCGACCTGGGCCACTACATCCGTTCGGCCGAGGATCCGATCAAGGCCATCACGCTACTGCAGGGCCGCCTGTTCGGCATCCACCTCAAAGACTTCGCCGAGCCGCGCGGCGACGCGCCCGGCGTGATCCTCGGCAAGGGCCAACTCGACGTCGACGGGGTATTCCAAGCGCTGAAGAAGGTTAAATTCCCCGCCGACGGCTGTCTCTCGCTGGAGTACGAGGAACATCCCGACAATCCGCTCGCCGACATCCGCGAGTGCCTGGCGATCGCGACCGAAGCCGCGAAAAAGGTGGAGTAAGGAGAAAGCGGGCAGGCGGCAGCGGGAAGGGCCACGAACCGCCTAACGCCTAACGCCTAGCCTAACGCCTAACGCCTAACGCCTAACGCCCCATGACCCATGACCCATGACCCATGACCCATGACCCATGACCCATGACCCATGACCCATGACCAAAATCGCCGGCGTCCAGATGAATGTCGTGTTCGGCGATCGCGAGCGAAATCTTGCGCGCATCGAGGATGCCCTGCGCGAAACGGCGAGGCAGGGAGCATGCCTGACGGTGTTTCCCGAGTGCGCCGTGCCGGGCTATTGCTTCGAGAGTCTCGATGAGGCACGGCCGCACGCCGAGCCGCTACCCGGCCCGAGCAGCGAGCGCCTGTCGGCGCTGTGCCGCGAGTTGCAGGTGCATGCCGTGTTCGGCCTGCTCGAGCGCGACGGCCCATGCGTGTTCAACGCGGCGGCGCTCGTGGGGCCGGCGGGCTTCGTGGCCGGTTATCGCAAAATCCATTTGCCCTTTTTGGGCATCGACCGTTTCACGACGCCCGGCGACCGCCCGTTTGCCGTCCACCCGGCAGGGGAACTGCGCGTGGGAATGAACATCTGCTACGACGGGGCGTTTCCCGAAGCCGCGCGGGTGATGGCGCTCGAGGGGGCCGACCTGATAGTGCTGCCCACCAACTGGCCGCCCGGCGCCGAGTGTACGGCCGACTGCGTGATCCCCACGCGCGCGATGGAGAACAACGTCTACTATCTGGCCGTCAACCGCGTCGGCACGGAACGCGGTTTCCGCTTCATCGGCAAGAGCAAGATCTGCGACCCCACCGGCCGCGTGTTGGCCGAGGCGCCGCACGAGAAGGAGACGGTCCTCTATGCCGAGATCGACCCCGAACGGGCCCGCCAAAAGCGCGTGATCCGGGTGCCCGGCAAGCACGAGATCGACCGCTTCGCCGACCGCAGACCCGCGATGTATGGTCGGATCGCGGCGATGTAAGTAGCGTGGGCTTCAGCCCGCGTTTGCGGAACGCGGACTAAAGTCCACGCTACGGGCGGCGACGTGTCGCCCTCCCGCATCACGGAGTGAGCGTGGCCGGCCGCTTAGAAATCCAGCAGCAGGACTTCCGCGAATTCGCCGGCCTCGAAGGAGCGGTCGCCGGCGGGGAAGTGGACCAGCGCGTTGGCGGCCGATAGGCCGCGCAGGTCGGCGGAACCTCGCCAGGCCAGGGGCGCTACCGTCGCGCCGGCGGCCGATTGCCGCAGCACGGCGGGATGGTACGCGGGCCGTTCGCCGCGCTGGACGAACGGCTCCGTCAGCGTGGCTTGGCGCGTGGCCAGGCCCGTAAAGCCACGTCCCGCCATCTGAGCGATGGCCGGCCGCACAAAAAGTTCGAAACAGACGAAGCTGCTGACCGGGTTGCCAGGCAAGCCAAACACCAGCTTCGGCGCCAATTCGCCGGCGTGTACGCCGAACCAGAGCGGCTTGCCCGGCTTGAGCCGCACCTTATGGAAGATCTCTTCGATCCCCAGTTCGGCGAACACGCCCGGCACCAGGTCGAGCACGCCGGCCGAAACGCCGCCGGAAAGCACGAGCACATCGGCGGCCAGCCCGGCGGCGATGGCCCGACGGAGCGCTTCTCGATCGTCGCGGCCGACACCCAGGTCGATCGGCCGGCCGCCCGCCCGCACGACCTGGGCGGCCAGCATGGGACCGTTCGAGTTGCGAATTTGCCCCGGGCCCGGCACGTCGCCGGCCGGCACGAGTTCGTTACCCGTCGCCAGGATGGCCACCGTCGATTGGGGCACGGCCCGCGCGGCGATGCGTCCGACTTCGCAGAGCAGGCCGATTTCGATGGGGCGCAGGGTCGCGCCGGCGCGAAGCACGACTTCGCCGCGCTGAAACGACGCGCCGCGGCGCATGATGTTCTGGCCCGGCTTCAGACCGACGGCGCGAAGCCGCGCCTCGCCCAAGGGGGAATGCGGCGACGGGCTGACGTCGCTGCGCTCGATCATCACCACCGCGTCGGCGCCCTCGGGCAGCGGCGCGCCGGTCATGATGCGCGTCGTCGCGCCGCGGGTCACGGGCCGGCTCGGGATGCTGCCGGCCACGACCTCCTCCAGAATCGCCAGCCGCGCGTCGCCCTCGGCCAGGTCGGCGGCCACGACGGCGTAGCCATCGACGATCGACTTGTCGTGCGGCGGCGAATCGACGTCGCCGGCCACGTCCTCGGCCAGGACCAACCCCAGCGCGTCGGCCAGCGGCACCTCCGCGGCGGGCCGGGGCTGCGCGTGCCGCGCGACGTGCTCGAGGGCTTCCGTCACTGAAATCATGTCAGTCCTCCCACGACGCCTCGGAGGGCGATTTCACCGGGCGAAGCGCCTCGGCGGCGGGCAGCTTCAGGAACGTCTTGAGGATCTCGATGCCGCAGTAGGTAAGGAAGCTTTCTGGATGGAATTGCACGCCGTGCAGCGGCAACCGCTTGTGCCGAACGCCCATGATCTCCCGGTCGCCCTCAGGGGCGTTGCACCAGGCACAGACCTCGAGCTCGTCGCTCAGCGTGCCCGGCTGGATGACGAGGCTGTGATAGCGCGTGGCCTGGAACGGGTTGTCCAAGCCGGCGAACAGACCCCGGCCATCGTGATGGATCTGGTCGGTTTTGCCGTGCATCAGGCGCTTGGCGCGCACGATGGTGGCGCCGTACGCATGGCCGATCGACTGGTGCCCGAGGCAAACGCCAAGGATCGGAATCTCGCAAGCGAAGCGGATGACCGAGTCGCACGAGATGCCGGCCTCGCGTGGCGTGCAGGGGCCGGGCGAGATGATCAGGTGGGTCGGCCGTTTCGCCGCGATCTCGTCAAGCGTGATCTGGTCGTTGCGATGCACTTCCAACACGATCGCCGGGTCGATCTCGCCCAGTCGCTGCGCGAGATTGTAGGTGAACGAGTCGTAGTTGTCGATCAGGAGGATCATGCATTATACTTCACGCGGTCGAGAATGAGACATTCACGGTGGCTGGGGCAGAGCCTAAGCGATGCCCCGGTATAGCTTACCATCTCCGCTCGACCGGGGCGAGCCCGGCGGTGGCGGAAACCATGCGAACTCAAAACGCGAACCCGGCCCGGACCATGACCGTATCGCTGGGGTGGGCCGCCGGCGTGCCACTGGCGTAGATGATGTGACGGTCGAAGACGTAACCCGCCTCGACGTTGCCCCGGGCGCCGCTCAGTGTGAACCATTCCAGCCCGGCCATCGCCCGCAGGTCGTTCAATTCGACCACGTCGCTGGCGCCGTTGGCCCGCTGGATGGTCCACTTGCCGCCGCCGTACTCGCCGGCCACGTAGCCCCAGAGATCGGTGTTGCCGATGGTCGTCAGCCGTTGCGACAGCTTGGGGTTGGGAAACAGAAAGGCGAACCGTGTGTCCTGATTGGGCGTCCAAATCACCCCGCCCGCCGGCAGCAGCTTGACGGTCAGACGGTCGAGATACCACACGCCCGCGGCAACTTGCCATTGGGGTGAAAACGTGACGATCCCCAGGCCGCGCCCCAGAATCCGCAGGCTGTTGGAGTTGATCCGGTTGAAATCGCTGTAGATGCCCACGCGCAGCGCCAGGTCGACGCTGAACCAACTCGTGACCTGGGGGCGCCAGCTCGCGTCGACGTAAGCGTCGTAGGTCCGGGCCGGCAAGTCGGGCGAGCCGGCGAAACTGCCCGATGCGGGACCATCCCACGAATGGAACGTGAAGCCGGGCGTGATGTACACCGGCGTCGGATTGGCCAGGACGGGGACGGCGAACACCGCCTGGACTGCCGCGTCGTTGATTCCCAGCCCGCGGTTACCGAATCGGGCCAGCCAGGTGTCTTCAAAATTCAGCGAGTGCAACAGCCGCCGCGGCGGCGCCAGCGTGCCGTCAGAGAGCGCCTGTCCATAGGTTCCATAGGGCGAACCGGTCGGTGCGCCGTAGGCCGGCACCGCGTTCGGGGCGGCGCCATACGCCGGCGCCGGATAGGTCGGCACTCCCTGGCCGCCATAGGGCGAAACGGCCGGCGCCGCGTGCGATGGATCGTAAGGGTCGAACTGGCCGCTGGACTGCGCAGGTTGAATTGTGCCATTGAGCACGGCGCCGGGATTTTGGGTCGTATAAAATGGGCTGTCGGGAGAAACTGGGGAAGCGAATCGGGTTCGTTGCGCGGACACCTCGCTGCCCGCCAGCACCATGAACAGGGCCGCCAGGGCACCGGTCCAGCGCGCAACGAATGGGCGGCAATACGCCAACTGCCGGCTACAGGGGAGGAGCAGCGTAGGGGGAATTCGCAAAATCCTTTGAATTGGCTGCCGTCTCTCGGCCGGAGGCGAAGAAAACTTGAGAGAAAATACCGGTTCAAACGCGCTTTTCAATATCAAGCGTGCCCCTTCCGGTCAAGCCCGATTGCCGCGGTCAGTCCCCGGAAGGTGCAAATCAGCTTTTGCGCTGTCCGGGCCTGGGGCGCGTGCGGCGGATGGACGATCTTGATCCGCCGGTCGGTCATTTCATTTGAGCAGGCGCACGAAACCGGCTTGCTCAAAATGGTGATCGGTCGTCAGGGCTTCGGTCAAGTTGCGCTGTTGCATCACGACGAAGCTAACACAGTCGACCAGGCTCCACTCCTTGTCGAGGCGCGTTCGCCAAAGTTCCCACGCCGCATCGTCGAGCGTGACGTCCATTGTGACGACTTCGACCGAGTGCTTGAGCATGGTGCAACAGCGTACGATCCGCCCATTCCGCCCAGCCGGAGGTATCGACAAAGCGTTCAATCATGACGCGGTTGGTTCAGGTCGTCGTAGAGAGCCTGGCCAAAGGTGGGTGGCGGCGCAGGCAATCGAGCATAACTTGGTCCTCGTAACCGGCGACAAGATGCGCACTATCAGGACTGCGGCAGGCACACTGCTTGACGTCGAGAACTGGGAGAAGTAGCCGCGGACCCCGAACGCATGGTAAAGTCAACTCGTGGACATGTGCTGTTCTCCCAAGGACTCTCCCATGAGCATCGCCTACGATCCCGTCGCCATTCTCGACACGCTCCGCCCACCGCGCGACGCCGTCCGCCGGCGTCTGGCTTCGGTTCGCCGCCGTGTCCGCGGCCGGCTGCTGTTGGACGGCCTGGCCTGGACCGCTTGCACGGTGTTTCTCTTCGCCGCGACGAGCCTGACCGCCGATTGGCTGTTGCGCTTCAGCTTGCCGGTGCGAGTCAGCCTGGCGGCGCTGGCCGCGGCGGCAATTCTCGCCGTGGCGTGGCGGCGGTTGGCCAGGCCCTTGGGCCTCAAGCTCGACGACCTCGACCTGGCCGCGGTCCTCGACCGCCGCGTGCCGGGGGTGGGCCAGCGGGTGGCGGCCGTATTGCAGCTTCCCGGCCTGTTGGAGGGCCGCGCGCTGGCTTCGCCCAGCATGGTCCGCGCCGCCGTGCTGGAACACGCGGGCGTGCTCGATCGAACCGACCTGAACCATGCCTTCGACCCACGCGCGCTGCGCCGCGCGCTGGCGCTTTTGTTGGTCACGACCGCGACCGCGGGCGCCTTTGTCTACTTGCGGCCCGAAACGGCGGCGCTTTGGGCGCGCCGCTGGCTCGCCGGCTCGCACGAGCGCTGGCCCCAACGGACGTACCTGGCACTGGTCGGCTTGGGCGACGACGGCAAGTTGCTCGTGGCGCACGGCGAGTCGCTTTCCCTCGAGATCGACGCCTTTCCCAGCTTCAGCGGCGGGGCAGGCCGTTGGACGCTCGGCGGGCGAGGCGAAACCCTGGTGATTCCCGGCGAGCGCCCGCCGGTCGGCGGCCTTCCCGACAGGATTACGATCCATTATCAGGCGGCCAACGGCGCGGCGAGGCAGGGGAGCTTCAGCCAATTCCACGACGGCCGCTACCGCTACGAAGTACCCCAAGTGGTCGAACCGCTGGCGATGTCGATCGCCGGCGGCGACGATTGGTTTGGACCGATCCACATCGAGCCGATCGACCGGCCGGGCATCAAAAGTCTTTCGATCACGGCCCGTCGCGGCGGCGCCGGCGAGAGCGAGACCGTCACGTACGACGGCGCCGATTCGCAACTCTTGTTCCTCTCTGACACGCGGCTTGAGCTCAAGTTCACGGCCAGTGCGCCCTTGCTCGGCGCGGAGCTTCTGGCCAAGCCGGGCGAGCCGCCCAAGCTCAACCGCGTCGACGATCGCCACTATACGGCGAGTTGGACGATGACCGAGGCGCAAACACTCGAATTCCGGCTGGTGGGCCGGCGCGGAGGGCTGGCCTCGAAGCCCTACTTCGTCACGATCGGTCTTCTGACCGACCGCGCGCCGCGCGTGGCCGTGCGTTCCAGCGGCGTCGGCCGCCGGGTGACGCCGCAAGCTCGGATTCCGCTGGCGGTCCACGCCGCCGACGACTTCGGACTCACGAAGCTCGACATCGAGTTGGAGCAGACCGTGCCCAAGGAGGGCAAGCCCGAGGTGACGACGCGAAAGATCGCCGTCGAATTGCCGCTGGCTGACGAGGCGGCGCCTTTGCCGGAATTCGACGTACAGCGCGAGGTGGCCTTGGCCGAATACGGCTTCATCCCTGGGACGCTGGTCAAGCTGCGCGGCACGGGCCGCGACCGCTGCGCCCAGGGCGTGCAAACCGGCTCGTCGCGCTGGCTGAGCTTCCAGGTGGTCACGCCCGAGGAGTTGTTTTACGAGATCCTAATGCGGCAGCGGGCCGAGCGGGCGAAATTCGCAGTCGCCTTGGAGACGGCCCGTTCGCAGACTGAGATCCTCGCCGGGCCGTTGGACGACGAACGGGCCTTCAGCGTCGTCCGCAAGCAGCAGCTCGTCGCGCGGCAGGTCTGGCAGGTGGCCAACCGTCTCGACGCCACGCTCCAGGAGATGACGCTCAACGAACTGGGTAGCGAGCAAGCCCGCGACTTGTTGAAGACCAAGGTCATCGACGCCATCCGCGAACTGCACACCGACGCCATGACGCACTTGCGCGACGCCTTGCAGGCCGTTGCCCGCGATCCAGCCGGCGCGACGGAACAGTTGGTCGAGGCACGCGAGTTGCACCAGGAGGTCGTCGATCAAATGCGGCGCATCCTGGAACAGATGTCGCAATGGGAGAACTTCATCGACGTCCTGAACCAGTTGAAGGAGATCGTCAAGCTGCAAAACGGCGTCTTGGAGACGACCGAGGAGGAGAAAAAGACGCGCACGCGGGAGATTTTCGACGACTGAGGGTCGACCCGGTGGTTCGTGACGTTGGCTGCTACAAGGCGAGTCGCCCCTCTCCCTTCTCCTTGGATCCTGCCGCCTGGGAAAGAGGCGGAAAATGAAGCAGCTAGCATTCGGCAAGCTTAAGATCAAGGCCCTTTCCGACAACCGTGTGCCATCGCGAAACGTCGCATCTTGACCATCTTGACATAACCGTTCCGATGGGTCATTTTTGTACCGTGTCAGAAGGGGGGTCTCACGCACATGCCGCACGGACGTGTCAACAGGACGCGGCCAAGCTGTTTGCGCGCGGGCCCGGTCGCCATCGCCGCGAGGTCAATTCACGATGTGTCCGCCAGTTGCCTGTCCCAACGACCAAACACTGCGACAATTCGCCGCTCGAGAGCTTGGCGATTCCGCAATGAAGCATGTGGCGCAGCACTTGTCGGAGTGCGCCGCTTGCCGCGACGCATTAAGCAACCTGACCACCACGCTGACCCCGCCGGTCGAGGCGGGCACCGCCTGCGACGGGGCTGATGAACTTGCCGCCCGCGACGCTAAGCTGTTGTCGGCGACCAGAACCCACGAGGCGCCCACCGCATCCGACGACATCGACTTCAGCTTCTTGCGGCCCTCGGCCAACTCGGAGGCCCTGGGGCGGATTGGTAATTACGACGTGTTGGGCGTCGTCGGCCGCGGCGGCATGGGGATCGTGTTCAAGGCATTCGACGAATCGCTTCACCGAGTCGTAGCGATCAAGGTACTGGCGCCCGAGTTGGCCGCCAGCCCCAAGTCGCGGCGCCGATTCGTCCGCGAAGCCCGCGCCGCGGCGGCCGTGAACCACCCCAACGTGGTCACGATCCACGCCGTGGACGAGCAGTTGGGGATGCCGTACCTCGTGATGGAGTTCGTTTCGGGCAACACGTTGCGTGAACGGATTCGCTCGTCGCCGTCGCTTGCGCCGGCCGACGTACTGCGGATCGCCGCCCAGATCGCGTCGGGCCTGGCGGCGGCTCACGAACAGGGCGTGATCCATCGTGACATCAAGCCGAGCAATGTGATGCTCGAGGAGGGTGTCGAGCGCGTCAAGATCGCCGATTTTGGCCTGGCCCGCGCCGCCATGGATCTGGCGGACATTACATCGATTGGTTATGCCGTCGGCACGCCTTCCTACGTCGCGCCGGAACTGGTGTCGGGGCACTCCGCTGACGAACGCAGCGATTTGTTCAGCCTGGGCTGTGTGATGTACGCCATGGTCACGGGGCACTCGCCGTTCCGTGGCCGGTACACGCTCGAAGTCATCCGCCAGGTGGCCGACCACCATCCCACTCCGCTGGCGGAGCTCGAACCGCGGATCCCGCGAGCCCTTTCCGAAGTCGTCGGGCGGCTCTTGGAGAAGGATCCGAAGAGCCGCTACGCCACGGCCCGCGAACTAGCCGCCGTGCTAACGCAGCAGTTGGCCGCAGTCAACCAAATGCCCTCGGACAGCATCCCCGAGCTCGTGACCCAGCCGCGTTCGCTCCGGCGCCGCGTCTGGCTGCCGGGTGCGGCCGCGGTCGTCGTGTTGATGGCGATCGCGGCGGGCATGATCGTCTGGGCCCCGTGGCGCGGCGGAACTCCCGACTCGTCGACCACCACGTCCGCTGGTCCAACGACCAACGCCCCTTCCGACTGGCTGACTGGCGAGGTCACCGTGGCGCAGGGCGGCGGGGCCCAGTTCAGCACGATCCGCGAGGCGCTGGCGCGTGTGGGGCCCGGGGCGACGGTCGTGATTCTGGACGACGCGACTTACCAGGCACCCCTATTGATCGACGATCCAGAGCGGCTGCGAGACGTGAAGCTCCGCTCGCCGCGGCATGCCACGCTCGTCGCGCCCAACGTCGCGGAAGCCGTGCTTACGATCCGCGCGACGGAGGGCGTGGTGATCGAGGGGTTGCGTGTCGGTGCCGCCGTCGAGCAAAACGGCATCTGGATTTCGGGCTCCTGTCCGGGCCTGGTGCTCGACGGCGTGACGACCGTGCAGCCATCGGGCGCGAACCGAGCCGCGATCGTGTTTCAGGCGACGGCCGGATCGGCCGAACGACCGATCGTCGTGCGCCGCTCGCGAATCGAAAGCGATTACGTCGGCTTGGCCTGCCTGGGCGAATCGCGGTCTCCCATCACTTGGCTCTTGGTCGAAGACAATCGCTTCCTGGCGCCTCCCGAACGCGGCGTCGGCCTGACGATTGAAACCGCGGCCAACATGGGTCACCATTTCGGGCAACGTGTTCACGGGGGGCGTGAGCGGCCTTCACGTCTCATTGCCGCAAGCGCGCAGCGCGTCCGACCTGGTCATCGAGAACAACACGTTTTTCGGCATGACCCATTGGATCGGATTCACCAACTCATCCCTCGACCAGGGACCGATCGCCATTCGCAACAACCTGGCGCTGGAGACCCAGTCAGTGCTTCTCGGGGGTCAAGATCTGGCCCAGATCGCGGATCGTTGGCTTAGTAACAACTGGTGGGAGCTGTCATCGGCCGCGGACCCGGCCCAGGTGCGACTCGTGACGCAGCCCCGCGAGCCGTCGGCGGCGATTGCCCTCCTGTCGCGTGACCCTGCGAGTGCCGACTTCCTGCGCCCGGCGCCCGACTCTCCACTGGCGCGTGGAGCCGTGGGCGCCCGTCGCCCGTTCATTGGGGCAAACCTTCCCGCTCCGTCTCCGCCGTCCGGCGGCGATCCGCGCTGACTTCAACCGAGGATTCGACACCGATGACCGAGCCCGCGCCATTTGAACCGCCCCCAGAGGATGATGATTTCGCACCCCCATTGGTTTCCGGGGCGAGGCCGCTCGGTGGCCTCGATGGCTTTTTCGGTGACGGCTACGACTGGGAGTCGAGCGGTTGTTACGCTGAGTCGCTCTATGGTGGCGAGAGGCAAATGATCTGGGGGGACGATACGCGGGGCGAGCCGCCCTGGGGACCGGAGCCGTTGCGGGTGATTCACGTCGGCCAGTCGATGGTCCGCGCGGGAGTCGAGCAGTGGCTGAAGTCGCTGACGCGGTTTCTCGACCCGCGCCGGGTCCGGCTGGTACGGGCGATCGTCACGGCGCCCGACATGATCGATCCAACCGTCGTGCCGGAAATGCTCGTCCCGGTCGAAATCGGTCAGGCCGCGGCGGTCGTGCGGGCCGCTCGGGAGTGCGATCTGCTGCTCTGTTGGGGTCCGGCGGAGTTGGGCGCCTGGCTCGCCCCTTGCCGCCCGAAGCTGTGCGTGTTCGTGGCCCACGGCGAAGGAATCTGGACGCGCCGCATCCTGCAGGGCTGCGCACCCGTGCTCGACCATGTGGTGGCAGTCAGCCGACGAGTGCGCGAGCGCGTGGCCCACGACGTTCCGGCGACCGTGATCCACAACGGCGTCGACTCTGCCCACATTGCCCGAAGCCGCTCGCGCCAGGCGGCGCGCCATGCGCTGGGCTTCGACGGCCGCGACTTCGTGCTGGGCTACGTCGGCCGCTTTTCGCCCGAGAAGCGCGTCCACGCCGTGCTGGAGGCGGTCGCGCTGCTGCCTCCGCACTTCAAGATCCTGTTGATTGGCTGGGGTCGGCAGTGCGACGAGTTGCGGCAACTGGCCGAATGCTGGTTGTCCGGGCGCGCGGTGTTCGTCACGGGACGCGATTACCTGGGCGACTATTACCACGCAATGGACGCACTTTGCGTGGTCTCGGAGGGCGAGGGTTTTTCGCTCTCAGCCCTGGAGGGCCTGATGTGCGGGCTTCCCTTAATCGCCACCCCCGTGGGCTTCGTTCCGGAGTTCATTGAGGACCGAATCAACGGGCTCGTGGTGTCTGGCACGATCGATTCGATCTGCCGCGCAGCGGAGTTGCTCCACGACCACCCCGCGTGGGCCCGCGGCATGGCCGCCGAGGGTCGGGCGCTGGCCGAGAAGCACGGCCACGCGCGAACCATGGCGCGCCGTTACGAGCACCTTTTCGAGCGGTTGTGGTCCGCCAAGTTCGGCCTGCGGGGGAACGGATCATAGAACCACGATCATGTCTCAAGAAGTGATTCCTGTCCTGGTCGCCTTCCACACGGCGCGCTGGATCAAGGTGGCCTTGCGCTCCTACCACCGCCACTTTCCACACGACCGCGTTGTCGTGGTCGATAACAACCCGCGGCCGGGTGAGCCCGGCTGGGAGCCGGCCTGCGACACCGAGCGTGACTGGCTGCGCTCGTGCTCCGACGTGACTTTGTTGTCGAACGACGGTCCCGACAAGCGGCACGGCGCGGGGATCGACGTGGCCCTGGACCACTGCCGAACGATCGGCGCCGAAATCATGCTCCATTTTGAACCCGACTGTCTGGTGACCGGCAGCGATTGGTACGAGGAACTGTGGCGACCCTTGAACGGTGGGGCATGGATGGCGGGTAACCATTGCAAGCTCTACGGCCCCATTCATCCTACGCCGAGCATGTGGCGCATCGACCGCGTGGCCGGTAGTTTTGTCGATCGTCCTCGCGGCGCCGACGCGGACCATCCCCGGTTCGCTGAACTGTTCGACCTCGCGCGGCTGCTCGACCATGTCCGCGTTGAAGCGCCCCAGTTGGAAAGTTGGTGGAGAGAAAACTGGGATACCGGCCAGCACAACTGGTTTCATGCCGCGGCGGCGGGCCGCGCCGCCTTGGCAAAGACCACAGGCGACTTCCACCACTACTGGCGTGGTTCCATGCTCCCCGAGCATCCGGCCTTGACGAACGACCCGCGAGTGGTCGAGCTCAACGCATGACCCACATCGACTTTCTCAACTGCCTGATCGGCGCCCACGACTACCGCAGCTACCTGGAAATCGGCGTGGACGCCGGGGGCTGCCTGGCGGCCGTCAACGCCCCGGTCAAGTTCGGCGTCGATCCCAACCCGGCCATTTGCCGTCTCGACCTGGCAGGAGTGTTCCTGTTTAACGCGACCTCCGACGAATTCTTCGCTACGCTGCACGGCCGCGCCTGTTTCGACCTGGTGTTCATCGACGGCCTGCACCACGCCGAACAGGTCCATCGCGACGTGCTCCGCGCGTTGGACGTCTTGAGGCCGCACGGTACGATCGTGCTCCACGACTGCAACCCCGCCACCGAGGCGATGCAGCTCGTGCCCGCCATGCAGCCGGAATGGACGGGCGACTGCTGGAAGGTCATCGTCAAGCTGCGTGCGACCCGCACCGATCTCGACGTCACGGTGCTCGACGCCGACTATGGCCTCGGCGTCGTGAGGCGCGGGGCGTGCTCGCCGCTGCCGCTCGACAAGTCGCCTGACGAACTGACTTGGGACGACCTGGTGCTCAATCGCCGAGAGTACTTAGGCCTGGTGCCGCTCGAACAGGTCGATCGCTATTTCCAACCGTGCGGCCTTTCGTCCGGCACGCCGCCTCCGCGGCAGGTGCGGCGCGATTTTCATCGGCTGTACTACGATTCACAGGTCTGGTGCGGCCCCACCACTTGGCTCGGTGTTCCGGTCCTCAAGTGCCCGCTCGACCTCTGGATGTACCAGCAACTGGTCTGGGAGTGTCGTCCTCGTCTGATCGTCGAGCTCGGCACGGCGCACGGCGGCGCCGCATTGTACTTGGCCCATTTGCTCGATCATCTCGGCGCGGGCGAGGTGGTTTCGATCGACGTCCAGCCGCAAGCCCGTCCTGAGCACGCACGGATCACGTATTTGGCCGGTTCGTCCCTTTCGTCACCGAACGTCGAATACGCCACGGCGAGAGCTCGGGTCGCCGGTGCGGTGATGGTGATCGCCGACTCCGACCACCATCAAGACCATGTCTTGGCGGAGTTGGAGACTTATGGGCCTCTGGTGAGCATCGGCAGTTACCTGATTGTCGAGGACACCAACCTCAACGGCCACCCCATCGCTCCTGGTTGGGGCCCTGGTCCGTACGAGGCGGTCGCCGAATTCCTCGCTCGCCACAGCGAATTCCGGTTCGACCCTGGCTGCGAGCGCTTTCACCTCTCTTTCCAGCCCGGCGGCTACCTCAAGCGGCTCGGGCACCTGCCTTAGAGCCTATCCCAGAACCGCCATTGTGGTATAGGCGTCGCGCCTGCCTGGCGGTTCTGGGATGGGCTCTGGGATCGCCATGATGACTACGTCGGCATGCTCGAACAACGAGGGCATCAGTGACGAGACGGCAAGCTAAATTTCCGGCGCCGCGTCGGGCTCGCCGTCGAGCGGCAGGACGTCGACGGAGATGGTCATGCGGTGGCCGCCTCCTCCGATGAAGACCCCTTTGATCGGGCACACGTCGGCATAGTCGCGGCCCCAGGCCAAGAGCACATGCTTGGTCGAAGGAACCATGTCGTTCGTCGGGTCGACGTCGACCCAGCCCGCCGGGCCGCAATGGACCGAGAGCCAGGCGTGCGAGGCGTCGGCGCCGACCAGCCGCGCCTGACCGGCGGGGGGCAGTGTGAGCAGGTAGCCGCTCACGTACCGCGCCGCCAGCCCGATCGAACGCAGGCAACCGATTTCCAAGTGCGCGAAATCCTGGCAGACGCCGCGCCGTACTCGCAACACTTCGGCGATCGGCGTGCTCACGCTCGTGGCCGCGCGGTCGAAGACGAACTCAGAATGAATCCGCCGCGTCAGATCGAGCACCGCTTCAAAGCATGGTCTGCCCTGGAAAAACGAAGGCGCGGCGTACATGGCCAATTCAGGCGAGGTCTTCACATGCTGCGAGTCGAACACATGCTGATAGGCGTCGAGACCCGCCGGCGTGTGGTCGCGACCGAGCGCGTCGCGGACCTCGTTCCACGGCGCCGTGGCGGCGGCCTCCGGCGGCATGACGGCCTCGACCTGCACTTTGCTCAAGGCGGTCACCGTAAGCTTCTGGTGGCCTTCTTCGACCGTGAAGAAACTGACGTCGTTGCCGAAATAATCGAGCCGCCGTTGGATCGACGCCGGCCGCGGCTTGATCAAGAGCCGGCTCGAGAGGCAACGCTGCCTCGCGACGTTTCGCGGCGCGAGCCGGACCTCGTTGTGGCAGATCGGCACCGTCTCGTCGTAGGAATAGGCGGTCGTGTGCGAAACCTTGTATCGCATGGGGAATGGTCAGTTGTCAGTTGTCAGTTGTCAGTGGGCGTTAGGCGTTGGGCGTTGGGCGTTAGGCGTTGGGCGTTGGGCGTTGGGCGTTGGGCGTTGGGCGTTAGGCGTTGGGCGTTGGGCGGTTCGTGGCCCTTCCCGCCGCCGCCTGCCTACTGCCCGCTTTCTCCTTTCTCCTTTCTCCTTTCTCCTTTCTCCTTTCTCCTTTCTCCTCCTTTTTCTTCATTCCGTCCGTCCCTCGGGTCGGATCTCGGCCATCTGCCGCGCCGGCCCGGCATGGACCAGGTAGGTGTGCGTGACCCCTTCCGACAGGCTCCGCAGTTGGTTCGCCATCCGCGCCAGCAGCCTGTCGAGCGCCTTGCGCTGGCCTTCCTGGTCGACGTTGCAGAGCGTGCCGATGTCGGCCAGCCGCAGCCCGGCCAGCGCCGATGTCATGATCCGCTGCTCGGCGCTCAAGAGCGGATGGTCCTGGTCGCGCGGCAGGTGTTCGACGTGCCGAGCCAGCGCCACGAGTTGGAACGCGATCGAGCGCGGGTTGCTCTCGTCGGTCATCAGCAGGTCGAGCACGGGTGGCAACTGCAAAATGGTCAGGTAGCGGTTGCGGTAGGTCATCGAGCTGTCGGCGATTTCGAGCAGGGCTTCGAGCACCGCGTTTTCGTCGGCGGTCGCGGCGGTCAGCGTGCTCCGTAACAGGCTGATGGCGTGCAGCGAGCGTTCCAACCGCCGGCCCATGTCCAGGAACCGCCAGCCGGGCCCGCGGGTCATGCTCTCCATTCCCAGGCCGCTGAAGGCCGAGAGGTTGAGGACCATCTGGTTCAACAGCGCGTGGACGTCGCCGAGCTGCATGCCGGCCAACGGATAAACGGCGGGAAAGTCCTGCTCGACACGGTTGAGAATCCGCCAACTGTCGAGCGAGATGCGGTCGCGGACGATCGAGGCGATCTGATGGATCGAGGCCAACGTCGCTCGCAGGCTGCCGGTGCGGCGCTCGTCGAAGATAAAGGCCAATGTTTCGTGCTCGGCCATTGAGACCGTTTCGCCGCCGCTGTGCAGCACGAATTCGGGCCGCGTTTGGCCCTGGTCGGCCAAGGCCCGCAGCAACGCGGCCAGTTCGGACATGCCGCCCGGCTCGGCTTCGCCCGTCAGCCGGGCCACGATGCTCCGCAAGAGCCGCACGGCGCCTTCGGCCCGCTCGACGTGCCGACCCAGCCAATAGAGGTTGTCGGCCACGCGGCTTGGCAGGTCGTTGCCGCTGCGGCGCAGGGCGATGGGTTCGCCCGGCGGGTGCAGCAGGCTGATCGGCGTGACCGGACCCTCGGAGAGCACCCAAACGTCCTTGCTTCCTTGGCCGGCCAGCATCGACTCACCCAGCAACTCGGCCGAGGCGGAGACGCGGCTCAGCGCACCGGGCATCACCTGGTACGATCCGTCGGCGGCGACCAGAAACGTGCGCAGGGCGACGTGGCCTGGCTGCAAGCCGGCGCCGTTCCAGACCGGAACCGAGCTGCGGGCGACCAGTTCTTGGGCTACGAAGTCGCGCGGCCGGGCCTGGATGCGCGCGACCAGTTCGGCCCGCTCCGCGGCGTCCATTTGACCGCCAAACAAGGGCTTCGCGTCGCGGTGATGGAAGCTGGATTTGATCACCAGGCGTTCAAGGTTTTCGAGCACGTAGGCCATGGCCGCCGGTTCACCGCACCACCAGGTGGGCACGGAGGCAAGCTGAAGCTCCTCATCCAGCAGGTGCCGGCAGAGTGCGGGCAGGAAGGCCATCAAGGCCGGCGCTTCGAGCAGGCCGCTGCCCAGGGCATTGGCCAAGACGACGTGCCCCGCGCGGGCGGCCTGCACCAGGCCGGACACGCCCAACAGCGAGTCGCCGCGCAGCTCGAGCGGATCGCAAGCGTCGTCTTGCACGCGCCGCAAGATGACATCGACGGGAAGCAGTCCTCCCAGGGTCTTGAGGAACACATGGCTGTCGCGCGCGGTCAAGTCGCCCCCTTCGACGAGCGTATATCCGAGGTATCGGGCAAGGTAGGCGTCTTCGAAATAAGTGGGGCTGAGTGGTCCGGGCGTGAGCAAAACGATTCGCGGCTGTTCACGGCGGTGGGTGGCCAGCCCCTGCAGCGTTTCGCGGACCCTAATGAAGAACGATGCGAGTCGCTGGACTTGGCAATCGTGGAACATGCCGGGCAGCATCTGCGAAATCACGATGCGATTCTCGACCGCGTAGCCCGCACCGGAAGGAGCTTGGGTGCGGTCGGCCAGCACGCGCCAGGCCCCGCTCGGCGTGCGGGCAAGGTGCGCCGCGTAAAGGTGCAGATACACACCGTGAGGCACTTGCCAGCCGTGGCAGGGACGCCAAAAGCCGGGGTTGGGAAAGACCAACTCCGCCGGAAGCCGACCGCTGTGGAGCAGTTGCCGCGAACCGTAGACGTCGGCGAGGACAAGGTTCAGCAGAGTCGCTCGCTGGATCAAAGCGGATTCCAGCGCCGACCACTCCTTGGACGGCAACAGCATCGGCACGGCGTCGAGCTCCCAAGGCCGGTCCAATCCGCGTGGATCGCCGAAGACGTTGTAGGTGACGCCGTGCTCGTGGATGATTCGCCGCGCCTGTTCCCAGCGGCGGGCCAACTCTCGTGGCCCGAGGTCATCGAGCGCCGCCAGAAACTTCCGCCAGTGGGGGCGCGGCACGCCCGGCGACGAGCAAAGCTCGTCGTAGACCCCCGGCGGCGGCTGGTAGCCACGCAACAGGCCCCTGTCGTCGTCGCCGCCGGCGGAGTGATAAGAACGGTTGGCCAAGCTCATGGAAATTCGGGTTGCGGGGTCACGGTGGCTGGGGCAGAGCGTAAGCGATGCCCCGGTCGCTATCGAGCCGGGGCATCGCTTAGGCTCTGCCACCAGCCACCGCTTTCTCGTGGTAAAATGTCTATGGACGACGACGACCGCCGCACAGAAGCTTAATGCCTGTTGAGGGTTACGCCAAGACGAGAATCGCATCCGCCGGGAAGTCGGAACCGCTCGTTTGCCACCGGGGCTAACGCCCCCCGCTCGCGGACAATGCGGGCCTTCTCGTTTGAATCACGATTGTTATAATGAAGAAGGCAAGCCGCGAAAGGACGTGACGTGGGCTACACGACGATCATCTGGGATCTGGACGACGACTCGGAAGGGAACATTCAGCACATCGCGGAACACGACTTGAACAAGGAGGAAATATCACGATGCCATCCAAAAAAATTTGCCGCATAACGAATACTCGTAAGCTGACGGCCGACGAGGCTGTGGAAGCTCGCCGCCTTCGCGAACTGGCCGCGAAGGACAAGAGCGAGATTATCGCTCAAGGTCGCAGGCTCCTCGCCGAGAAACGCCAGTGCCAAGCCGCCGCGCAGGGCACTCCGTCGCTTGGTCAGAGGATCCGCGCCGCGCGCGAGGCCCGCGGACTGACCCAGGCCGACTTGGCCGCGCGCGCCCTTGTGGCGCAAGGCTACCTTTCCTATCTTGAGCAGGACCAGCGCGAGCCGAGCCTTTCAATCGCCGCCCGGATCGCCCGTGAACTCGAGATCCCACTGGACGAACTGGCAAGCGGCGCGGCCCCCGCTCCCAAGATGATTGCAAAAAACACAAGCCTGATTTGAACCGCCGGATCGGTGCGTTCGACTAGATCCTGATGGACACGGAACGAACATCGAGACGTGTACGCGACGAATGGCTGGCCCTGCGCTGCCAACTCGGAGAACCGGCGGCGTTCGAGGAGTTGGTCCACGAGCTCGAACACCCGCTGTTGTATTTCATCACCAAACTGGTGCGCGACGAGAACAAGGCGTTCGACGTGCTTCAGGAGGTTTGGCTGACCGCCATACGCCGGATAGTCGCGGGTTTTCCACGCGAAGCGCATCCTGAAGGAGATCCTGACGCGAGGAGATCATGGAACCGAAAAATGACCCTATGCGAGATCGTCTGTTGGCCGAGCACTTGCCCGACGCGGGCAAATTCACACAGTACCGAAAGGAGGTGCAATCCATGTTGGAACATAACGAACGAGGGCGGCGCCGTGAGAAGCGGGGCATGTGGCTCCTGTGGGGCTTTGCCGTCCTGTACACGACGGTCTTTCTGCTGTTGAGCGGTCTCTGGCACTCGACGCCGGAACGGCAATGGATGTGCAGTCTGGCCATGTGCGCGTTCCTCGTCGTCATGGGAGCGGTTGAGGTCGTGAAGCACTTCGTCAACCGCAGCCGGGTCGAGGTGCTCAAGGAGTTGAAGCAAGTCGAGATGCAAGTGATCGAACTGCGGGAGATGTTACGCCCGGGAAGCAACGCATGAAGGTGCTTGCGAAGGATCGGCGCGTGTGGCGACAATCGAGCCGGGGCATCGCTCAGGCTCTGCCACCAGCCACCGCTTTCTCGTGGTAAAATGTCTAATTCACGGTGGGTCGCTATCGAGCCGGGGCATCGCTCAGGCTCTGCCACCAGCCACCGCTTTCTCCCTGAGACTGGATCACGAGCTCATTTTCGCGACACCCAGCCGCTGGGCGTGCAGTTCGATCGCGCGCCAGGTGACTTCGTCGACCGGCACTCCCTCCTGAGACCGGCGGCGCAACGTGCGAAACTCCAACTCGCCAGGCACCAGCACTTCGTCGAAGCCGACGGCCGGCGGCGAAGACTTGATGTAGGCCGCCGTATCGCTGACGAGTTGTTCAAACCGATCGAGCGGGCCGAACGCCGAAGGATCAATGACGATGAAGCAAACGCCGTTGCCGACCACGTTGGGGTCGTCGCAGCCATGCCCGGCCAAGGCGGCGCCGAGGATTTCGACCAGCAGCCCCAACGCAAAGCCCTTGTGCCCGGCCGCCCCGCCCAAGGGCAAGATGCCGCCGCGCGGCGTGGCGTAGAGCGAGGCGGCGTCGGTCGTGGGGCGACCTTCGGCGTCGAGCAGCCATCCCGCTGGGAGCGGCTTGCGCTCGTTGCGGTGGAAGCGGATTTTCCCCTCCGGGGCCACGCTCGTCGAAAAATCAGCGACCAGCGGGTCGCCGCGGGTCGGCACGCCATAGGCGATTGGGTTGGTGGCCAGCCGACCCTCGCGGCCGCCCCAGGGAAGCACGAAGTGGCCATAGACCGGCGAGTTGCAGGTGGCCAACGCGATGAATCCGTGCCGCGCCGCGCGCTCGACGAAGGCGCCCAACCGCCCGACATGATGACAGTGCCGTGTGATCAGGCAGGCGAGGCGGTGCTCGCGGGCGGTGCGAATCGCCTCGTCGATCGCCGCGCGGCCGACCACGGCGCCGAACGTCCCGCCACCGTCGACGATCGCGGTCGTCGGCGATTGCGGCTCGACCCGCACCGGCGCGGCGGGCATGATTCGTCCCTGGACCACGTCGTCGAGGTACTCGGGAATCCGCAGCACGCCGTGCGAGTCGTGCCCCATCAGGCTGCTTTCAATCAGATGGTCGACGACGGTTCGGGCATAGCCGGGCGGCGCCCCGGCCGCCTCGAACAAGGCAATGCCGATGCGGGAGATTCGTTCGTGGGAAATGAGGCGTGGCATGGTTTGGACCACTTACAGCTTTGGCAACGGCGCCTCGACCGGCTTGGCAATCCGGTTTGGCTGCTCCATGCGTCGTTGGTTCGACGGCGGCGGAGGGGGCGGCGCGGGCTTGGCCGGCGGCGTTTTGGGCGGGGCGGGGGCCGGTGGCGGCGGGGCGACGTAGGCCTCGTCGACGGCGAAGCCCAACGGCTGTTCCAGTTCGCGCTGGGCCAGCACCGCCCAGGGTGTGCCCGGATTGTCGTTCACGCACCGCGTCAGAAGCCGGATCGCCTCTTTGGCCATCCGCTCGTTCTGGCTGCCGAAATGGATTTTCCGGTCGGGCTTGAACTGCCAACGGTTCGATTGCTTGTCGACGAAGTCGGCCCCTTTGCCTTTCATCTCGGCGCAGGCCGAGTTGTACTCGTTGCAACGCACGTTCATCGCCAGCAACCGCCCGTAGGTCAGGTCGTACCATGCCCGCCAACGCGGCGAGGGCTCCTTGACGTACTCCTTCTCCAGTCCCTTGGGACCGAACAGGGCCACCGCGCTGGTGATGGTGAGCAAGTTGTAGGCCACCGTTTCCTGCGCCTGCTTCAACTCCTGAAAGAAGGTCCGGCCGGTGGGAGCGAAAGAGAGCCGCGGCGTGCCTTTCAGTTTGCGCTGCGACGCCAGATCGACCGATCCCAGCACCGCTCGCCGCAACGGGCTGCGTTGGGCGCGGCGGACGTATTCGTTCGGCGAATCGTAGTCGGGCACGTATCGCCGCATCGTCTCGACGGGGAAGGGCGAGCGGTCGGCCGGGTTGTCCTTGATGAAGTAGGCGCCGCCCGTCTCGTGGGCCAACCGCGTCAGGGCGAACGGTCCCATGCCCGAGTGCAGCGTTTCGTATTGGCTGCCGTCGAACCAGTAGGGGAGGTTCAATCGCTCCTGCCGCACGGCGTCGGGCCCACGGTCGATCGGCAGGTTGTAGACCTTGCCGTCGACGTGCGTGTAGGCCAACGTGCCCCGCTCCTGGCCGAACATCGCCGACGGACCGACCACGTAAACCGGCACGACGTTTCGGTGGCAGAACTGCACGGCGTCTTCCAGCCGCGCGTAGTCGTTGCCCGACTCGTCGGTCCAGATCACGAACATCAACCGCCGGTGTTCGGCGCGCCCCGGCTTCTGGTAACGCTGGACGCACTGGATCACGGTGGAAAAAACATTCTCGATACCCGACGGGTCGTTCGGCACATGCCGGATGGCGTCGAAACATTCCGCGTAATTCACGGTCGGCGGCACCATTTCCAGGGCTTTTTCGCCGAAGGCCACCAGCGAGCTTTTCAGCGCGCCGGACGACAGGCCGCCTGCCGCCGAGCCGCCGGCCGACGAACCGCTCGCCTGGTCCAACTCCTTGTAAATCCGCTCCAACCGTTCGGCCACCATCTGCCGGTCTGGCGCCAGGCTGATCGAGGCGTCCATGATCCAGACGACCAGAAGTTTGCTCTGCTCCAGGTGCGTCAGGATCTCGTCGGTCAAGCGGTCGATCGCGCCGTCGACTTGCAGCACCTCTTCGCCCACCGAGCCGCCGCGGATGACCACGTCGTCGAGCTTGTAGGTGGCGAACTCGACTTCCGGCGGAGGCACTTCGATCGTGGCCGTCGGCTCGGTCGGCGCGCTGACGGTTTCGAGTTCGGTCGAGGTGTTCATCGCGGGGGCCGACGACAGCGCCAGCGCGCTCATCATGCTCGGCAGCGGCTCGTCGCGAGGATCGGCAATGCTGTAGGTCAGCTCCGGCAACTCGATCGCTTCGGGTTCCTCATCCGGCCAACTGAAGATCTTGACGACCTCGCTGTGGCGTTGGGGCAGCAGGAATTGGCCCAGCACGGCCAGCATGGCGGCATGCGCCACCGCGCTGATCGCGGCGGCTTGAAAGAATTGGGCCGCGGCCCTGCCGCCGCCGGGCGACTGGTACGCGTTGCTCAACTGCGCGTCCGGCTCGACCCACGGCTCGACCCATGCCGCGGCCAGCCGGTTGAAAACGTGCCGCATCGTTTCGTCCCCAAGAAGACCGCGCGCCGGTAGGCGGACGGCGGGAAAAACCCATGACCAGCCTCTCCCCCTAGCCCGGATTATTCATGGTCCGGCGAGGAACTCGCACACTGTGCTGTAGCAGAATTCGCAAGAATTCTGGCGTAACTCGCGTTCACGGACTGACTTCTTGCGAAGCCAGCTACGGGACCATGAATAATCCGGGCTAGCCGTAGCTTATCGCGCCGCCGGGCGGCTGTCGAGGTTCGGCCCTTCCCAATCGGGAAAGGGCAACTCCGGCCGCGTTGCCGCGGCTCGTTTCTCGGCCGTTTCCAGCCAGCGCCGGTATCGCGCGGGCCAGTTGTCGGGCGCCAAGCGCTTGGCCAATTCGCCCTGACCGGTCAGCTCGAATACGGCTTGCAGGTCGAGGACTTCTCGCCAAGTCAATTTCTTTGGCGGATCGACCAGTGCCAGAGTGGCGAGGTACTCGCTGATCGACGCGATCTCCTCCGCCGGCGGCAGCTTCGCGCGCCAGCGCCAATAGTGCGCCCAGCGCGGCAACAGTTCGGGCCGCCAGGCGAACTCCAACGAGAATGCCTGCCGCAGGGCTTCGCTCGACTTGGAATCGCCCACGTAGCGCGCCAGGTAGAGGTCGAACTGGAGGTTGCCCGTACCCCAGCCGCCAACCAACTCGCGCAGCTTCGACTCGCGGTCGGCGCCTTGCTCGAACCAGGCAATCTCGCGGCACGCCTGGATATAGCTGCCGGCGGCCCCGACCCGATAGCCCGCCACCTGCCGCCCCAACGGATCGCGTTCATAGTAAAACCACCCCACGCCGGCCAGGCCGCCGAAGATCAATAAGGCGATCGTAATGGCAACCAGGAAGCGTCGCATCACCTGGCAACCGAGAATTTGTACACGGTCGTCTGCCGGTAGGTTTCGCCCGGCGCCAGCAATGTCGATGGGAACGACGGTTGGTTGATCGAGTCGGGGAAGTGCTGCGCTTCGAGGCAAAAACCATGCCGCTTTTCGTACACGTCGCCGCGTGATTTGAGCGTGCCGTCCAAGTAGTTGCCCGTGTAAAGCTGTAAGCCTGGCTCGGTCGTGTAAACCTCCATGACGCGGCCGCTGGTCGGCTCGACGACCTTGGCCGCCAAGGTGAGCGGATCGCCGCCGGGCGGCAGCTTATTCAGCACGTAGCAATGATCGTAGCCGCCCGGCGTGCCACCCACCTGTTCGATCCGGGCACCCAGCGCGGCTTCGTGGATGAAGTCCATCGGCGTCCCCTTCACGGGCCGCAGCTCGCCCGTGGGAATCGAGCCGGAGTCCACCGGCAGGTAGCGATCGGCGTTCAAGGTCAGGCGGTTTCCGAGCACGTTGGTCTTGCCACCGTCGGCCAGATTCCAGTAAGCGTGGTTCGTGAGGTTGATCGGCGTCGCCTTGTCGGTTTCAGCGGTATAGTCGATGTTGAGCTCGTTGGCCTCGGTGAGCGTATACACGACCGTCACCGAGAGGTTGCCCGGATAGCCCTCGTCGCCATCGGGACTCAGATGTGTCAACTTGACACCGACGCGGTCCTTGCCCTCGACGGGCTTGGCTTTCCAGATGGCCTTGTCGAACCCCTTGACGCCGCCGTGCAAATGGTTGGGGCCGTTGTTCGTGGCCAGTTGGTACTCGACGCCGCCGATGCGGAAGCGGCCCGCCGCAATGCGGTTGGCCACGCGGCCGGCAATGGCGCCAAAATAAGGGTGGCCGGCGAGGTAGCCATCGAGCGTCTCGAAGCCGAGGGTCACTTCGCCCGGCCGGCCGTCGCGGTCGGGCGTCTCAACGGAGGTCACGATCGCACCGTAGGTGATGATCCGCACGGTCAATCCGTGGGAATTGGCCAGCGTGTATCGGTCGATTTCGACGCCGTCGGGCGTTTTTCCGAACGATGCCTTCTGAATGGACATGCTTTCCTCCTTGCCATGCGCCCGAGCGCTCCATGTCGTGTCAATTCGCGTCGCGGCGGGCCAAGGGGCCCAGGCCATCGTCGCGGCCAGCAGCACGATCGTCGGCCATCGCCGTCCGCCACGATCCCTCCCGCGATCGATCATGGCGGCATGCATGGCAATAATGCTCCCTGGAAAGCGCCCTTTTCAATTCGATTATACACCGCTCTCAGCCGAATTGCAGCCCCAACAACATCTCCTTCACCGCGGTCATCGGCACCGTGTCGCGTTCGATCGCTCGGCTCGACGAAATAGCGCGGGGCCCTCGCCGGCGCCGCAGTCCTCTTGACAAGCTCGTAGGGGAGGCGGGTACAATCTCCCCTAGCCATTCTTGGGGGAACAATGCATGCTGCTCGATAAATCACTGAACTCCATGCCGCGAGGGAGTCTCGACATGCTGATCCTGCGGACCCTGCAGATAGGTTCGCGGCATGGCTACGCGATTGCCCGGCACCTGCGCGCGGCAAGCAATGCCTTTTTGCAGGTGGAAGAAGGAACGCTGTATCCCGCCCTGCACCGGCTCGAGCGGCGCGGCCTCGTCGCCGCGAAATGGGGGCTCTCCGAAGCGAATCGGCGAGCCAAGTACTATACCCTGACACGGGCCGGAAGGAAGTCGCTGCAGGCCCAGACGACCGTCTGGCGGGAAATGCACCGCGCTATGGACAGCATCATGAATAATACAGGTTAGCCGAATTGCATCCCCAACAACATCTCTTTCACCGCCGTCATCGGCACCGTATCGCGTTCGATCGCCCGGCTCGACGCAATGAACACGGGTCCGTCGCTTTGCTCGCGGCCGGGCTGGGGCAAGCGGCCGTGACTGCCGCGGACGATCGTCGCGTCGAGTCCGATCACGTCCATGTAATAACGAAAGCCCAATTTCTTCCGCGCCAGCCGCCGCGCGATGCGCAGCTTGGGGAACCGCAACGCCGGGTCGATGAATAGTTCGACGGGGTCGTAGCCCGGCTTGCGATGGATGTCGACGGTGCGGGCGTAATCCGGCGCCAGCGCGTCGTCGAGCCAGAAGTAATAAGTGAACCACGCCCGCGGCGCCGCGACGGCCACCAATTCGCCTGAGCGAGGGTGGTCGATGCCGAACTCGGCCTGTCGCCCGCGGTCGAGCACCATGTCCACGCCATCGGCGCGCTCAAGCGCCGCGGCGACGGCGGGCACGTCTTCCGGCCGACGGACGTAGACGTGCGCCACCTGGTGGTCGGCGACCGCGAAGGCCCGCGACGCGCCGCAGTCGAGCGTTTCCCAGCCCAGCGGCTCGCGGCGAACCGTGAGAAAACCTTGCTCGCGCAGCACGCGGTTGATGTGGACCGGTTGGTCGACCGCGCCGATCGCGTATTCCGACAGCACGGCCACTTCGGCGTCGTTTCGCCTCGCGGCCTCGATCAGCCTGCCCACCTCGGCGTCGATGGCCCGCAGTTCGCCGGCGATTCGCGGGTCGGCGGGCCCCAGCCGCTGCAGGCAGTAGTCGAGATGCGGCAGGTAGACCAGTGTCAAGGTCGGCCGTTTCTCGGCCAGCACTTGCAGCGCCGCGTTCGCGATCCAGCGCGAACTGGTGATGTCGGCGCCGGGTCCCCAGAACTTCAACAACGGAAACACACCGAGCGTGGCCTGCAATTGATCGCGCAGTTTAGGCGGCTGGCTGTAGCTGTCGAACAGCTTGCGGCCGTCGGCCGGGTAGCTGGGGCGGGGCGTCAACGACCAGTCGACGTCGGCGTACATGTTGTACCACCAGAAGAGCTTGGCCGTGGTGTAGCTCGAATCGCGGCGCCGGCCGGCCTGGTAGATCCGCTCGCCGGACACCAGGTGGTTCGACTGCCGCCAAAGCCAGACCTCGGCCAGGTCGCGGAAGTACCAGCCGTTGGCCACGATGCCGTGTTCTCGCGGCAACAAGCCCGTCAGCAGCGTCGTTTGCGCCGAGCAGGTCACGGCCGGCAGCACCGTGCCCATCGGCCGCATGAACCCCTCGTCCGCCAAGCGCAGGAGGTTCGGGGTGTGTGGACCCACCAGCTCGCAGGTCAGGCCGACCACGTTGATCACGACGAGCGGTTGGAGCATGGGGAGCGAAGTCGCGACGATGGATCACCGGTGGGCGCGTGTGGTATCGCTCGCATGTCTGCTACTCCTTCACCCCATTAGCCCTTATTGTCGGCCGCGTGAAGTATAGATCGGCTCCGCCATGTAGACCTGGTGGGATCCTTTCGTCCATTGCGAGCGGGCAAAGCGCCCCGCCGACACAGCGACGATTTTACGCTTTCGCCTGCAGTGCGGTCAACTCGACGCGGCAGTTCCCCCGGCGCCGCCGACGCGATCTGGAATCCGTGCCACGTCCAGGGTGCCGCGCCGCGCGGACGGCGAGTCCGGCAATGCGGACGCCGCTTCGCGGCGGAAGACGCGATTGTCGATCCCGCAAATCGCAACATCAAAGCGCGAATCGGGCGCGAGTCGGGAACTTTCAGCGTATCCGTCAGCCTGGAAAGACTAACATAGACGTACCGTGGCCGCGGGGCAGGTTAAAGTAGTAGGCACACTCCGTGTGCCGTAACTTGTCGCGGAAAGGGCGCTGATCCGCAACGCCACGGCGTACCGGACCCGCCGCGCGTGTGTCTCGGCGCCCGCGAATTGGATCCGCCGTGGCTCGGAATTCATTCCGAGCTACGTAGGAATTCTCACGAATTCCGCTACGTCAAGCGCCTACCGTGGGGCAGGTTTCCAACCTGCCATGCGGGCTCCTATGGCTCCTTGGAAACCTGCCCCACGGCCCGGCCGCCCTTGCTTCCCGCGCGCCGGCGCGGGATGCTGATGGTCATGGCCAAACGCTTCGCCCAACTCATTTCGTTCCTGACGCCCAAGCGCCGTTGGGTGCAGTTCCGCCTGGGGACAATGCTGCTGGTGGTCACCGTGTTCTGCCTGTGGCTTGGCGACTATGTCAATCCGATCCGCCGCCTGGAGCGGAAACTGCGCGACCCCAACGATTACGTTCGTGAGCTCGCCGCCGAAAGCCTCGGAAACTTGGGCGGCGATGCCCGCTCGGCGACAAGATCGCTCCTGCATGCGATGCGTGATGAAAGCGACGGGGTTCGCTCGAAGGCCGCCTGGGCCTTTTCGCGTGTCGGCGGTCGAGCGGAACTGCTTGTGCCGTTCCTGGCGGACAGCGCGGGCGAAGTCTGGCTGCCGGCGGCGGAGGGCATCGTGTGGGCGGGTGGCGATCCTGCAATGGTCGTGCGCACTTTGCTGGACGGGAGAAGCAAGCAAGATAACTACGACTGGAATGAACTCTTCGCCTCCATGGGAGCCGAGCAAGCGGCGACCGTCGTCACGTTATTATTGGACGCCATGGCCGCCAATGACGATTCAAAAAGCTTAGCGGCGTCTTGTGCGCTCGATAAACTATCCTTGCCCGCGGCTTCAGTGGCGCCGGCATTGATTGTTCGACTGGATCACGAGCGGCCCGACGTCAGAATTGCCGCGGCGGAACAGCTTCTGCGGCTTGGACCGGCGGCCAAGCAGGCAACCGCCGCCTTGCGCGAGGGTTTGCATGATCCCGATGTGAAGGTCGCAACGGCGATGGCCGCGGCCTTGGGGGCCGTGGACCCAGGCGACCCGGATTTTATTGCCGTCCTGACGCAATCGCTTCGAGCCGACGATCCCTCTCTTCGCGAACTCGCCGTCAATCATCTTGACGTGCTTGGGCCGATCGCGGCCGGCACCTCGGATGAATTGGTCGTGGCACTCGACGGTTCGCCGGAAGCCTTTCAGTATGGGTATGGAAGTCGGCCGCCCTCGGTTGCCGATGTGGCCGCCAACTCGCTCCTGCGAATTGGCCCTGCCGCGGTCCCGGCCCTGGAGCGGGCGCTGAAGCAGGCCAATCCAAGAATTCGCAAAGCCGCCGCGATTATCCTGGGAAAATGCAAACCGCTGGCCGGCTCGTCGATGCCGACATGGGTCGCCGCGCTCGATGACGGGATCCTCGACGTGCGAACCCACGCGATCCGTGCTCTGGGAGCGATCGGCAAAGACGCCGCGCCGGCAGTACCCCGTTTAGCGAAGTTCCTCGACTCCGAACACGAATGGGTACGGATTTCGACATACTGCGCTTTGGCGGGTATTGGCGTCTTGGACGAAACGTCCCGATCGCGTCTGACCGCCGCGCTGACCGCCAATAGCCGAAGAGAGCGGTATGAGGCGGCACATGCGCTGGCCGCATGCGGTGAGCCGGTGGACCAAATACTACCGACGATGATCGAATTGGCCACAAGCGACGGTTTTTTCCGAAATGAGGCGTTGGAGTACCTTGAAACGATGGGACCGGCAGCCGCCCCGGCGACAGGACCTTTGAGTCAACTGCTGACGCAGTCCAAAGCGAATGGGTATGAGGATGTCGGCAATGTCGAGTTGGCCGGGCGAGCCCTTGCGGCCATCGGCCCCGCGGCGGTGGCTGGGCTGACGGCGGCGTTGCGAAACCGCGACCCGGGAGTCCGGCAGGTCGCCGCCCGGTCCCTGGGGGAAATCGGCCCCGCCGCCGGGGCCTCCATCCCTTCATTGCTCGGCCTGCTCGACGACAAGGGGCTATGGGTATATCATATGACCGAGGTTCGCTGGGCGGTCGCCGAGGCGCTCGGCCGAATGGGACGGGAAGACGTGGCGGTCCCCGTGCTCCTGCGATTGCTGGAGGAAATGCGGAACGCAGATTACGACGCACGGGAGACGCTCATCGGGGCGCTGGGCCGCATTGGGCCTGGCGCGCGTGATGCGATACCGGCGATCGTCAGGTTCGTCGACCGCGGCGACAGGGACGTCACGGATGCGGTCGCCATTGCCGTGGCCAAGATCGACCCGAGCAGTCCGTCGCTGGTTCCATGTCTGAAGCTTTCGATGGCGTCACGGGCTCGCCGATCGCAAACGGATAAGCCCGATGATCGAGATGAGGGCTTTCTACGGGTCGCTGAGACGATTTGGGAGCTTGGTCCGCGAGCGGCGGCCTTGCTGCCCGAGCTGCGCCGCATGGTTTTCACGGCCCCCCTGCTCGACGTTCAAAGCCGTTGCTACGCCGCATTCGCTTTGGCGCGATTCGCTTCCGAACGGCAGGCGGCGGCGCGATACCTGGAACAGATCGCATCGGAACAGATCGGATTGTCAGGCCACTACTTTCATTACCGATATGACGACGTATTCATTGATTTCGAGCGGCTGTTGCAACGAATCAAGGACGCGCCGTTGGAGCCGGCGAGCGATTGAACATTGCGCCGGCCGTAGCTTTCCGCCCGCCGACGTCGACTCGTCGGAGGTTACGGCACACGGAGTGTGCCTACTAGTGCGCCTACAAGCGCACCGAATCAGCGGGGTGTAAGTCCCCGTCGAAGTTGGTCAGAGCTTTGTAACCGATCGTAACGGCGTCGTCGAGAGACGGGGTGGAGAGCAACGGGAGGTGAAGACTAGTCCGCAGGATAACGAACTCGATTCGGCCTCTGTCGTGGCCAGCCTGCTGGTAACAGGTGAAGCCCAAATGACGCAGTAGCTCCGCGAGGGGTACGGGTGGCAAACGCCATGCCGTGCGGTAAGCCTGGTCTCGAAACCTGACCAAGGACCAGGGCGACAAGGGGTGGTTGGAGGCGGAATGGTCGAAAGGTTCGGTGACGTGACGTAGGGAGACCTGTTCCGGTAAGGACGGTGTTCATGTGCCGTAACCTCGGCTTGACCGAGCACCCGTGTACGAAGAGCCGCCGGACAGGAGTCAGAGCACCCATAGTAGCGTGGAAGCGGGGTAACGCCCGTGGAGCGAAGGGGTGCAGGAAGATGGATGTGGAATGAGCAGACGCAAGGAGAGAGATTACGAACCGGTCACAGTGCCGTTCGCGGCTAGCCCGACCGGAAAGCCTCCGTCCGTCAAGGACTGGGTGAACCGCTGCGTCTGGACAGACCCCATGTTGAACGCGCTCGAAACAGGAGTGCGAGGAGGGAAATGGCACACGCTGATTGACAAGGTGTTCGGGTCGCTCAACCTGTTTACCGCGAGCCTGCGGGTGATCGGCAACGAAGGAGCGGCAGGAGTGGACCATCAAACGGTGGAGGACTTCAAGGAGCATCTCCATGAAGAACTGGAACGGTTAGAAGCCAGTCTGCGGGCCGGTACCTACGTCCCACAGTTGGTCAACCGCGTCTGGATTCCAAAACCGGGGAGCAGGGAAAAACGACCGCTCGGGGTTCCCACGGTACGTGACCGCGTGGTTCAAACCGCGGCTCTGAACGTGCTGGAACCCATCTTCGATGACACGTTCTCGCAACACAGCTTTGGCTTCCGGCACGGCCGGGGATGTCACCATGCCCTGGAACGGGTCGAGACACTGCTGAATGCGGGTCAGGTGTACGTCGTCGATGCGGATCTCAAGAGTTACTTCGATACGATCCCGAAAGATCGCCTCATGGCTCGACTACGCGAGAAGGTATCGGATACGCGGATGCTACGGCTGGTGGAGATGTTCTTGGAGCAAGGAGTGATGGACGGCTTGAAGGAGTGGACGCCCGAAACGGGCACGCCCCAGGGAGCCGTGCTCTCCCCGTTGCTGGCGAACATCTATCTGAACCCGCTGGACCATCTGCTTGACGCTGCCGGCTTCGCGATCGTGCGCTATGCAGACGACTTCGTGATCCTTTGCGGAACTCGCGAGGACGCTGAACGGGCCTTGGAATTGGTAGGAGGTTGGGTGGCCGAGAACGGCCTGACCCTGCATCCGACCAAGACCAGGATTGTCGACGCGCGTGCGGAAGGTTTCGACTTCCTCGGCTACCACTTTCGCGGGACGCTCCGGCTACCGCGAAACAAGAGCGAGAAAAAGCTTCGAGACAGCGTGCGGCACGCGACTCGGCGCACCTGCGGGAAATCCATCCCGGCTGTGTGTCGCCAACTCCGTTCTCACTTGCAAGGATGGTTCACCTACTTCCGTCACTGTCACTGGACCACGTTTCGCGACCTGGACCAATGGACCCGCGGCCGGCTGCGCAGTATTCTGCGCAAACGGAACGGCGGTCGTGGTCGAGGCCGTGGAAAGGACCATCAGCGCTGGCCCAATGCCTTCTTCCGCGAACAGGGGTTCTACAGCCTTCAAGCGGCCCATGTTCGTTTCGTTCAATCCTCCACGAGGTAAGACCATCAACTGGAGAGCCGTATGCGGGAAATTCGCACGTACGGTTCGGAGGGAGGGGGGGCCGGACAACCGGCCCTCCCTACCCCTATCTTTGGGCCGTACTCCTGGCTCCATTGCCCTTTCCGTACTCTTCAGAGCTTGTGAATCTTTTGTTTTCAACGCTTGACCGCGTGGAACCTGGCGCTAAAGTAATTGCAGTCGCGGATTCGAGCGTATCCCGAGCCGCCTACAAAAAGTCTCCATGGCATCGGCTTGGCCCACGGCGACGAAAAAAAAACATGGCCAACGCGGAAAAATACCTCAAACCTCAAGTCATCCGGCAAATCAGCCGCCTGGATCTCCGCGCCCAGTTCATCGTCAAGGGATTCTTGCAGGGACTGCACGCCAGTCCGTTCCACGGTTTTTCGGTGGAGTTCAGCGAACACCGCAAGTACACCGCCGGCGACAACCCGCAGGACATCGACTGGCTGGTGTACGCCAAGACCGACAAGTACTACATCAAGAAATTCGAGGCCGAGACGAACATCACGGGCTACCTGGTGATGGACCTGAGCCGGTCGATGGCCTATACCTACCGGCAGGAGTTGACCAAGTTCGAATACGCCATCTGCCTGGCCGCGGCGCTCTGTTACCTGATGATCCACCAGCAAGATCCGGTGGGGCTGATCACCTTCGACGAAAAGATCCGCGACAGCCTGCCGCCGCGATCGAAGCGCGCGCAGTTGGGCAACATCCTGTCGCTGTTGTCGAAGCTCCAGCCGTCGGGCCAGACGCAAATCGCCAAGAGCCTGGTCCAGATCGCGGCCATGCTCCGCCATCGGAGCCTGGTGATGCTGTTCAGCGATCTTTTGGCCGATCCGGAGCCGATCATCAAGGCCCTGCGCCGCCTGCGGCACGCGGGGCACGACGTGATCCTGTTCCACATTCTCGACGAGGCCGAAGCGCGGTTCCCGTTCGACGGCATCGTCGAGTTCGAGGAACCGGAGACCCACGAAAAGCTGCAAATCGACGCCGGCGGCTTCCGGGCCGATTACCTGGCCGAGATCGGAGAGTTCTGCGATCGCTACCGCCGCGAGTGTTTCCAAAGCGGTATCGACTACGTGGCGATCGACACGAGCATGCAATTCGACAAGGCACTGGTCGAGTACCTGCTGAGCCGGCGGGGAAGATGCTAGAGACAAGGAGAACGCCTAACGCCCATGGATTTCGTCACTCCAGCGCTGCTCGGCGGCATCGCCCTGGCGGCGGTGCCCATCGTGCTGCACCTGGTGATGCGGCAGCAGCCGCGGCACCTCGAGTTTCCAGCCTTGCGCTTCGTGCGCCAGCGGCAAAACGCGAACCGCCGCAAACTCAAGCTGCGCCACTTGCTGCTGCTGCTCCTGCGCACGGCCGTGATCGTCCTCCTGGCCGCGGCCCTCGCCCGCCCGACGATCCATGCCTCGGGCGCGCTGGGCGATCAAGAGGCGCCCGTCGCAGCGGCCTTGGTCTTCGACACGTCACCGCGGATGGATTACCGGCGACAGAACCAGACCCGCTTGCAAGCGGCCCAGGATATCGGCCTATGGCTGCTGCGGCAGCTTCCCGTCGAAAGCCATGCGGCGGTGCTCGACGGCAAACGCGGCGAGGGCGTGTTCCAGGTCGATCTGGGCGCGGCCCAAGACCGCGTCGGCCGGCTCGAAACGTCGTCGGTGGCGCGGCCCTTGTGGGAGCGGATCGAGACCGCCGCCAAACTGCTCGCTGAGGCGACGCGCGACGGTCATGACCGGCCCGAACGCAAGGAACTGTACGTGTTCACCGACCTCACTCGTCTTGCCTGGGAGGGCGATTCGTCGGCTCAGCTCCGCCGGCGGCTGGCGAAGCTCGAAGGCTTGGGCATTTATGTCATCGACGTCGGCGTCGCCGAGCCGCGGAACTTCGCGCTGGGCGATGTGCGGCTGTCGGGCCAGGTGCTGGCGCGCAACCAGCCCTGGACCATCGGTATCGACTTGGCCTGCGTGGGGACCGGCGAAAAGCGGGTCATCGAGTGCTATCTGCTTCGTCGCGACGGCCAGCCGGAAAAGCGCGGCCAGGAAGAACTGGAGGTCAGCGAGGGGGAGGCCCAATCGGTCGAGTTCAGGCTCGGCGGCTTGGAGGTCGGCACGCAGCGCGGCTATTTGCTTGTCGTGGGCAGCGACGGACTGGCGATCGACGACCGGCGGTTTTTCACGATCGAGGTGATTCCGCCCTGGAAGGTGTTGATCGCGGCGGCGCCGCCGGTGGCCGAACGGGCGATCTACCTGTTCGAGGCGCTGGCGCCCGACGGTTTTCGCAAGACGGGCCGCGCGCGGTTCGCGTGCCAGTTCGCGCCGATCGCCGAGCTGGCCAACGCGACGCTTGAAGACCACGCCGTCGTATGCCTGCTCGATCCGCCGCCGCTCGGTGACGGCACTTGGGAACATCTTCACGCCTACGCCAAGGGAGGCGGCAGTGTGGCGATCTTCCTGGGACCGGCCTGCCAACCGCAAGCGTTCAACAAGCCGGCGGCGCAGCAACTGCTGCCGGGCACGATCGGCCCGCCCGCCCGCTATCCCGACGGCAGCCTGCACCTGACGACCGACGGCAGCCAGCACCCGCTTTTGGCCAAGTTCCGCTCCTTGCGCGGTTCCGTGCCGTGGGACGCGTTGCCGGTCTACGTCTACTGGCAAGTGACCAAGCCCGAGGCCGGCGTCCTTTCGGTGTGCAACTTCAGCAACCAGCAGCCCGCCATGCTTGAAAAACCGATCGTCGAGGGCCACGGCAAGGGGAGGGTGTTGACGATGACCACGCCAGTGTCGTACGGGGCCGACACGTCGGAAGACCATGTTTGGAACCATCTGGCGAACTGGCCGGACAACTGGCCGTATGTGATGCTGATGGATCAGACCTTTGCGTACCTGGCGGGCAGCGGCGAAGACACCTTGAACTACACGACCGGCGCGACCGTCGTGCTGAAACTGCCGTCCGACAAGCCTCAATCGTACCTCGTCAAGCGGATCGCCGACGACCCCCTGGCGACGACCGACGACTCGCCGCCCGTGCGCAAAACGGCCGACCCGCGGCAGCCTGAGATACGCGTCGACGACACCGAGCGGCCCGGCAACTATCGCGTCACCGCCGGCGGCGACGAGGGGGGACTGGACCGTGGATTCAGCGTGAACCTCGACGTCGCGGCCAGCAACCTGCGGCGGATTGACGAGCGGCGGCTGGCGGAAGTTTTTGGTGAGACCCGCTTCCGCCTGGCCCACAACCGCGACGAGATCGACCGCAACGTGAGCGCCGGCCGCGTGGGGCGGGAATTGTTTCCCTTCCTGATGGTGGCCGTGGCCGTGGTGCTGGGCCTCGAGCACCTGCTGTCGAATCTGTTTTATAGGGGGAAAAAGGCGTTAGGGGGAAAAAGGCGTTAGGGGGGAGAAAGGCGTTAGGGGGAGAAAGGCGTTAGGCGTTAGGCGTTAGGGGGACAGGAGAAAGGAGAAAGGAGAAAGGAGAAAGGAGAAAGGAGAAAGTACGGTCACACCACTCAACACTAACACAACGCGGACCAAACAGGGGGCTAACGCCCCCCGCTCGCCTTCTACTGGCGCCCAACGCCCAACGCCCAACGCCCAACGCCCAACGCCTAACGCCTAACGCCCAACGCCTAACGCCTAACGCCCAACGCCTAACGCCCAACGCCTAACGCCTAACGCCCAACGCCTAACGCCCAACGCCTAACGCCTAACGCCCAACGCCCAACGCCTAACGCCTAACCATGACCCAAATCGAGCGATGGTCGTGCGATCCGGTCGGAGCCACCTGGGTGGTGGCCGTGATCGCCGCGGCGCTCGTCTTACTGTTGTTCGTCGGCCCGGCCCGCGACAAAACGACGCGCCGCCGACGCCAAACGCTGACCGCCATCCGGTTGCTGGTCGTGCTCCTCGCGCTCTTCGCTTTGCTGCGTCCCACAATCGTGCGAACGACAACCCGGAAACAAGCCGCCACCCTGGTGATATTGGCCGATCGCTCGCGGAGCATGCTGGTCCAGGACGAGGTCGGCGGCAAGAGCCGTTGGCAGGCGCTGGAAACCACGATCGCCGACGCCTTGCCGGCGCTGGCCGATCTGGCTCAGGACATCGAATTGAAGGTCTACACGTTCGACGACGCGCCGCACGCGCTGGAATGGGCCGACGGCCGGCTCGACCTGGGCGGGCCTCCCGACGGAGAGCAATCGGCCTACGGCTGGGCTATCGACGAAGTGCTCAAGCTCGAATCCGGCAAGCGGCTGGTGGGCGTGATCGTGCTGGGCGACGGCGCCCAGCGGACCGACGACGCCCACGGACTCGATTTGCAGATCGCCGCGAGGCGGCTGCGCGATCTGGGCGCGCCGGCCTACGCCGTCCCCTTCGGCCAGGCCCGCGGCGCCGGGCAACTCCCCGATTTCTCGCTCGACGACCTGCTGACGAGCGAAACGGTGTTCGTCAAGAACCAGCTTCCCATCACCGGCACGGCACGCTTCGTAGGCATGGAGAACCAGACCGTGGCGATCCGGTTGCGCGTGGAAACGTCGCCCGGCAAGGACGAGCTCGTCAGCACCACGCCGCTGGTCGCCGGCCAGGACGGCGAGCAAGTGAAGTTCGACCTGGACTACGTGCCCGAGTTGCCGGGCGAGATCAAGCTCACGATCGAAGCCGACCCGCAACGCAACGAGCAGGTGATCACGAACAACCAGATCAGCACGTTCGTGACCGTGCTCAAGGGCGGACTGAACGTGCTCTACCTCGACGGCGCGCTGGTCAGCGAGCAAAAGTTCCTGCGCTGGTCGCTCGAAGGCTCGCCCGACATCAAGCTTGACCTGCTTTACTTCCGCGGCGACAAGTCGGAGACCCGTCCCAAGGAGCTCGACGAGGCCTTCGAGCCGGGCGCCTACGACGTTTACATCATCGGCGACCTCGACGCGGGCGCGTTCAGGCCCGAACAGCTTGCCAAGCTCGCCGACGCGATCGACCAGGGCGCCGGGTTCATCATGCTGGGCGGACTGCACAGCTTCGGTCCGGGCGGCTATGGGAGGACGCCCTTGGCCGACGTGCTCCCGGTTGAAATCGGCCGGCTGGAACGGCAGAACTTCGGCGAGAAGATCCGCGACGATCTGCACCTTCCCGGCCGAGTGCGGATGCGGCCCACGCGCGACGGCGCCTCGCAATACCTGATGCGGCTGGCCGGTCGCGGGCAAGACAACCAGGCGGCCTGGGCGCAACTGCCTCCGTTGGAAGGCGCGAACCGTTTCGCCGGGGTCAAGCAGGGCGGACGGACCATCGTGCTGGCCGAGAGCGACCAGAAGCAACCGCTGTTGGTGGCCGGGGAATGGGGCAACGGCCGGGTGCTGGCGATGGCCGGCGATTCGACCTGGCACTGGTGGATGCAGGGACACGAGGCGGCCCACAAACGGTTCTGGCGGCAGGTCATCTTGTGGCTGGCGCGCAAGGACCAGAGCAACGAGGGGAATGTTTGGATCCGGTTCGAGAAGCGGCGTTACCGATCGGGTTCCAAGGTCGAGTTCATCCTTGGCGCCAACTCGCACCAGGGCGAGCCGCTCGCCGATGCTTCGTTCGACGCCGAAATCGAGTTGCCGGGCGGAAAGCGGACGCCGGTGCGTTTGCGGCGCCAGGCCGGCGAGGTCCGCGGCGCGTTGAGCGACACCGGCGCGGCGGGCGATTACACGCTACGCGTCGAGGCCAAGAGCGGCACGGAGCCACTGGGAGAAACCCAGGGCCGGTTTCTGGTTTACGCCGAGGATTTGGAGTTGGAGCGACCCGTCGCCGATCGGACCGCGCTGGAAAACCTGACCAAGACCGCGTCGGGCGAGGAGCACGTCTTGCAACCCGAACGGCTGGCCGCCCTGTTGGCCGATCTCAAGGAAGCCACCCGTCAATTGGAAGTCGAAACGCAGGTGAAGGAAACGCTCTGGGACAAGTGGGCGTTGTTTCTCGCCTTCGTCGGCCTCTTGGTGGTCGAATGGGTGCTGCGGAAAAAGTGGGGGCTGGTGTGACTTGCTTGACTTGTGACGCCCTCCAACCGACAATCGCAGCTTCAGCCCCAAATGACAGGAAGCGATCTTCATGGAATTCAAAGCGGGACACACCGTCGGCATCGACTTGGGCACGACGTTCTCGGCCATCGCCCACCTCGACTCGGAAGGCAACCCCATCACGTTGCCCAACGAAGAAGATGAGATCGAAACCCCCAGCCTGATCCTACTGGCCGATGGAGGGCATGTGATCGTCGGACCCAGCCGCATGAGGGCGGCGATGGAGGATCCCGAGCATGTGGTGGAGCGCGTCAAACGCCATATGGGCAGCGTCGAATACAAACGCACCTACGACGGCCACGAAATCACCCCCGAATTCCTGTCGGCCTTGATTCTCAAGAAGCTGCGGCAGGACGGCGAGAAGCGGATCGGACCCATCGGCAACGCCGTGATCACCGTCCCTTACTACTTCAATGACGCGCGGCGCAAGGCGACGCAGGACGCCGGCCGGATCGCGGGGCTGAACGTCATCGATATCATCAACGAGCCCACCGCCGCCACGCTCACCTACGCCTGGCACCGCCGGGAATTGGGCGCCGCGACGACCCAGTTCGAGCGGCCGCGAATGGCGCTGGTCTACGACTTGGGGGGCGGCACGTTCGACGTGACGGTCGTGCGCTACACGCCCACGCATTTCCAGGTGCTGGCCACCGACGGCGACGTCTATCTGGGAGGCGTCGATTGGAACGACCGGCTGCTGAATTATGTGGCCGACGAGTTCAAAGCGCGCCACGGCGCCGACCCCCATGAGTCGCCCCAGACCTGCCAGATGCTGCGCAACGACTGCGACCTGGCCAAGATCGCGGTTTCCCAACAGCCGCGGGCGACGATCGTCTGCCGCCACGCCGGCAAGAGCCATTCGGTGACCGTCACCCGCGAGCAGTTCGAGCAGATGACGGCCGACCTGCTGCAACGGACCATCGACACCACGGAACTCGTGATCGAACAGGCCAAGATTACGACCGAACAACTCGACGCGATCGTGCTCGTGGGCGGCTCGACCTTGATGCCGCGCGTGCCGCTCTTGCTCGAGCAAGTGACCGGCAAGAAGCCGTACCAGGAACTGTCGCCGCACACCGCGGTGGCGCAAGGCGCCGCGATCCACGCGGCGATTCTCGAAGCCAAGTTCCGTGGCGCGGGGAGCGACCTGGCCGACCGGGTGCGCCGGCACCTGAAGCAGGTGCAGCAGGACGACGTCAACTCCCACAGCCTGGGCGTCATCGTCCGCGACCCCAAGAGCGGCCGGCAGGTCAACCATGTGATGATTCCGCGCAACACGAAGTTGCCGGTCGAAGTGAAGCAAACCTTCAACACCAACGAGGCCGGCCAGACCCGGGCGACCGTGCGAGTGGTCGAGGGAGACGCGCCCGATCCGAATGCCTGCTCGGCCATCGGGGCGTGCAGCATCACGAACCTGCCGCCGAACCTGCCCAAGGGGGCGCCGGTGGAAGTGGCCTACTCCTTCGGCAGCGACGGCCGCGTCAAGGTCCGCGCCCAAGACAAGACCGGGGGGCGCGAGGCGACCATCGAGATCGAGCGCGGCGGCGGACTCAACGAGAAGCAGATTGATTCGTACGCCAACCTGGCCAGCCAGTACGCGGTCGAGTAAGCTGGCGGCGCCGGCCCAAGCGGGCCGATTGGCAAAACAACCTAGGGGAACCTCGGGACGGGCTTTTCGTTCATGGCCAAGGAAATCGACGTCTACAAGGAATGGCTGGACATCAGCGAGCCGGCGCGTCCCTTGAACTACTACCAGCTCCTGCGGCTGGAAATGTTCGACGACGAGCCCGCCCATGCGCGCAACAGCTATCGCAAGATGAACGCCCATGTGCGCAAGTACTCATCGGGCGAGTATGGGCCTCGATCGCAGGAGTTGTTGAACGAGCTGGCCAAGGCGATGCTTTGCCTGACCGACGCCACTCGCAAGGCCGAGTACGATGTCTCGCTCGGCCGGGCCGAGCCGAAGTCAGCGAAGGGCCGCACGTTGGAGGAAATTCTCGTCGGCCGGAAGATCGTCGACGGCCCGGCGCTCGAGAAGGCCCGCCGTTACGCCAAGACCGTGGGGGTGGAAATCCGCGATGCTCTGATGCAGCAGAAGCTGGCGCCCGCCGAGCAGATCATGCAAGCCTATGCCGAATCGGTCGGGCTGCCGTTCGTCGACGTGAACGAAGTGCTGATCGACGAAACGCTGCTGCCCCAGGTGCCCGCCCTGATGGCGAGGCAGCAATCGTGCGCTCCCTTGATGATCGACGATGGCCGGTTGCTGGTGGTCTCGCCCAACCAGCTCTCGCCCGAAATCGAAGATCAACTGCGGCTGCGGTTCAACCTGCCGGTGCGAACCGTGCTCTGCACGCCTTCGGCCATCCACGAAGTGATTGCCAAGTATTACTCGCGCGAGTCGGCGGCGGCCGAACTGGCCGGCGGATCGCCGAAGCCCGCCGCAAAGGCCAAAACCAAGGGCGCGCCGGCGAAGGCCGGCGAACCGGCGCCCACCCCCGCCGCGCGCGCCGCGCCGGCGACGCCTGAGGAGCGCGAGGCCGCACTCAAGACTCGCAAGAGAAACACGCTCATGGCGTTCAATTTCGGCGCCATGGCGGCGGTCTTTTTGCCGACGATCCTCGACACGGTGTTCAACGCCCACCTCGTCGCCAGGTTCGGCTACTTTTATTTGATTCCCTTCGGCGTCCTCGTCGGAGCGACGGCGGCGGGGATTACCTGGACGATGGGCGCGCCGAAGCGCCTGTGAATCATACGGAACTCAACCATGCCTTCACCAGCGGACATTGGACTGATCGGACTCGCCGTCATGGGCGAGAACCTGGCGTTGAACATCGAGAGCCGCGGCTATCGGATCGCGGTTTTCAACCGCACCACGCGCGTGGTCGACGACCTTCTGTCGGGCCGCGCGGCCGGCAAGCGGTTCGTCGGCTGCCATTCGGTCGAGGATCTCGTCCACGCGCTGGCCCCGCCGCGCATGGTGCTGCTGATGGTCAAAGCCGGCCCGGCCGTCGATGCCCTGATCGAGCAGTTGCTCCCCTTGCTTTCGCCCGGCGACGTGATCATCGATGGCGGCAACACCCACTACACCGACACCGAGCGGCGCACGAAATACGTCGAGTCGAAGGGGCTGTCGTTCATCGGCACGGGGGTTTCGGGCGGCGAGGAAGGGGCGCTTTTGGGCCCCAGCCTGATGCCCGGCGGCAGCCCCGCCGCATGGCCGCTGATCAAGCCGATCTTCCAGGCGATTTCGGCCAAAGTTGGGGCGAAGCGCGACATCCCCTGCTGCGAATGGGTCGGCCCGCGCGGCGCCGGGCACTATGTGAAGATGGTCCACAACGGTATCGAGTACGGCGACATGCAGTTGATCTGCGAAGCCTATTTCCTGCTCAAGCGCGCGTTGGGGCTGACCAACGACGAGTTGTACGACGTGTTCGCCGAGTGGAACCGTGGTGAGCTCGACAGCTACCTGATCGAGATCACCCGCGACATTTTCAGCGTCAAGGATCCCCAGACCGGCAAGGATCTGGTCGATTTGATCATCGACAAGGCGGGCGCCAAGGGGACGGGCAAGTGGATGAGCCAATTGGCGCTCGATCTCGGCGTGCCCAGCACGCTGGTGACCGAGGCGGTGTATGCCCGTTGCCTGTCGGCCCTCAAGCCGGCGCGGCGACGCGCGAGCCTTGTTTTGACCGGACCCAGCGGAGCGTACCAGGGGGACAAGCCGGCCTTCATCGACGAGGTGCGGCAGGCCCTCTACGCCTCGAAAATTTGCAGCTACGCCCAGGGCTTCGTGCAACTCGCCGCCGCCGCCGCCGAACACCAGTGGCCGCTCGATTACGGCGACATCGCGCTTCTTTGGCGCGGCGGCTGCATCATCCGCGCCCATTTCCTCGAGCGAATCAAGGAAGCCTTCGACGCCGACCATCAACTCGAAAACCTGCTCTTGGCGCCGTACTTCAGCGCCGCGGTCGAGAAAGCCCAGTCCGCCTGGCGGCACGTCGTGATGACCGCCTTCGGACTCGGCATTCCCGCGCCCGCCTTCTCCACCGCGCTGACCTACTACGACGGCTACCGTAGCGAGCGATTGCCGGCCAACCTCTTGCAGGCCCAGCGCGATTACTTCGGCGCCCACACCTACGAGCGAGTCGATCAAGAGGGTTCGTTCCACACCGACTGGCTCAGCCTGCGGCGCCAGCCGTCTCCTGGGAAGTAAAGCCGGCCATCGGCGACGTCACGCGCTGGGCGAGCCTCAGGTTCTGCGTTTGCTTCGATAGATCTCTCCTCGTTGAAAATTCGCAGCTCGTGGTGCATCAGCCGGGGCGCGGAAGGGATCGGGTTGAGTATACGACCGCGCACACGCGGCGCCAACGGGCATCGGCCGAGGAGGGAAGAAGACAAAGAAGGAAGACGGCTTTGGAATTGCGCGCGGGAAGGAGACGAGGCATCGCCGGGGCGGCTTCTCTGACTGCGTTACATGCACCTGTTCGTTCGGCATCGGAGGAAGTTTCAATCCCCGCATCGCCGGGGCGGCTTCTCTGACCGGGCTCGCCAACGCCGGCTACCGCCTGCATCAATCGTTTCAATCCCCGCATCGCCGGGGCGGCTTCTCTGACGGCGAGTTCGTCCATGACGCGACCGGCGGCGTCTTCTGGTTTCAATCCCCGCATCGCCGGGGCGGCTTCTCTGACACCAGGCCCTCATCGAATCCCGCGGCGCGGCAAAGTTTCAATCCCCGCATCGCCGGGGCGGCTTCTCTGACAGTGGGTGGGCGAAGACGTATTCGCCATCCATGAAAGTTTCAATCCCCGCATCGCCGGGGCGGCTTCTCTGACTTGCGCTTCGCACGGTTATGACTGCAAGATTGAATGTTTCAATCCCCGCATCGCCGGGGCGGCTTCTCTGACGACTAACCGCCGGTGGAGCAACAAAGGAGATTGGAAAGTTTCAATCCCCGCATCGCCGGGGCGGCTTCTCTGACGGGGGTAGCTTAGCCCTAGTCGGCCAGACCGGCGGCGGGTTTCAATCCCCGCATCGCCGGGGCGGCTTCTCTGACGAGAGTACCGGCCGGCGCTTCCTGGCGCTGATGCTCGAGTTTCAATCCCCGCATCGCCGGGGCGGCTTCTCTGACGATTACCATGACAAAGAGCGACATTTTGCGGGCGGTGGTTTCAATCCCCGCATCGCCGGGGCGGCTTCTCTGACAGAAGCGTTACGTCGCATCCCCTAACCCCAATGCCCCCCGCATCGCCGGGGCGGCTTCTCTGACCGGATCGCGCCGCGGCGAACCGCGCGGCGAAGAAATCCTTGTTTCAATCCCCGCATCGCCGGGGCGGCTTCTCTGACTCCCTGTGTGACGTGCTGGAGCACGCCTATCGGCAAGTTTCAATCCCCGCATCGCCGGGGCGGCTTCTCTGACGGCTGTCCACCACACGCCGCAACCCTTTACGTTTGGTTTCAATCCCCGCATCGCCGGGGCGGCTTCTCTGACCGGTGGCGTCTACTGGATTCCCGACTCCCAGGTGGCAGTTTCAATCCCCGCATCGCCGGGGCGGCTTCTCTGACAGGTGGTTTTCACCACCCATTCCCACCCAGACACTCGTTTCAATCCCCGCATCGCCGGGGCGGCTTCTCTGACCGCGCTGTTCGGCGGCGCGTCACTGGTGGCTCGCCCGGTTTCAATCCCCGCATCGCCGGGGCGGCTTCTCTGACGTGGGGCATTCCCTACTGTTCCCTAAACTGGAGAGGTTTCAATCCCCGCATCGCCGGGGCGGCTTCTCTGACCACGACCCATGACCACCCACAACGACCTGGCCACTATGTGTTTCAATCCCCGCATCGCCGGGGCGGCTTCTCTGACGGGCGGGCGGCGTTACACGGTGCCGAGTAGGCACCGGCCGTTTCAATCCCCGCATCGCCGGGGCGGCTTCTCTGACAGTTGCCATTGACGTATGAACCGGAGTTTTGGAAGCGTTTCAATCCCCGCATCGCCGGGGCGGCTTCTCTGACTTTACGTTTCCAATTACAAGGAGTACCGATTCATGGAGCGTTTCAATCCCCGCATCGCCGGGGCGGCTTCTCTGACAGCCCACACCTACCGGGCCACGGCAACGCGGCCAAGTTTCAATCCCCGCATCGCCGGGGCGGCTTCTCTGACTGGGGCTTTCGACTGACTCCAGCCCGATCGCGACAGTGTTTCAATCCCCGCATCGCCGGGGCGGCTTCTCTGACCCGCCGTGTGCAGCTTGGCGATCGCGCTGCTAATCGAGGTTTCAATCCCCGCATCGCCGGGGCGGCTTCTCTGACGGAAGCAGCAGGAGAAGTCGAACAAGGTCGGCAGTTGTTTCAATCCCCGCATCGCCGGGGCGGCTTCTCTGACACCTGCAACTGACCACGGCTAGAGGGAGACGAAAGGTTTCAATCCCCGCATCGCCGGGGCGGCTTCTCTGACTCAGTCAACAGGAGAAGTTGGCCGTCGAGGTGGCCGTTTCAATCCCCGCATCGCCGGGGCGGCTTCTCTGACAATACAAGCCCAAGAGGCAGAGTAAGTCGCAGACGGAAGTTTCAATCCCCGCATCGCCGGGGCGGCTTCTCTGACAAAACGAACACGACACGAAAATTCCTCCACGAGACGTTTCAATCCCCGCATCGCCGGGGCGGCTTCTCTGACTTGCCCAAAGTTACACCCCCATCCCTTTTACTCGTTCAATTTCAATCCCCGCATCGCCGGGGCGGCTTCTCTGACAAACGTGACGGAATCTTTATGACGACCTGGTATGACGGTTTCAATCCCCGCATCGCCGGGGCGGCTTCTCTGACGGAAAACATGATAACCTGGACAGCACCAGCGAACGGTTTCAATCCCCGCATCGCCGGGGCGGCTTCTCTGACACGACTTCGCGGTACGCTACGCCAGGATTACCTCCAGTTTCAATCCCCGCATCGCCGGGGCGGCTTCTCTGACCGTATGCCTAAAGGCCGGGAGGTTCGGCCGGAGTTAGTTTCAATCCCCGCATCGCCGGGGCGGCTTCTCTGACATGACATGGCAGCAGGTGCTAGAATCCGATGTGTTGTTTCAATCCCCGCATCGCCGGGGCGGCTTCTCTGACCGGCCCACCCCGGCGAGGCCAAACAAAGGAGAATGGGGTGTTTCAATCCCCGCATCGCCGGGGCGGCTTCTCTGACGAACCACTACCCCTGGAGAAGACAAATGCGACTCATCCGTTTCAATCCCCGCATCGCCGGGGCGGCTTCTCTGACTTATGGGCCCATCCTGTCGGTAGTACAGGATGGGGGTTTCAATCCCCGCATCGCCGGGGCGGCTTCTCTGACTAGAGTTCGCGCCGCTGCCCTTCGCGTTGCCGTCGCCTAGTTTCAATCCCCGCATCGCCGGGGCGGCTTCTCTGACAACGAGTGAATCGCTGACGACGGCGGCCGGTTCGGTTTGTTTCAATCCCCGCATCGCCGGGGCGGCTTCTCTGACCCGCCGTTTGTTCGATGGCGATTGCTTTGCTGCTCGAGGTTTCAATCCCCGCATCGCCGGGGCGGCTTCTCTGACAACGACATCGCCACTGTACGGGACCACAATAACCTTGGTTTCAATCCCCGCATCGCCGGGGCGGCTTCTCTGACGGAGTTTGGGCGGAAATGAACAAAGTCATTGCGGGGTTTCAATCCCCGCATCGCCGGGGCGGCTTCTCTGACTCGTCGCGGCGGCGGGACACCACAGCGACGGCGATTAGTTTCAATCCCCGCATCGCCGGGGCGGCTTCTCTGACGCGGAGCGCGGGGCCGCAAACCGCGCGGCGAAGAGTTTCAATCCCCGCATCGCCGGGGCGGCTTCTCTGACCAAGGCCGTCAGGACGAGCAGATGATCCGCGAGTTGTTTCAATCCCCGCATCGCCGGGGCGGCTTCTCTGACTTCCGGTTCCTGGAAAAGTTTTGGGTAAAGGAACAAGAGAGTTTCAATCCCCGCATCGCCGGGGCGGCTTCTCTGACCGGCGTTCAGCCTGAAGGTCGGTGAGAGCGGGTGCATGTTTCAATCCCCGCATCGCCGGGGCGGCTTCTCTGACGACGATCAGAAAGTCCGACAAGTCGGAAACTAGGAGTTTCAATCCCCGCATCGCCGGGGCGGCTTCTCTGACGATTCAGCGGTTCATCGCTCGTCAGGCGGATCCAGGTTTCAATCCCCGCATCGCCGGGGCGGCTTCTCTGACGATGAGGCAGCCTGGTGGGACGACTAGCGAATTCCGCGTTTCAATCCCCGCATCGCCGGGGCGGCTTCTCTGACCTGGGCCTGAACCAAAGGGAGTTTGCCGACCGGCTCAGTTTCAATCCCCGCATCGCCGGGGCGGCTTCTCTGACACGACGCGGGTGCGCTAGGCGCAGCAGGGGCTCATAGTTTCAATCCCCGCATCGCCGGGGCGGCTTCTCTGACCCGCCCGCAAGATCGACGGCGCGAACCTGGAACGCGGTTTCAATCCCCGCATCGCCGGGGCGGCTTCTCTGACAATTCCCGTCGCACAACGAATTGCAGCCGCGAGAGTCGTTTCAATCCCCGCATCGCCGGGGCGGCTTCTCTGACGTATTTGCCAGCCATACGGCGACGATCAACGGCGTGGTTTCAATCCCCGCATCGCCGGGGCGGCTTCTCTGACCACACCCGCTGAATTGGAAAAACGGAGCAAGGTTGTCGGTTTCAATCCCCGCATCGCCGGGGCGGCTTCTCTGACGGATCACACGTACTATACACTGGAGATTTTGGTCGAGTTTCAATCCCCGCATCGCCGGGGCGGCTTCTCTGACCGACCAGGATCTCAATCCAGCGTCCTTTTCCCCCGGGTTTCAATCCCCGCATCGCCGGGGCGGCTTCTCTGACGCCGATTGCAGGCCGAGCGTGGCCGCGACTGGCCCGGTTTCAATCCCCGCATCGCCGGGGCGGCTTCTCTGACCGTCAGCGCCGCCGTGACGCTGAGCGCGCTGAGTGGCTGTTTCAATCCCCGCATCGCCGGGGCGGCTTCTCTGACGATCGAATACGGCGCGTAGGCCAGCCCGATCGTGGCCAGTTTCAATCCCCGCATCGCCGGGGCGGCTTCTCTGACCCGCGACTGGGCACGGTCCCTTGACATTTACCGGGTTTCAATCCCCGCATCGCCGGGGCGGCTTCTCTGACCCCGGAGTTCGCGTAAATTTTGGGGCATTGGCTGGCGAGTTTCAATCCCCGCATCGCCGGGGCGGCTTCTCTGACGGTAAGCCTGGTGGAAGGTCGGATTCTGCAAGACTTGTTTCAATCCCCGCATCGCCGGGGCGGCTTCTCTGACCGGTCCGTCCACCATGCCCCCACAGTTTTTACGTTTGCGTTTCAATCCCCGCATCGCCGGGGCGGCTTCTCTGACAACTGGCATCGCTCCCCTACGCGGAATTCTTGGATCGTTTCAATCCCCGCATCGCCGGGGCGGCTTCTCTGACTGTAGCAAACGTCTGTGGGCACGTGGGCTACGTGCTGGGGTTTCAATCCCCGCATCGCCGGGGCGGCTTCTCTGACAACGCATCGCCGGTTGACGCCGCCCCAGGCCCCGACAGGTTTCAATCCCCGCATCGCCGGGGCGGCTTCTCTGACCAGGTGATCCGGGCCGCTGCGCGGACGCAGTCTGGTTTCAATCCCCGCATCGCCGGGGCGGCTTCTCTGACGGCGGGCAGGCACGGTACGCCAACTATGGCACGCCCAGGTTTCAATCCCCGCATCGCCGGGGCGGCTTCTCTGACGGCGGGCGTCGGTACACGGTGCCTGCTCGGCACCGGCGTTTCAATCCCCGCATCGCCGGGGCGGCTTCTCTGACTGGCCGGAAAGCACAAGGCGAGTAGCCGTGCTTCAAGTTTCAATCCCCGCATCGCCGGGGCGGCTTCTCTGACCCGTCGCGGCCGCGAAGTACGCCGACGCTGCTTAATGGTTTCAATCCCCGCATCGCCGGGGCGGCTTCTCTGACATGCCAACCTCGCTCGGCGCGCCAGTGCAACCCGCGCGGGTTTCAATCCCCGCATCGCCGGGGCGGCTTCTCTGACCACCGCCGCGACAGTCTATATGTCGTCGGGCTTGGCCCATGTTTCAATCCCCGCATCGCCGGGGCGGCTTCTCTGACGCCTGCGGGCGCGCCCGCCTCATCAACGCGGAGTCGATGTTTCAATCCCCGCATCGCCGGGGCGGCTTCTCTGACACCACAAGGGCGAGCCGCAAGAGCAACACGAGATCGGTAGTTTCAATCCCCGCATCGCCGGGGCGGCTTCTCTGACATCGGCCTAACGGTCCCCAGTCCGCCGACCTGCTGGCGGTTTCAATCCCCGCATCGCCGGGGCGGCTTCTCTGACGGGGGACGCGATGGAAACCGTTACCGTTACCCTAGCTTGGTTTCAATCCCCGCATCGCCGGGGCGGCTTCTCTGACGACTCGCGAGAACAAGACGCCGGTCAAGCCGTTCCAGTTTCAATCCCCGCATCGCCGGGGCGGCTTCTCTGACCATTGCGTCACCCGTTGGGCAGGGGGGACGCGATGGAAGTTTCAATCCCCGCATCGCCGGGGCGGCTTCTCTGACGATATACCGTCGAGGCGCCAGTTGGGTGCTCGCCTGGTTTCGTTTCAATCCCCGCATCGCCGGGGCGGCTTCTCTGACTTAACCCAGACCGGCTTGTGGCCCGCGCTTTGGTGGTTTCAATCCCCGCATCGCCGGGGCGGCTTCTCTGACCCGGAGCAAGCCGCCGCGGGCGTTGGACCGTCGAACGTTTCAATCCCCGCATCGCCGGGGCGGCTTCTCTGACCAAGGCTGCCGAGGCATACGCAGCAGGTCACGATGGTTTCAATCCCCGCATCGCCGGGGCGGCTTCTCTGACCATACGGGCCAAGCTGCACACGGCGGCGGTAATTGGTTTCAATCCCCGCATCGCCGGGGCGGCTTCTCTGACGCGGCCGATTGCCCCGAAACGGCCGAAGAGACGGCCGCGCGGAGGGGGGTTTCAATCCCCGCATCGCCGGGGCGGCTTCTCTGACGGCATGTGGGCTACGTGCTTGGAATCACCACAGATAGTTTCAATCCCCGCATCGCCGGGGCGGCTTCTCTGACTTCCAGCCGCGGCTTACCGTGGTCCGCGGCCGGACTAGTTTCAATCCCCGCATCGCCGGGGCGGCTTCTCTGACGAAAGGAAAACGATCAATGACCAGCACGCAAAGCGGAAGTTTCAATCCCCGCATCGCCGGGGCGGCTTCTCTGACGGTCGACCAACGAGTGCCCGGTGATCCGATTTGGATGGGTTTCAATCCCCGCATCGCCGGGGCGGCTTCTCTGACGCTCGTGCTTAATGCCGGGCTCATCGAACAGCTCCAAGTTTCAATCCCCGCATCGCCGGGGCGGCTTCTCTGACTACTACAATGTGGTACGTGAACGATTGCGGCTTTCGGGTTTCAATCCCCGCATCGCCGGGGCGGCTTCTCTGACTTGCACCAGCGACGAAACTGCCATCGGGCGCGAAACGTTTCAATCCCCGCATCGCCGGGGCGGCTTCTCTGACATCCAGTTTGGTCTTTCCGTGTTCGATTCGGCCGCCGCGCGGTTTCAATCCCCGCATCGCCGGGGCGGCTTCTCTGACAATCGAAGTCGGTCGCTACCACAACGGAACGCAAGGTTTCAATCCCCGCATCGCCGGGGCGGCTTCTCTGACGGACGCCACGGCTATGGGCGTGGGCCTATTTCTCAAGTTTCAATCCCCGCATCGCCGGGGCGGCTTCTCTGACTGCTCGATACCTTCTTCGCCGTTCAGCACTGGGCTGAGTTTCAATCCCCGCATCGCCGGGGCGGCTTCTCTGACAACCCCTGCGCCGTTGGGAGGCCGTGTTTGAAGCCATCCTTGTTTCAATCCCCGCATCGCCGGGGCGGCTTCTCTGACAACGGTCACGCGACACACCGTTAAGTGTTGCCAAACCGTTTCAATCCCCGCATCGCCGGGGCGGCTTCTCTGACGACGAGTGCGAAGAAACTTGGACCGTCAGCTTGTGGTTTCAATCCCCGCATCGCCGGGGCGGCTTCTCTGACAGTAGACGTAGACACAGTTAGACGATTCGAGCCGGGGTTTCAATCCCCGCATCGCCGGGGCGGCTTCTCTGACTGGGTTTACCCAGCTGGGCAATGCCTATGTCAACCTTGGTTTCAATCCCCGCATCGCCGGGGCGGCTTCTCTGACGAGCTTACGCAGGCCTTTTACCCACCGGCAACAATCGTTTCAATCCCCGCATCGCCGGGGCGGCTTCTCTGACAAGCCAAAAAAGCCGACGAACTTCTAGCCAAAAGAGAAGTTTCAATCCCCGCATCGCCGGGGCGGCTTCTCTGACAACTGCGGGTATTTCGTAATACCGCCCAGGTGGAACGGTTTCAATCCCCGCATCGCCGGGGCGGCTTCTCTGACGACGACATCGGTGTCGTCCGCAAGCGCGCTGTAGGCATCGTTTCAATCCCCGCATCGCCGGGGCGGCTTCTCTGACGCCAAACTCCAGTCGTTCGTCGTGGAAAAGTGACTGTTTCAATCCCCGCATCGCCGGGGCGGCTTCTCTGACGGGTCAAGCACGGTATGCCAACTATGGCACGCCATCGTTTCAATCCCCGCATCGCCGGGGCGGCTTCTCTGACCGTCGCTTCGCCGCACGCGGCCAAACGTCTCTCGTTTCAATCCCCGCATCGCCGGGGCGGCTTCTCTGACTCGGTCCCCGGCGTCGTTGCCGTCGTCAGCAGCGAGTTTCAATCCCCGCATCGCCGGGGCGGCTTCTCTGACTCGCCTCTTGGGTTTTGCTGGCCTGCGACAGATGGCCGGTTTCAATCCCCGCATCGCCGGGGCGGCTTCTCTGACAACAGCTTTGGATGCGAACACCACGCCAAATCAAACGTTTCAATCCCCGCATCGCCGGGGCGGCTTCTCTGACACCTTGAGAATCGCATCAGTGCGATCGCCCCAATCACTGTTTCAATCCCCGCATCGCCGGGGCGGCTTCTCTGACGATCGACATGTCAAACCCGTTCGGAAAGGCGATCGCCGTTTCAATCCCCGCATCGCCGGGGCGGCTTCTCTGACCGCCGCCGAGGTTGTCGCGTGGTGGGTTGCCAAAGACTCGTTTCAATCCCCGCATCGCCGGGGCGGCTTCTCTGACAAGCCCGTGCGCTGAAGTCCGATCACGGATACCCAGTGTTTCAATCCCCGCATCGCCGGGGCGGCTTCTCTGACTAGTCTTTATCGAAGAGTCGATGGACTACACTGCTACGGTTTCAATCCCCGCATCGCCGGGGCGGCTTCTCTGACCAGAATGTTCGTGGTGTTCATGCAGCCCTCCTTCGCCGTTTCAATCCCCGCATCGCCGGGGCGGCTTCTCTGACTTTCCGCGGCTGCGCCGTCGGCGCCGTCGGTCGCGCTGTTTCAATCCCCGCATCGCCGGGGCGGCTTCTCTGACGCGAAAGCGGTGGAGTGGGCCAAGAAAGCGGTGGAGTTTCAATCCCCGCATCGCCGGGGCGGCTTCTCTGACCCCTCGGGGCGATCGCGGCCGACCGCAAGTCCAAAGAGGTTTCAATCCCCGCATCGCCGGGGCGGCTTCTCTGACAAGCGACGTTCAGCCTCAAGGTGGGGGAGAGCGGGGTTTCAATCCCCGCATCGCCGGGGCGGCTTCTCTGACTCATTTGTCATCCCTCCTTGCCGGGGTGGGCCGGCTCCCGTTGTTTCAATCCCCGCATCGCCGGGGCGGCTTCTCTGACGTCCGGCGCATTGGCGGTCGGCCGCTGGCGATCATTTGGTTTCAATCCCCGCATCGCCGGGGCGGCTTCTCTGACGTGGCTGCTGGCCAATCCGTCGCGGCTCGTGATGCCGCGTTTCAATCCCCGCATCGCCGGGGCGGCTTCTCTGACGGAGATGTGCTGTGCGTTATCCGCACGGCCGTCGGGCCGTTTCAATCCCCGCATCGCCGGGGCGGCTTCTCTGACATCATTTGTCAGCGCGTTGGGGACGATCGGGTCCCGAGTTTCAATCCCCGCATCGCCGGGGCGGCTTCTCTGACAAGGTTTCCTGGAGAGTGAGTCATGACCAAATCGTTTCAATCCCCGCATCGCCGGGGCGGCTTCTCTGACGGTATTACGTTGTACTCGCCCGAACCACGGAGTACAGGTTTCAATCCCCGCATCGCCGGGGCGGCTTCTCTGACCATTAGCGTGCGGGTGGGCAAAGCCCGCTACCCGGTGTTTCAATCCCCGCATCGCCGGGGCGGCTTCTCTGACCGTCCGCGTTGGCAAAGCCCGCTACCCGGTCAATGGTTTCAATCCCCGCATCGCCGGGGCGGCTTCTCTGACACCCCATACTGGAGAAGACATGCTCGTCCCCATTCCCAAGGTTTCAATCCCCGCATCGCCGGGGCGGCTTCTCTGACATCGCGTCCCGGCCGAAGGGGATGTGCTGTGCATCATGTTTCAATCCCCGCATCGCCGGGGCGGCTTCTCTGACACCGGCCGCGAGGAAACCAATGAGGGAGCCGGCCCAGTTTCAATCCCCGCATCGCCGGGGCGGCTTCTCTGACGGGCGAGTCGGGCTGCATCAGCGTGCGGGTGGGCAAGGTTTCAATCCCCGCATCGCCGGGGCGGCTTCTCTGACATCATGATTCGCTTGGTACCTAACAATCCTGGTACTTTGGTTTCAATCCCCGCATCGCCGGGGCGGCTTCTCTGACGGAAACCAATCGAGGGAGCCGGCCCACCCCGGCAAGGTTTCAATCCCCGCATCGCCGGGGCGGCTTCTCTGACAAGGTCTACCCCCTCCGCTAATCCACCCGACCGCTAGCGAGTTTCAATCCCCGCATCGCCGGGGCGGCTTCTCTGACCGGGGCCGCAAACCGCGCGGCGAAGAAATCCGCGGCGCCGGTGTTTCAATCCCCGCATCGCCGGGGCGGCTTCTCTGACATGGCACACCGTCGCCCAAAAACCCCGGCAAGTTTCAATCCCCGCATCGCCGGGGCGGCTTCTCTGACAGCAAAACTTGTCCATCAAGTTTGCCAAGCGCGCCCAGGTTTCAATCCCCGCATCGCCGGGGCGGCTTCTCTGACTTATGATGGGCTCGTTTATTTGCTGAAAGGATATCAGTTTCAATCCCCGCATCGCCGGGGCGGCTTCTCTGACCACCCTGGCATGGTGGTCTGTCCACCATGCCCCACAGCGTTTCAATCCCCGCATCGCCGGGGCGGCTTCTCTGACATGACGGTCTTAATGCAAGGCCGTCGGCAGGGATTGATTTGTTTCAATCCCCGCATCGCCGGGGCGGCTTCTCTGACGGGACAAGGGGGGCCTTCTTCCCTACGCGATAGCGTGGTTTCAATCCCCGCATCGCCGGGGCGGCTTCTCTGACAACCGCCGGGCAAAGGAGAAACGAAATGATTGACGAGTTTCAATCCCCGCATCGCCGGGGCGGCTTCTCTGACATAGCTTCAACATTGTCGAATACGTCGGGCGAGAGTTGGTTTCAATCCCCGCATCGCCGGGGCGGCTTCTCTGACGGCCGGCCGGATTGGCCGGTAAGACCTTTACCGGCGGTTTCAATCCCCGCATCGCCGGGGCGGCTTCTCTGACAAGATGATCGCAAATCAAATGCAGGCGGATTGTGATAGTTTCAATCCCCGCATCGCCGGGGCGGCTTCTCTGACAATGACCTTACCGTCATGTACCTTTACAAAGCTACGGGTTTCAATCCCCGCATCGCCGGGGCGGCTTCTCTGACGGAACGAGCCGAACTGTTGATGGCCGAGAGGTTGCTGGTTTCAATCCCCGCATCGCCGGGGCGGCTTCTCTGACCGTTGGTGGCATGGCGGAGGGTGCTAAGAAGGCGCGGGTTTCAATCCCCGCATCGCCGGGGCGGCTTCTCTGACTATTTGGGTCGGTCCCGCGCCGACCGCGGCCGACAGTTTCAATCCCCGCATCGCCGGGGCGGCTTCTCTGACCCTATACTGGCCCCCGGTTGCCGGAAGGCGCCACCAGCCTGTTTCAATCCCCGCATCGCCGGGGCGGCTTCTCTGACTTTCGGAACTTGTACACGGCTTGGCTCTTTGCGGAAGTTTCAATCCCCGCATCGCCGGGGCGGCTTCTCTGACTAGCGCAGAGCTCGCCTCGCTCCCCTTAGACCGCTTTCGTTTCAATCCCCGCATCGCCGGGGCGGCTTCTCTGACTGTCCTCTCCTAAAGCCCGACAGCCAACTGCGTTCAAGACGGTATTCTGCCAACCCCACCCCACGCGCGTCAAGCGCCTCGTCGAGGGTTCGAGCGAATAGCATGTAAGTGACGGGTGAATATGCACTTAGAAAAACCACCAAGGTGCCGCTTGAGGCAATCGCCGAAGGACCCTTCCCAATGGTGGTAGCGTGTTGGCATGCCCGTCCCTGCGGGCATGCGGTTGAATCAATGCTAATAGACCTCGTCCGCATCGTCGCGATCCACAAACGTGCTGGTGCCCAGAAGCTCCGTCGCCTCCCGGCAGCGCGCGCAAAAATGATAGATGCGCACCGTGTCCTCGTTGGGGTCGATCGCATCCAGGATCGTCTCACGCAGCGCGACGAGTCGTTGGTCGTCGAGCGGCCCCTCGAACACGCTCTTTTGCACATGCCGCAGGTGCTCGCGCAGCCGACGCATCAGCCTGCCACGCCGCCGGTCGCAAACCACATCGTAGCAGACCACAAGGTACATGGGGAGGCGGACGGGACAGGGGACAGGTTACAGGGGACAGGTTACAGGGGACAGGTTTAAGGGTTCAGGGTTCAGGGTTCAGGTTACGCGGTTCTTTCATCCAACGTTCTTCATCCTTCATCCTTCATCCTTCATTCCTCATCCATGACCGAACCGATGCCTTCCGACGAATTGGTGGTGCTCGTCCACGGTCTGGGCGCGAACAAGCTGTTGATGTGGCCCTTGGCCCGGCGTTTGGCGCGCGCCGGCTATCGCACGGTCAACTGGTCGTACCCCAGTTTCCTGCGCACGATCGAGCGGCACGGAGCGAACCTGCGCGAGCTCCTCGACCGGCTCGACGCCGAGCCGGAGGCGGCCCGTATCCATCTGGTGGCGCACAGCATGGGATGTATCGTTGCCCGGCAGGCGCTTTTGTCGGGCGTGCCGCGTAAGATCGGCCGCTTCGTGATGCTAGCGCCTCCGAACCAAGGTTCGCCCTTGGCGTCGCTGTTTGGCCCGCTGACGCGGTGTTGCTTTCCGACGATCGATCAGCTTGCTCGCCGGCCCGACAGCTTCGTAAACCGCTTGCTGGAACCTGACGGGCTCGAAATCGGCGTGATCGCGGCCCGCGTCGATTGGCTCGTTGGCGTCGCGAACACGCACTTGCCGTGCCAGCGCGATCACATCGTCGTGTCCGGCACGCACAGCCTGATGGTCTTCCAGTCCGGCGTGGCCCGCGAGGTCGTCGAGTTCCTTCGCCAGGGACGGTTCACGGCCGCGAACCGGACGAAGTAGCCCGGACGTTCCAGCCTGGCGGGACGACGTTTTTGCGTAGCCAGGGTATCGGAATTCGACTTCGAAATTGCGATTGGCTCAAGAGCCGTTCGAAGCTTGCGCGCCGCGATTCCGATCTTTGCGAAACTCCTTGGCAATCAAGAGATTCAGCTTCGTGAGCCGGGCGAGTTGCCGTTGGCTCTTGGCCCGCGCATCGGAGCATTCCGAGGCGTAGCAGCAGCCGGTCAGGGTGAAGAGCGCGCCGATCACGGCGCAGATGGCGCCCAGTTGGCTTTGCCCCAACTCCAACGTCAATGGTGCCAGGTCCCAGCCCGCAATGACGCCCACAAGAGCTCCAGCCCCGACAATGAGGGCCGTGGCGGATAATTTGGTAAGCACGAGAATGGTCCTTGTTTGGTTGAAGGTGCGGTCATAAACCAAGCGATGACCGTCTTGGAAACTCTAGGTCGGAATTCGAAGGGCGATGCGAAAAAAAACCGCCGGATTTGTCGTACACGGACTTGACCTCGACGATTCTCGATCTACCCTGGTCACGCCAACACCTCGCTGATCGGCTGGCGCCCCTACGATTTGACGACGGGCTGCAACGCGGAACCACTGGGGCCGGCCTGGTGCTCCAGCGCGTCGCGCAGCGCCTCCTCGGGCGACTGGGTGAAAGGCAACCTGCGGAACCATGCCAGCAGCAATCCGCCGGCCAGCAGGCCCAACGCCACCGCCGTCGACGTGAACGCGTAACCGCCGTCGTCTCCCGTCGTCGCGAACCAGCCCGGCAACGGGTTGTGGCCAAGCTCCTCGGGACAGAGCCGCGCGCCGACGACCGTCAATGCGTTATGGGTCAGATGAAACGCCATGCAAGGGAACAGGCTGCCGCTTTGCACCGCCAGGTAACCGATCACCAGGCCGATCAGGCAGGCCCCGATCGACTGTTGCAAGATGCCGTGCGTGATGCCGAAGAAGAAGCTGCTGATGACGATCGCCCACCAGCGGTGTCCCGTGTGCCGCAGGCCCGAAAGGATGAAGCCGCGGAACGCCAGTTCCTCGCAAATCGCCGGTACGACCGCCACCAACAGCAGCAATCGCCAGAGCGAAGGAGCATCGCTGAACAGCGCCGACAGCGCCTTCGCGACTTCATCGTTGATCGGGTAGAGTTTCTGCACCAGCTCGCTGAACCGCGCCGCCGCCGGGTGCAGCGCCACCGCCAACGCGGTCGCGGCCGACAACGCACCCCACGGCGGTCGCGCGAGCAACAACGTCCGCCGCGGGCTGCGGGTGAGCATCGTGGTCATCAACAACGCCGGCGTCGCAATCACCACCAACTGCGTCACGATCGCCAGTACGGCGAGCCGTTGAAAGCCCTTCGCCTCCGCCTGCGACGAGCCGAGGGCGTAATTCATGAAGAACTGCACCAGGAGGATCAACACGCCGCAAAGAACGGCCTCGGCCGGGCTGGGCGTGTCGCCGCGGTCGCGCAAGAGGTGCTTGAACCACATGCCGACGTCGAGCCGCTCGCTCTCACGAAACAGCACGCTCTCGCTGTTGAACTGATCGACCGCCCAGCGAATCGCCCACAGGCAACACGCCAGAGTCACGGCAACCACCAGCGGCACGAACGGCAAGGCGTGCAGGTAGTTTCCTTCCATCAGCGCCCGCAGTAAGAGCACGACACCGGTAACCGGGACCAGGCTGTTGCCCCAGGTCAACTCCACGCCGGGGGCCATCGGCAAGATGACCAACGGCATGACGATCATCATCAAGGGCATCAGGTAGTATTGCCCCTCCTTGCTGCTCTTGGCGAAGGCGGCCAGGGCCAGGCAAAGCGCGCTGAACAGGGCCGAAATGGGCACCAACGCCAATGCCAGCCAAAGCGGCGTCAAGGGGGGCGGAGGGCCGATCTGGTTGGGCAGTACGCTGATCACGAACTGTCCGGTGACGCGGATGCTGAGCAAATTCAGCATCGCCGTCAGCGCGCTGAAGGCCATCACCGTCAGCAGCTTGCCCCACACAATTTCGCTCCGCTCGGCGGGGCTGGAAAGCAGCGTTTCCAGCGTACCGCGTTCCTTTTCTCCGGCGCAAAGGTCGATCGCCGGATAAAAGGCCCCGGTCAACGCCCAGATCACCAGCAAGAACGGCAACAGCTTGGACCACACGGCCGCGTCACGGTGGCCCGCTTCGTTGGCCACGTCGTGCCCTTCCGATTGAAACGGCCGAGCGGTCAATTCAGGCAGCCCGCTCTGGGCCAGGTTTTCGCGGCCGATTTCATCGCGCCATTGGTCGAGCACCTGCGAAACGCGCATGAACGTGATCTGCGACTTTTCCTGGGCCGTGTTATAGAAGATTTCCGGGCTCGGTACGTCCGGTTCGCCCTCACTCGGGCCCTTTTCGGTGGGGAGGGGAAGTGGCCCGTCCAAAGGACGGCGCTCGGCGAGCTTGGCGCGGAACGCCGCCAACCGCTCGGCGAAGTCGGGCGGAAAGTAGACCACCGCTTCGAACTCGCCCCCTTCGACCATCGGCCGGGCCACCGCGGCGGCGCCACGCTGGAATCGCGCCATCAGCTCGACGTCGTCATCGCCACGGGTCACTTCGAGCAGCCGCGATTTCTCGGCGGTTTTGAACCAACGCTCGGCGAACCGGTCCCCCTCGACCAGCGCCGGCGACCCGGCCGATGTGCCGGCGCCAATCACCAGCACGCGCGTGGCGTGCTCGCGGACGAACTGCAACACCTGGAACATGCTCATGCCCAACAGCGGGTAGAGCAACAAAGGCAGTACGGCGATCATGAACAACGTCCGCCGGTCGCGCAACTGGTCGCGCACCTCGCGGTGGAGAATCAACTTGATGTTCGACCAGTTCATGCCGCCGTGGGCCTCGCGTCGTGCTCGGAAATCAAGCGGAAGAACAGCTCCTCGAGGTCGCGCTGGTCGTGCCGGTCGCGCAGCTCGTCGACCGTTCCGGCGGCCAGAATCCGCCCCCGATGGACGATCGCCACTCGATCGCAGAGCTTTTCGACCTCGCGCATGATGTGCGTCGAGAACACGATGCACTTCCCCTGGTCGCGGAGCTCG
>DATKSN010000069.1:0-8222 GCA_035531595.1 Pirellulales bacterium | reverse complement strand
CGAACATGCAACCGGGGCTGTGGGTCATGGCGATCTCGGGACGCGCGGCCGCCAGAGCCAGTTGAGGCGTGACGCCGCAGGCCCAGAATACCGGCAGCTCGCCCTCGCGCATCGTCACGGCGTCGCCGAAATCGGGACGCGTGAGATCGGCGATGCCGATCGCCGCGGGGTCGCCCACATGAATCGGCGCGCCGTGCATGGCCGGGTAACGCCCGCTGATCTCGCGCACGCGATCAATCTGCTCCGGCCGGTAGGGCCGCATGCTCACCACCAAGGGACCGGCGAAGCGGCCCGCCGGCCGGCAGGCGAGCGCCGTGCGGTACATCGGCACATTGCGGCGCTCGTGGATGTGCCGTACCGGCAGATCCGCGGCTTCCAACGCCGCCTCGAACGTGAACGAACAACCCAACAGAAAGCCCACCAGGTCGTCGCGCCATAAGCCGGTGATGTCCGTCGGTTCCACGGTGTCGGGCCGTCCGCCGCGAAACACGCGGTAACAGGGCACGTCGCTGCGCAAGTCGGCGCCCGGGGCCGCCTCGGCCGGTTCGGGGTCGCCCGGCGCGGTTTGGGCGACCAACGGGCAGGCGCGGTCGTTCAAGCGGCAAAATTCGGCGAAGTCGGCCGCGTCGGTCGCCGGCAGAATCACCAGGTTGGTCTGCACGTAGCCCGGCGCCAAGCCGGCCGTCGGTCCCCGTTGTCGCCCCTCGCGGATCGCGCGGCGCAACTCGAATGGTTTCATGGCAATGGCGTTCATCGTTCGTCCACGAATCGTTTGCCCTTCCCCTCGAAGCGCGGCAACGTGCCCGGCGGCATGCCGATGACCTCGATCTTCAGCCCCAGCCGCAAGTGCAACTCCTCGGCCACGCGCCCCGGCTGTTCGAGACGGTCTTCGATTTCCAGCCGCAACTGATCCATCGCCTCGACCTTGTGGGCGATCATCCGGTACTCAAGAATTTCGGGGAAGCTGCGCACGATCTGTTCCACGGCGCTGGGGAACACATTGACGCCGCGGACGATCAACATGTCGTCGCTGCGACCCAGCACACCACCGTCCAGAAGCACGAAGCGATTCACTTCCTCGTGCTGCCACACGGGCCGCACCAGGTCGCCGGTGCGATAGCGGATCACGGGGCAGCCGGCCCGGCCGAGGTTCGTGAGCACCAGTTCGGCGAGTTCCCCCTCGCCGGCCGGGCCGCCGGTCGCCACCGAAAGGAACTCGGCGATGAATTCGCTTTCGATCACATGCAACCCGCGCCCCGCCGTGTCGCCGTGGCCCCAGGCGCCGACCTCGGTCGCGCCGGCGTGGTCGAGCGCGCGGGCGCGCCAGGCGCGTTGGATCGTCTCGCGGGTGGCGGCGATCGAGCCGCCCGGCTCGCCGGCCAGGATGAGCACGCGCACGCCCAACTCGCCGACGTCGATTTGCCGCCGCGCGCCCACCTCGGCGAGGTGCAAGGCATAGCTGGGCGTGCAGCAGACGACCGACGCGCGGCTGGCGCGGAGCAGTTCGAGCCGGGCGAGTGACTTCATGCCACCGCCGGGCACGACCAGGCAGCCGCGTCGCGCCGCCGCGTCGTAGGCGCTCCAGAAACCAATGAACGGACCGAAGGAAAAAGCCATCAGCACGCAGTCGCGCTCATTGGCCTCGGCCGCGTCGAACACGTATTGCCAGCAATCGAGCCACCATTCCCAATCGTCGGCGGTGTCGAGCACGACCAACGGCCGGCCGCGTGTGCCGGAGGTTTGGTGCCAGCGGATATACTGAGCCGGAGGGTACGTCAGGTTGGCCGTCACGTCGCCTGGATGCCGCGACCCCATCAAGCCCTCCTTGAACGTGAAGGGCAGCGCCGCCAGGTCTTCGAGCGACCTGAGCGGCCGCTGGACTTCGTTGAGTTGGGTGGCGTAGTATTCGTTGGCGGGCAGGATACGGTCCAACAGGGCGTTCAGGCGGGCGAGTTGGTGTTGCTCCAGCGCGCGGGGTTCGAGCGTTTCGAGCCGGCGGCGTTCGGCGGGCGTGGTGCGCATCATGCTTGCATCGTAGAGCGGACACCGCTCGCTGGCAATCCGGGCGCGCGGGCTATGCCGTAGCATTGGCCGGCCGTTGCGGAGCCGGTGGCGTGTAGGGTAAGCTCTTGGCCTGTGTTGGTTCGATTCCGATCTTGAAATCCATAAGCCCGTCTTGAAATCTCATGTCGGACGCTCCTCGCAAAGGTTCGCTGCTGGTCATTTTTCTGACCGTATTCATCGACCTGCTGGGGTTCGGGATCGTGCTGCCGCTGTTGCCGCTTTATGGCGAGCACTTTGCGGCCGAGCACCAGCTCACTTCGGCGGAGGTGGGTTGGGTGCTGGGACTTCTGATGTCGAGCTTTTCGGCGATGCAGTTCTTGTTCGCGCCTGTTTGGGGCAGGATGTCCGACCGCGTTGGACGACGGCCCATCCTCTTGATCGGGCTGGCCGCTTCGACGACGTTCTATGCGATGTTCGGCGTGGCCGCGGCCTGGCACAGCCTGGCCGGCTTGTTCATCGCGCGCATCGGGGCGGGCATCGCCGGGGCGACGATCTCGACCGCGCAGGCCTACATCGCCGACACGACCAGCAAAGAAAACCGCGCCAAGGGGATGGCGCTGATCGGGGCGGCCTTCGCCCTGGGGTTCACGCTGGGGCCGCTGATCGGCGGCGGCGCCCTGTTGGCCGGAGGCCGGGTTGCGCTAAGCCCGTGGCCGGGTTACGTGGCGGCGGGCTTGTCGGCCGCCGCGCTGTTGCTGGCGGTGTTCAAGCTTCCCGAGTCGCGCCATCCCGGCGGCGGAACGGCCCAACGCCGGTTGTTCGACCGCCGCGCGGTGCGATCGGTCCTGGCCACGCCGTCGATCGCGCTGTTGTTATTGACGTCGTTCGTGGCCGTGTTCTCGTTCGCGAACTTCGAGTCGACGCTGTCGTTGCAAGTCGAGGAACTGGTGCGACGACACGGCAAAGGCGAAATCGCGTCGTCCCTATTGCGATCACTCGTCGCGCGGGTCCACGGCTGGGGATACGACAAGCCCGACGACGTGGTGCAGATCGTGGTCTTCGTGGCCTTCGCCTATTTGGGGATCGTCTTGACCTTGGCGCAGGGCGTCCTGGTGCGGCGGCTCGCGGGCAGGATCAGCGAAGGAGTCATGGCCGCCTTGGGGGCGGTCTTGGCGATCGGCGGTTTCGCCTGGTTGGCGCGCGCGGCGGGGCAAGGTGATTTCACGCAGCTCCTTTGGGCGATGGCGATCGAAGTCGTCGGCTTTGCCTTCGTCAACCCTTCGTTACAATCGTTGATCTCGCGGCGTAGCGATCCCCAACAGCAAGGCGGCGTCCTCGGCCTGGGGCAAAGCGCCTCGTCGCTGGCCCGCATCCTGGGGCCGGTTTGCGGTATGCGGTTGTTCAAGGAGTCGTCCACCTGGCCCTACTGGACCGCCGCGGCGCTGTTGAGCGTGGGGCTGGTGATGATCGTCGTCGCCGCGCGTGGCGGCGCCGATTACGCCGCGCCGGCGACGTCGGATGACTGACGCCCGCGTAAATCATGCCGCCTGGCTGGACTGCCGGAGGCCGCATCGGGCGCGATCACGGACCAATCGCCGGACGCCGGTGGAAAGGAATCGGCCGCGGGGAATTGGCCGGCTTCGAGCTGCGCCTGCAAGCGGACCAACTCGCGGATGGTATTTTCGGCACAGAGGTTCAACTCGCGCAACTCGACGCTCTGCTGGGCGATGACTTGCCCCAACGGTTTCAACTGGCATTGAAGCTGCTCGACCCAATAGGCATCGAACTTGCGGTAGATCGGACGGCGCACGGGCAAAGTCAATCGCCACAGCCACCGGAGCGCGCTCTTGATCCATTGCCGCATCGTGACCTCGCACGGGTATTGCACGCGTCGGAACCGCCCAAGAAATGATTCGTATCGGCGCGATGGATTCGATGAGGATTGCCGCGCCCCGCCGAACAACCCGCATTTCCGCGCTAACGCGACCGTCATGGAACGGGCTCGCCCACCAATTCACGGACGGGCCGGCCGCTGGTTCCAGAGGGACTCGGCCGGTCGCAACGCTTGATCATGGTGATCTCGTTGCCGCGCTCGTTATGACGGACTTCGTCCATGAATGTGCGGATCAAGAGCAACCCGCGGCCGGACGGGCGTTCGAGGTTGGCCGGATCGGTCGGGTCGGGCACCAGCGCCGGATCGAAGCCGCATCCTTCGTCGCGAATGACGTACACGGCTTCCCCGTGCGAGAAAGTCGCCTCGACGTGGATCGCCCGTTCGCGGTAGGGTGGTTGACGCCGGCGCTCCTCGGCGGCCGCGAGGAACAGATCGGCGCCGCGCTGCCGCAGTTCGGAACTCAATTCCAGGTTGCCGTGGTAGAGCGCGTTGGCCAGCGCTTCCTCCAAGGCGATCGTCAAGCGGATGCGCCCTGTTTCGTCGCACAGCCCCAATCGCGTGACGTGCTGGTTCAAATGGTCGGCGAGAGACGAGACCAGCGCGGGGTCGTTTTCCAGCTCGAACGTCCAGTGGTTGCCGGCCAGGCACTCCAGTAGCCGAGCGTCGCGCCGCTGGGCGCCGGCCGAGGCCAGCACCGATTCGACCGTCCGTAGCAGGTCGCGGGCAAGCCGCGTCTTGGGCACATAGCTGGCGGCGCCCGCCTTGAGCGCCCGCACGGCCACCTCCTCGCTGCCGTAGGCCGTCATCAGCACCACCGGCACCAGCGGGTGCCTCTGTCGCACGGCCACGACCAGTTCCAGGCCGTTCAGTTCGGGCATCTGTAAATCGGTGACCACCAAGTCGGGCACCGACTCCTCAAAGCACGCCAGCGCCTCCGCGCCGCTGGCGGCCAGCGAGATACGCAAGTCGGGATTGCGAGCCAACAGGCTGCGCGCCAATCGCCGATCAACCGCCAGATCGTCGACGACTAGAACCTTGGGCATGGTACACCTCATGGCAGTCCCCGCGTTCGCGCCGCCGCGCCGCCGGGTGCGGCGAACCGGTCGATGCGCCGGAACCAACGCCGCGCGGCGTGCGGAAATGAGAACTCAAGCGCCGGAATCGCCCTTCGTTGTACGCTCCCCGGCGGCGAAGTCAAGCCGCGTCACCGTGTTGCCGCCGCTCCCACGGTGGTTTCTTGACGCCGCGCGACGGAAGTCGGGCCGCCAGCCTCGCCAAGCTGCCTTCTCGATGCGAGATAGCGGCCCCATGTCTCGCGCGGCAACGCCAGCACCTGCTCCAGTACCTCGCGTCCCAAACGCTCTGTGAACACCGCGGCGCCGCTGGCGTGTAAGTGCTGACTGTCGATGAAGCCCTCGTCCTCGACCCAGTCGCGCGCATCGACCAGCGGTACGCCGAACTCCTCGCCCAGATCGTCCAAGTAGCGGCGGATCTGGGTCTCGGCGTCGGCCGGATACCAGCGCTGGAATTCCTTTCCTTCCGGCATCCAGACCAGCGCCGCCGCGATATGCTCCTCGCGGCAACGCCGCAACAGTTCGCGCTGGGCCCGGCAGGCGGCGCCGGAGAGCCGGAACGATGCGAGCGGCACGCCAAAATCCTTCCATGCGTAGGCCAGGGCTTGCCGGCGCTGCTCGGGGGTCCGTGGCGCCGTGTTTCGCGGACACCAACCGGATTGGTCCACCTGACGGTCTCCAATGAGCTGCAAACGGTAGGGAAGAAACCGCGGCAAGAACAGGCTCATGATGGCGAAACGGTGACCGTGGCAAGGCACCGGCCAATCCTGCCACCAATCGCGGCGCAAGGCGTCGCCAGGAAGGCCGTACTGTGCGACCGTGGCCAGTTCATGGTGCCATAACCGGTCGGCTTGGAAGTAGGCCGCCTCCGCTGCAACCTGATCTTGCCCGGCAAACAACGTGGGAACCACTTCAACCAGCAGCAACTCCGGTTTGACGCCCGCCGCGCGCAGTCGTTGGAAGTGGAGCAAGTTGGCCACCGGTCCCGCGGCCGCGAGACCGAAATTGAACATCACCACTTCGCGAGAGAACTTCCGGCGCAAACGCGCCTCCAATTCGCTCGAATTCAGCCCATCCTGCACCCGGGAACTGCCGAGCATGACCAGCGTCAAAGGCTTCGGCTCGGTGACAACCGCGCGCGGGCAGAGCTTGGCGGCTCGGCAGGCGTAGCGAGGATCGCGCAATTCCGGCAGCCACCATTCAATGGCCACGGCCAATCCGAGCTGCGCCGTGACGAACAGGGCCAGCGCCCAAAACACATCCGCTCGCGAGCGTCGAGTTAGCCGACGATCCAACATACACAGCCGCTAAAACTGAAAGTAAATGAACGCCTTGTCGGCGCCGGGATTGAGCACGAGGGCCAGTGAGAGGGCCAGCGCGTAAGTGAATCCTCGCACGGGCGAAGGCGCGGCGGCCAGCGGCCGCCACCAGCCCAGGTGCGTCGACACATTTCCGGCAAACACCACCAACGCGGTGACCCAGAGGCCCACAATCGCCAGCGGCAGGCCCGATCCCGCGTGCCGTGAGAACATGTGTGCCAGCATCTCGAACCCTGCCGACAGCGTTGGCGCGCGAAACACGACCAGTGTCAGGCAGAACGTCGTGAATGTGACGGCGATCCGCAACGACGTGCCCGGCGATGTCTGCGAAAACCACTTCAATCCAGGCCGACTTTGGCAAAACTCGCGAAACTCGCGATGTACGCTCAACAGCACTCCCTGTAATACGCCGAACATGACGTACGGCCAGCTTGCCCCGTGCCACAGCCCGCCCAGCGTCATTACCACCAACAGGTTGCGGGAGGTTTTCCAGCGCGTACACCGGCTGCCGCCCAGGGGAAAATAAAGATAGTCGCGCAGCCAACTCGACAGGGAAATGTGCCAACGCCGCCAGAACTCCGCGATGTTCGGCGCCATGTACGGCAGGTCGAAATTCTTGGCCAGCTTGTAGCCGAGCATGTGCGCCGAGCCGAGCGCCATATCGGAATAGCCCGAAAAGTCGCAATACACCTGCAGCGCCCAAGCCAGAGTCGCCGCCCACAGAGCGCCCGTGTTATACTGCTCTGGAGCGGAAAATACTGGATCCACGAAGAGCGCCATCCGGTCGGCGATGGCCAGCTTCTTGAACAGGCCGAGCAAGAAAAATTGGATGCCCACGTTCAACCGGCCCCAGTCCCAACGCTTGGCTCGGGAGATCTGCGGCAGAAAATCGCGGGCGCGCACGATTGGCCCGGCGATCAGGTGCGGGAAAAACAGCATGAACAACATGAAGTGGGACAGATTCTTCTCCGCTGGAATCCGTCGCCGATAGACGTCAATGGTGTAGTTGATGGCTTCAAACGTGTAAAATGAGATCCCGATGGGCAGAATCACCTTCAGCACGGGCAACGAGGCGGTCGCTCCCAGCGCCGTGAGCGCGTCTTCGAGCGAACGCAGGAAGAAGTTGGCGTACTTGAAATAGACGAGAAGCCCCAGGTTCATTGCCAGGCTCAAACCCAAGAGTATCCGCCGCCGGCGTGGCCTGTCGGTCGCGTCCATTCCGCGAGCCACGAGGTAATCGATGAGCGATGAGACGCACACGATCGCCGCCAGCCGCTGGCTCCAACTGGCGTAGAAATAGAAACTCGCGGCCAGCAGGAGCCCCACCCTCGGCCGGCGCCATGGCAACGCCCAATAGACGGCAAAGACGACCAGGAAGAACAATAAATAGGATTTTGAGCAAAAGAGCATGGGTCGCGGCGGAATAATGGGCGGTCGGCAAGATGGGAATGTTGGTGAATGCGGGCAATGGCGTGGCCACGCCCCTGCAAATCCACTGCATTCCCGTTTTTCGTTATCGTCCCACCAGCCTCCACTCATCCACTTTTCACCAGGCCCAATTCGGGTACTCCCTCAAACGCTAGCAGCGCAAGGGATGGCTGAATCGCCGATGTGGACGTCGATGGGGGCTGGAAGCGTCGGGGCCGCTTGGTTATGTGCTGGACCGCCGTATTAGAGGCTATCCGAAAACTCCCCGTGGGACGGCCTTCCCAGGCCGTCATCGGCCACGGACGGCCTGGGAAGGCCGTCCCACGGGAGCAAATCGTCGATTTTCACGAGTTTTCGGATAGCCTCTTAGTTAGTGCCTGTCGGAAAATCCGCTTGGCCCGTATTTTCCCGGCAACTTTTGGAAAAAATCTCCGCGAAGATGGCAACCTTTCTCAACCTGGCGTGTAGAATACGCGGGGTTTTGGTTGAGACACGAGGTCATCT
>DATKSN010000068.1:0-43573 GCA_035531595.1 Pirellulales bacterium | reverse complement strand
AGTGGGGATGCGGCCGCATTCGATCTAGAAACCAACGTGAAACTCCAGGGGGCAAGCCCCTGGCATCTTATTAAGAGACCGGAATTTCCCAACGCCCCCATTTCACCACCCGCAATAAAAAGTGTGTAGAACAACGAGGGCTTACGCCCCAGGCTAGACTCTGTCGCCGCTTCGCGGCTGGCCATCCGCTTCCGCCGCGTACACCGCTTTTGTTACCCGCATTTGAACCAGCCGCAAATCGTCGGCGGACCATGAATCATCCGGGCTAGCCTTTGAGTGGATCGTTGGATTTCAATGCGCGCCCGCGCGCGCCGGCCCGCTGGGCCTGGACGAAATCGAACAGATCGCCGACCGGTTCGAGCATCAGTCCCGCTTGTTGCAAGACTTCAAAAGCCCGCGACAGATCGAGGCGGTCGCGATAGATCAGTCGGTGGGCCTTGGTCAGGGCGCGGATGGCCTCGCCGGAGAAGCCCTGCCGCTTCAGGCCGACCAGGTTCACGCACCGCGGGCGAGGTGGTTTGCCCTCGATCATCATGAACGGCGGCGCGTCGCGGCGGATGCGGCTGAGAAGGCTGATAAAGGCGTGGCGGCCGATCGACACACGCGGCTCGACGAGCACTCCGCCGGAAAGGAACGCATGGCGGCCGACGCGGACCTCCGCCGCGAGCCGAGCGGCGTTGGCCATGATGATGTGGTCTTCCAGCCGGCAGCCGCGGCCGATATGAGTGCATGCCATCAGGAAATTGTGGTCGCCGATCGTCGTCGGGCCGCCTTGCTTGGCGCCGTTGAGACGAACCGTGACGGCCTCGCGGAGCACATTGTGGTCGCCGATCACCGCCGAGCCGGCGCGGCGCGAGAGGCTGCCGATCAGCACGCCGGAGTGGATGTGGTTGTGCTCGCCGATCGTCACGCGGCCGACCACCGTGACATGGCCTTCGAGGCGGGTGCCGCGGCCAATATGCACGTCGGGACCGATCACGCAGTAGGGACCGATCGTCGCCTCGGGGTCGATCCGCGCCCGCGAGTCGACGCCCACGCCCAATGCGCAGTCGCTCAGCATACCGGTCCCTCCATGGTCGTTTGGCGAGCGGCGGGAAAAACCCGCCGCCGGACGATGACGGCAGGGAGGGGATTTGAGCAGGTTCGGTCGATTGTGGCTACGGGAAAATCAGGTGAAATTCCACGGTGGGCGGTGCCCACCCTACGTTGCGCGGCCCAGCGGCTGGGCATGACCTGATCGTCGTCCCAGATTCCGCCCCCGGCGCGCTTTCTTCGACCCGCGCGAGCCGTGATCGGCCGTGGCCGTTGACCCACCCGTCGGCAGCCGCGACTTGAATTTCGCCTGCTTCGGCTGGCCCTGCTTCGGGCTCCCCTGCGTCGGCCGGCCGCCCGCGGCGCGCGGTAGCCGGTAGATCGGCAGTTCGGGTTGGGACTTGTAATTCGGGTGTTCGTCGACGACGGGAATCGGCTGCCGGATCAGTTTTTCGATGGCCCGCAGTTGTGCCCGTTCGGCGGTCTCGCAGAACGACACGGCGATACCGGCCGCGCCGGCGCGGGCCGTGCGGCCGATGCGGTGGACGTAGGTTTCCGCGACGTTGGGCAGGTCGTAATTGATGACGTGTGAAATGTCGTCGACGTCGAGCCCGCGCGCCGCGACGTCGGTGGCGACCAGGATCGCCGATTGGGCCGACTTGAAGTTGCCCAGCGCCCGCTGGCGGGCGCCTTGCGACTTGTTGCCGTGGATCGCCTCGGCGCGGATGCCCGATCGCGAAAGCTGCTTGACCACGCGGTCGGCCCCGTGCTTGGTGCGGGTGAAGACGAGCGTTCTCGTGGCCGGCTGGCTGCTCAGGAAATGCGCCAGCAAGACCGGCTTCTGCTTGGCCTCGACGAAGTAGACGACTTGCTCGATGTTCTCGGCCGTGGCCGATTCGGCGGCCACTTGCACGCGGAGCGGCTGGCGCAAGATCGCGTTGGCCAGTTGCCGGATGTCGTCGGGCATGGTGGCCGAAAAGAGCAGGGTTTGCCGCTCTTGGGGCAAGTGCCGCACGATTTTGCGGATGTCGTGAATGAAACCCATATCGAGCATGCGGTCGGCTTCGTCGAGCACGAGCACCTCGACCGCGTCGAGGTGAACGAAGCCCTGGCCGTGCAAGTCGAGCAGGCGGCCGGGCGTGGCGACGAGGATATCGACCCCGTCGCGCAGAGCCCGCGTTTGCGGGTTCTGGTTCACGCCGCCGAAAATGACCGAGGTCCGCAGGCCCGTATGGCGGCCGTAGGCCCGGAAGCTATCGCCGATTTGCGCCGCCAGTTCGCGGGTGGGCGACAAAACCAGTGCGCGGATCGGCCGGCCGCGTCCCGAGCGCGGCGCGCCCTTGGCCAGGCGATCGAGGATCGGCAAGGCGAAGGCGGCGGTTTTGCCGGTGCCCGTCTGGGCGCAGCCCAGCAAGTCGCGGCCTTCGAGCACGCGCGGAATCGCCTGCGCCTGGATCGGCGTCGGCACGGAGTAACCTTCGGCCAACACCGCGCGCAGCAGCGACGGGGGTAAACCTAAATCTTCAAATCTCATCAAGACCTTTCTTCGAATAGGAGTCGCGCGGCGCGACGCGCCGCGCCGCCGCAGGGGAGCGAAGACCGCTCCAACAAGGGGCAAGAAAGATCGATCGCGTTCGAGAGACAGGTTTCCGTCTCGAACGACCGATTCGAGAAGATGCCGGCTACACGAGGAGCAAAGGACTGGTACGGCCGCACAAGCGGATTGGCGTCCGTCTCGCCTCTTCCATCCCACGAGTATACCACATTCCAAGCGTCAAGGGAAGGGACTTCCCGTATCCGAGTATCCGAGCGAGAGTCATGCGGCCGTTACGGTGGTGGAGCAAGTTCGTCGCGCCAACGCCGCGGCACGGCGTCGAAGGCGGACTGGTAGGAAGCATCCAAAGGAACGTCAACGTAGAACTCCGGTTCGAGGAACAAGGGCATTCGCGGCAACTCGTCCCCCACGCTCGTCGGCTCGATGAAGGCGCGTTTTGAAGAACCGGCCGAATAGCTCACCAACGTCAGGGGCTTTTCCGGCGGCAACGAAAAATGGCCGTCGATCATCTCCGACCAAATCGCCCCGTGGATACCCTGGGGATCGCGGGGACCGGGCGGAAACAAGTCCAGCACCAATAAATGAATGCCGGCGTCGAGGAGCTCGATCGACTTCTCGACGAACGACCGCAACGTGTGCCGACTCCCTTTATTACCGGGCGAGACGATTTCGACGATCGCCACGACGTGATCGCCGCTGGCGTGGCGAATGGCGATCCGGCGTCGTTTCCGTGTGTAGGCTTCCGATTCGGACGTGGCGGTAAATCGCACCCGCGGGGGGGCCGCGGCCAGTGCGATCGCCCCCGACGGGGAGGATACCGACGAGGGGCCGTCGCCGCCGGCTTCTGGGGAACGTTCCAAGGACAGCACATCGGGATGAAGTCCGCCGGCGACCTGTTCCGCCAAGGCGTAGTACTCGGGGGGCAACAGACCTTGGTTCAAGGCGCGCTTGATGGTGGAAATCCACTCCAGATGGAAATCGTGAAAAATACCCGCGTCAACGCGAGTCCAATCGTGAATCGGCATGAAATTTCGCCTCCACCTACAAGGCTGAAGATTGACTGACCTCCTATTCTAACGAACTGGCATCGCAAGTCACCTGAATTTGTGGCCCTCGACCGCGGGAACTCCGGCGAGTTCAGCTACGACCGTTCGGAAACCTGCCCTAGCCTGGCCTGGCGCCACGTCCAGGACCGGTTCATGCGGACGACGCTTCCAGCACGCGCCGCCAGCGCCGGGGCACCGCCGCGAAGGCCGCCGCGTAGGTTGCTTCCAAAGGGACGAGCACATGCGCCCCCGGCGCCACGAAGAGCGGCATGTCGCTCAGCACGTCGCCCACCGCCACCGGTTCGACGTAGGCGCGCACGGTCAGCCCGGACTCGTAGGCGGCCAGTGTGAGCGGCTTATCCGGCGGGGGCGTGAACGCGTCGTCGGCGATTTCCTCCCAAACAGCGGCATGAATGCCGTTGGGATCGCGCCTCGTGGGCGGGAACAAATCGAGCAAGAGCAAGTGGATTTTGTGTTCCAGCAATTCGCCGGCCTTGTCGATCAGGGCCTTGAAGGCGTTCTTGCTTCCCTTGTTGCCGGGCGAGATCACTTCAAGGACCGCGACGACACGATCGCCACTGACGTGCCGCACGGTGATCGTGCTCTTCTTCCGACGGTGGAACTCTCCGGCCGACTCGGCCGAAAAGCGCACTTTGGGCGGCGCGAGGAGCAAGCTGGCGTCATTCGGTGCCGGCCCTTCCGTCGCCCCCTCTCCGTCCAGTTCCGCTCGAGTTCCCTGCAGAGTCAGGACATCGGGGCCGAATCCGGCGGCCTGTTGCTCGGCCAGGGCGTAGTGGTCGTCCGGAAGGATGCCGCCGTTCAACGCGCGCGCCATTTCCGAGATCCAGTCGTGATGAAAGTGGTGAAAGATGCCCGCCTCGACGCGGTTCCAGTCGTGAATCGGCATGGTGTTTCGCCTCCACGTTCATGGCTGAAGATCAACCTACCCACTATTCTAGCGACTTGGCCTCGCGCGGTTCCCCTGAATTCTCGTTCTTGCCGCGTTTCCGCACGCCGTCTAGTTGGCTTGAAGGAAGCTGTTGCCGTAGCCACCCCCGCCGGGCGTTTCGATCGTGAGCACATCGCCCGCGCGCGCGACGAACTGCACCTGACCAGACAGCGCTTCCCGCGTGCCGTCGGCGCGCGTCAGTGTGTCGCGTCCCAGCGCGCCGGGCCGGCCGCCGGCCACGCCGTAGGGCGGATACGGGCCGCGACGCTGCGAGAGCATCGAAAGGTCCAAGTCGCGCAGGAACTCGATGCGGCGGATGATGCCGTCGCCGCCGCGACGGCGACCATCGCCGCCCGAACCGCGGCGGATCGAGAACTCGTGAAGGCGAACGGGGTAGCGCCGCTCAAGCACCTCGGGATCGGTGAGCCGCGTGTTGGTCATGTGCGTGTGGACGGCGTCGGCGCCCGCGAACTGGGGCGTGGCGCCGGAGCCGCCGCAGATCGTTTCGTAGTAGCCGAACGTCGCGTCGCCGAACACGAGGTTGTTCATCGTCCCCTGGCTGGCCGCCGCCACGCCCAAGGCTCCCAGCAGCGTATCGACCACTCGCTGCGAGGTCTCGACGTTGCCGCCGACCATCGCCGCGCTGGTCGCGGGCGTTGGACCTTCGGGCGGGTTCAACAAACCTTCGGGCAAGATGATCCGCACCGGCGCCAACACGCCCTGGTTGAGCGGAATGTCCTCGGCAATCAGGCACCGCAGGCAGTACATCACGGCCGCCGTCACGATCGCCCGGTTGGCGTTCAAATTACCGGCCAGCACGGAACCCGTGCCGGTGAAGTCGATGACGGCCGAATCGCCCGCCACGCTGATCGTGACGGCGATCGGCGAGCCGTCGTCGAGATGGTCCAGAAAACGGTGGTCGCCGTCGGGCAGCCGCGCCAGCGCGGCGCGCATCTTCCGCTCGGCGGCCGCCTGGATGTGCCGCATGTAGGCCGTCACCACGCTCAGACCGTAACGCTCGACGAGCCGCCCCAGGTCGCGGGCGCCCTGGTTGTTCGCCGCCACCTGGGCCGCGACGTCCGCCAGGTTGTCGGCCACGTTGCGCGTCGGATAGGGACCGGCCAGCAGCAGCTCGCCGAGGGCGTCGATTCGCGAACGCCCGGCCTCGACGAGCTTGAAATTGCGAATCAGCACGCCCTCTTCGGCCAGGTTTCGGGAGAAGGGGGGCATCGAGCCTGGGCGGATGCCGCCGATTTCGGCATGGTGCGCCCGGCTGGCGGTGAAAAACAAGAGTCGGCCGCTCGCCGTGTCGTGGACCGGCGTGACCACGGTCACGTCGGGCAAGTGCGAGCCGCCGCGGTAGGGGTCGTTGGTCACAAACACGTCGCCGGCCGCCAGGCCGGGGTTGTCGGCCAGAATGCGTTTGACCGTTTCGCCCATCGCCCCCAAGTGTACCGGGATGTGCGGCGCGTTCACGACCAGTTCGCCCGCCGCCGTGAACACGGCGCAACTGAAATCGAGCCGCTCCTTCACGTTCACGCTGCTCGAGGTGTTCCGTAGCGTGATGCCCATCTGCTCGGCGATGCCGGCGAACTGATGGTTGAAGATTTCCAGCATCACGGGATCGGCATCGGTCGAGACCTCGCGGCGGCCCCCGCTCCCAACGTCACTGCTCCCCTCGTCGCAAAGCAGCAGTTCGCCGCGGCCGAGCACTTCGGCGCGCCAGCCAGGATCGACCACCGTCGTCGCCAGCTTCTCGTACACGATGGCCGGCCCGCGCAAACGGTCGCCTGGCTGGAGCGTGGCCCGGTCGAAGACCTGCGTTTCATGCGCGACGGCGTCAAAGTAAGCCGTGACGGTACACTCCGGCCGCGGGTCGCCTGGACGTGGCACTTGGGTTGGGGCATCGTAGTCGGCGGTGCGGCCAATGACCTCGACGCGCAAGGCGACGATCTCCAAGGCTCGGCCCTCGTGCCGGTAGCCGTAGAGTTTCTGATGCTCGTTCTCGTAGGCCTCGGCAAAGGAAAACGAAGATGGGCGCTGCGCGGCACCCGCTGAGGAATTGCCGGAAAACTCACCGTGGGACGGCCTTCCCTGGCCGTCTGTGGCGGAAGACGGCCTGGGAAGGCCGTCCCACATGGCGGGTCCGGCAATCGTCAGCCAGGCGTCGAGTCCGCGATAGCGGATGTCGAGCGATCTACGGACTTCGATCCGTTCGGGCGCGATTCCCTCGGCGAGCACCTCGCGGCGTGCTTCGCCGACGAGACGCTCGACGGTCGGCGCCAGATCGGCCAGGGCCGCTTCGCCATAGGGTTGGTAGACACCGGCCGCGCGGTGCCGCGTGACGTCGGCCAGTCCGATGCCGTACGCGCTCAGGATGCCGGCATCGGGATGGAGCAGCACCTGCCGCATGCCCAACTCGCGGGCGACGGCGCAGGCGTGTTGACCGGCGGCGCCGCCGAAGGCCACCAGCACGTAGTCGCGCGGATCGCATCCCTTGGCCAGCGAGATCGTCTGAATGGCCTTGACCATGTTCGAGTTGGCCACGCGCAGGAAGCCGTCGCACAACTCCCGCGGTTGGAAGCCGCGTTCGGTGGCCACGCGAATCGTTTCGGCCAGCGTCGCCAGCCTCGCCTCGACCGCCGGTCGGTCGAGCGGGAAAGGAAAATGTTCCGGCAGGATCTTGCCGAGGAAAAAGTTCAGGTCGGTCACGGCCAGCGGGCCGCCGCCGCCGTAGCAGGCCGGGCCGGGGTCGGCGCCGGCGCTGTCGGGACCGACGACGAGCTTGACGCCGTCGAAACCGCAGATCGAGCCGCCACCGGCCGCGACCGTCTCGATGGCCAGCATCGGCGCCACCACGCGCACGCCGGCCTTCTCGGTCTCGTATTCCAGCTCGCAGCGGCCGTCGAAGCGGGCCACGTCGGTGCTCGTGCCGCCCATGTCGAAACCGATCGCCCGTTCAAAGCCGGCGGCGCGCGCGGCGCGTGAGAATCCGACCACGCCGCCCGCCGGCCCCGAGAGGATGCTGTCCTTGCCCACGAACCGCTCGGCCGTGACCAGCCCTCCGGCCGAGGTCATGATCCGCAACTCGCCCGAACCCAGCGAGCGGCGCAGCGATTCGACGTACGCCCGCAGGACGGGGTTGAGGTAAGCGTCCATCACGGTCGTGTCGCCGCGAGAGACGATCTTGATCAGAGGGGCGACGTGGCTACTGGTGCTGATTTCGTCGAAGCCGGACTCGCGCGCGATCCGCGTCACAAGCTGCTCGTGGGCGGGGTGCGCGAAGGCGTGCAGCAAACAGATGGCCAGCGATTCGATTCCCCGCTCCTTGATCGCGGCAAGCTGCGCGCGTATTTTCGCCGGGTCCGGTGGAATCAGCACGTCGCCCGCGGCCGTGATGCGCTCGTCGATTTCGACCACGGCCGCGAAAAGCGGGACGGGCTTGCGAATGTCGAGGTCGAATAGCCGCGGCCGGTTCTGGTAGCCGATCTTCAGGATGTCGCCGAAGCCGCGCGTCGTGACGAAAGCCGTCTTCGCGCCGCGGCGCGTCAAGAGCGCGTTGGTGCCGCGGGTCGTGCCCAGCCGTACCACAACCGGTGGAATCGGGGCCTCGCGCGAAAGGCCAAGCAGATAGCGGATGGCGACGATCGGGGCTTCATCCTGCGAAACCAGCTCATAGGCCTGGCCCGCGCGCGGCGCGAGGGGCAACGGCTCGGCGAGGCGCAGCTCACCCGTCGCGCGGTTGAAATCCGAAACCTTCGTCGTCGCGACGATCCGGCCATCGCCGTCCAGGAGCCGCAGTTCGTAGCCGCCGAAAAATCGCTCGGGGTCGGACGACCGCGCCGGGTCGACGACCGAATTGCGCGACGAGCCGACGGCGGCGGCCCCTTTCGTCACGCCGGAACTGAGCAGCTTGAGCCGGGCGAGCGAGCCGTCGGGCCGCCGAGCGAGGCAATCGGTGAACGTGCCGCCGACGTCGATCCAGAATTCCCAAGGGTGAATGGACATGGGAGAATTCCCGGGACGAGTGCGGGCGAGGTGGATCAGTTGCGTTGGGTCCAGTCGTGGCTCTGCAGTACCTGAATCAGATCTTTTTCCAGCGCATTGAATGCCGACAATTGACGTAGCGGTGCAAAGTCATCGATCAAGTCCGCCACTCTTTTCGCGGCACGTTGGACCGAGAACTTTCGCAAGCGGCGGCCGCGTTGCTCGCTGGCCAATTTCAGCAATTGGTATAGGATCGCCTTCGGATCGGGAAGCTGCTCGACTTCATTTGCCTTCGGGATCACCAGTGGCACGCGCCCCCTCGGGTTACCGGCTGCCTGTCGTATCGAGTATTCATCGAAGAGGAGCCATGCCTCTTGCATCCACACGGGCACAACACACACGGAGATCGGCCGAGGAGTGGCTAAAGAAGCCACGCCGCCGGCGATCTCGTCGACTCGCTTCTCTCGTTTTTCTCTTTCGGCGTCACGATGGACAAACAGTAGATCACAGGGATAAAGCTCGATCGCGCATCGAATCCGTTCCGCGAGACTCCTTGGGCGCGGAGTAACGAACCGTAGGTCGGCCCACTCGGCGGCCACCGCTGTTTCGACGTTGATGTGCTGTTGGAGTAACCAGGTAAGATGATGTTGTAATACGCTGTCGGACGGGCCGTCCGATACAAGTGTATATCGCAGTTCAGTCATTCGCGGACGAGGAAATTGGGGAGCATCATTTGAAGATCCGTGCGGTCGATGACGCGCCGTTTCTTGGATTGAGATTGGCCGGATAAGGCCGCGTGAGCGTCGTTCGCTTGATGCGTCGCCAACGGATTCAGGTACGCGATCAAATGCCCCCGCGCGATCGGGCGTTCCTCGCTCCGTGCTTTCGCGCGCCAGGTGTCATCAAGCCACGCAAAACGGATTGCGCTCGTTCGCGCACCGGACAGCACGACCTCACACGGTTCAGCGAGTAGCAGGTCGTCGTCGTTGACTGCGGCGACTACTCCGGGCGAGTGTGTATTGATGATCACCTGGCGTAGAGGATTGTCGGTGCCAACGGGTTCCTGAACGTCAACGCAAAGGTCGTTCAAGAGTTGCAACATGATCGGGATGCGTTGTGGATGGATGCCGTTTTCGGGTTCCTCGAAACAGAGCAGACCTTGGGCTTCAGGATCGAGTTCAAGGATAGCCAATGCAAGGAACCGCAAAGTGCCATCGGAGAGTGCCCGTGCGGCATGCATTCGGTGGTCTCGGTCCAAGACTTGGAGTGTCAGCAATTCTCTTCGTTCGTCCTTGTCAACAGTGACCCGTCGGACATCTTCGACCAGTTCCGCAAGGCGGTTTGCAACACGCGAGTAAACGGCAGGTTCATCAATCGGCGTGACACGGTGCCCATTCTCAAGCGTCGCAAGATGGTACAGAGTTGCCGCAAGATGCGAACCGTCCTTGCCGATTCGAGTTGGAGCACTAAAGGAGTCGGAGGCGCGAAGCGCGGAGGGTTCGAGCTGCAACAACCGCCAAGACTGCATTTCGCGGCGTGCGAGCAGCGCGGTCGGGCTTTCGACGGCGTTGGCACTCGATAGGACAGTTCGTGGTAAATTCCGCGCCAACAGCGCTCGGGGACGGCCGCCCGCCTTGTCTTGGTGAAGTTTGACCACCCGGTCGCCGGAGTCTCCCTCGGTGGATAGAAACGCCCCCCCCGCCCGCCGGCCGGCAACTACCGACGCTCGCCAACTGGTGGAATGCTCGAAACGCAGGGATTCGCGGGCTTCGCCGATATTGATGTGCCGGAGCTCCTCCCTGGCCACCTCAAGTCGCTCCGACATGGGCCCTTCGTCGGCGGCGCGATAACGGAGCGTTAGAGAATACCGCAAGAACGAGATGGTCGCTTCCGCCTGCTGGCCAAGGTCGTCAGAGCCATGCCGGGGCACCAGCATTTCCGCCTCAAACGACATCTCATCGAGATGCCGATCACCCACGGAAAAGAATAATGTCCGTACGTCGGTTGAGCGATCTGCCTCGTCGCGTACACACTTCGCCGCATCCATGAGAGGCCGATCGGCTAGGGCGCCAAGAAAGGTAACCGCGTCGAACAAGTTCGATTTGCCGACGCCGTTGGCGCCGGCCACGCACGTGAATGGCCCGAACGAAACGTCCACGTCAGCCAGGTTCTTGAATCCCTTGACTTTCAGCCGGGTCAACATGGTCCACTCGCGCGTCACGCGGAAGCGTGGCTATTTCATCGCCCCCTATTTTTTCGCCCCGCCGATCGACATCAAGTGCGAATAGGTCCGCAGATACATCCGTCCGTCGGCAACGGCCGGCGTGCTGTGGCTCCCTTCGCCCATGGGGCTGCGGCCGAACAGCTTGTATTTCTCAGCCGCCGCCAGCACCACGACCTCCCCATCCTCGTTCATGCAGTAGAGCTTGCCGTTGACGCAAACCGGCGAGCCGTAGTAAGTGCCACCCACGCGATGCAGCCAGACCTTCTTGCCGTCGGCCACGCGCAGGCAACTCACGACGCCCGCGTCGCTCCAGAGGAAGAGTAAGCCATCGTAGGCCAGCAGCGAGGGCACGTAGGGCGCCGATTCCTTGATGACGGGGTATTCGAGCCGGGGCATCTCGTCGGGTCCGCTGGGCGGGCGCACGGCGGCGACGTAGTTGCCTCCCCCGCCGGAACCGGTCGAGCCGAAGATCAGCCCGCCGGCGATGATCGGAGAACTACAGCTTCGTTTGTCGAATACGTCGAGTTCCCAAAGCGTGTCGCCCGAGGCCGGATCGATGCTCGAAATGCCGTGAGCGCCCGAGTTGAAGATCAGTTGGGGCTGACCGCCCTCGGGAACGTAGACGCACGGCGTGGAATAGGCCACGAACTCGGTGCGGCGGTCGACTTTCCAACGGATGGTCCCGTCGTGTCGATCGACGGCCACGAGAAAGCTGGCGGCCTCGGGCGGGTTTTCCTTGCTAAGCCCTTGGTCGGCGCCCAGGATCAGCAGGTTTTCATAGACGATCGGCGAGGCGCCGCAACTGTGTTCGCCCCAATACGGCCCCAGGGGCCGCCGCCAGACGACATCGCCCTCATGGTCCAAGGCCAACAACGTGTATTCCTCGGGCGTCGACCAAACGACGTACACCCGTTCTTCATCCACGGCCGGGGTGGGCGAGGCGAAACTGTTCAGGCTGTGCTTGGGGCCGGCGTGCGAATCGAACCGCTGTTCCCAGAGCGTGTCGCCGTCGGCGGCGTTCAGGCAGAGCACGACACGAGTGCCCGTCGCTTCCAGCGCGCTGGTCAGGAAGATTTTGTCGCCCCACAGGACGGGCGCCGAGTGGCCGACGCCAGGCAGCTTGACGTTCCAGTTGTAATCGTTCTCGCTCCATTCGGCCGGCACCGTCGTGGCCTCGGAAATACCGGTGCCGTTGGGTCCGCGGAAGCGGGTCCATTCCTGTCCCGACGCCGGCGCGGCCAGCAAACCGATCGCTAGAAGGGGCCCTACGGCACGGGGCCACGAACCATCAAGTCGAATCATGGCAGGCTATCCTCAAGGAGGGAATTCAAGGTGGGCAACGCCGGTTTATCGTACCTTATCGGCCGCGTGGAAACCAGCGGGGCAGGGAAACCTTTTGTAGTGCCATGTTGGAGGTGCCGATGTGTATCGTCAGCGCGAAATCGTCCCATCAGTAGGTGTCAAACGTCACAGGCTCGCCGGTGCTCGCGGTCGCATCGACGCCGATGTTGCTAAGGAGCTTTTCGATGTCCGCGACCTCGATGGACTTCAGCCGGTCGTCAGCGGCTTGCCGGACGGCGAAGTGCGCCTTCTGGAGAAACGTGCGCGGGTGAAGCGCTGGTTTCACGCCGGATACCAGCTTGCGCGCGGCCGCCTCGGTGAAGGGATGAAGCCATTGTAAACCATCCTTGCCCGGCAGACGGTGCTCTTTGATGTACTCCGCCAACATCTCCAATGCGCCGTCTTCCGAGGGGAGCGGCACCTTGACGGATGTGTCCGCCATCTGGTCCAACCGCGCCACTGCCTGAAGGCCAGCTTCGCCCCAGCCTCGTGCCAGCTTCGTTGCCGCCTGCTGGTGCGTTGTGAGCACGAAGCTGAAGAATCGCATGTCTGCGGATGCCCGCCCCGGGCGGGCAAGACACATCGCTAGCTCCTTGGCGAATTTGATCGTTTCCTTGTTCGCCATCTGGTCCGTAAGGTTCTCGACGTCGTCGATGAACAGGTACGCACCAGCGAATCCCGCCTCGTTCAAGAAGCGGACAACATCGTTGAAAAGAAGGTCTTTAGCGTGCGTAAGTCCCTTGGTTTCTCGCGGGACGTAGTAAGGCCGCACCTCGCCGTCTTTCCGAAGGGAACGGAGGTGTCCGCTGAGGTTCGCAACGGCAAGCGCTTCCGCCACCGCAGCCTTGACCCCAGCGTCGGTCAAGCGCTCGACGACGGCGCTGACGACGTCCTCAACGGCGAGGCCGGTGCCTTCGAGCACCTTGTTGTCGAGCAGGACGTCTACGGTGTCGTGGCCCGCGCTCTCCGCGCGATTCATCTCCTCAAGCAGCGCGCCGCTTTGGTCGGCCCAGCGCTTCTGAATCTCTGCGAGGCGCAGCATTGCGCTCGCGGCGCGGATCAGGCCGGACTCCTCGGCGTCGAGGAGCGCCGCCCACGCAAGCTGCTCCGAGAATAGCCGATCAACCATATCGGGGAAACAGACATAGATGACCGCCGCGCTAAACTGCTTGAACTCCGCTGTCCCCCAGTCGCGGTTAATGCGGTGTTGGAAATGCCGAAGGAGCGCAGTCTTTCCGGTTCCACGGCCGGTTTCCTTGTCGCCCTCTGACCACAGCAGCGCCATGCGCGCGCGACCGTTGAAGTCCGTCCCGCGCAGGAGCAGCTTTTCAAATCGAGAGATGACCTCTTTGCGACACCCGTCTGCGAAGATCGCTCCGTTCGTTCGTCGATCCTTGGATCCTGGTCGGATGATCGGGTCGCCTGGGAACGGGTTGTTTGTCAGAGCGAGCCCTTCGTAAGGATTCGCAATCGGCGAGGTCCCGGACTTAATGGGTAGCGGCATGTGTCATTTCCTATTGGCCCTTGAAGGCGACAAGATTGAATAGATTGGATGAGGCACCATCGCGGATCTCGATTGGAAGACGCTTGGCCGTGATCTTCTCGTAATCGACGCCGAGAGTCATCAGACCTGGCCGCGTTCGATACATATGAACGAACACCGAGTCGAACATGCCTTGCGAAAGCGTGAGCCCCTCGCAGACCCGGTCTCGAAGCTCGTAGATCCTGTAGTAGCCAGCGCGCTCGACGAGGGCGCGTCGCGCCTCCAGGATCGCCGCAAGCACGCTCGACACCAAGTGCGCCGGCTCGGCCTCGTGAATCCAGACGTCCTCAACCTGCATGATCCGGGCGCCCAGCGGCTGCCATTCCGCCTCGCGCGCCGACGGGCGGCCGATATGCATGCACGAGAACACGACCTCGACGGAGAGCGGTTTGCCCGGGACAGGCCTCGTGACACTGTTGAGGCCGCCCGCTGTGCTCAGGCGATCACGAATGGCCCCGAAGAGCGGCGCCTTGGCGATGCGGCCCTTCGTGGCTGACTCCACCACAAGCTGCGCAAGAGCATTGCGGGCCTTTTCGGCGAAGCCCCGCTTCTCCTTGGATGCCTCCAGGAGCGCCTCCGCTCGTTTCAGGAAGTCGGGAGGCATGAGGTCTGGTCGGTGGTTTTCCAGACACCATTCCGCCCACGCCGCGCAGACGGACTCCAGGTTGGCCGGCACGACGCGGCTCTCCCCTTCCTCATCGTCCATCTCCTCCGTTGCCGCGCGCGGATTCGGTATGAAGAGAGGCTTGCCGATCGGTGGCGTGACGGTCGCGCAGAGGAATGCGGCGTTGTCGTAGGTCTCGACGAGCCGGCCGAGGATCGCAAGCCGCGCGCGACGGCCTTCGCCCTTTTTCAAGCCGTCGGCGATGGCAAGGCCGGCCGCGGTGAGTTTAACCTTGGTGTCCGCGACGGTGGCGAGGTTCATCTGGCGCAGGTCGACAAGAATCTTCTCACCCAGGTTGTCGAAATGTCCTCGTGGCGATGGCAGCGAAAAGATCGCCCGACGCCTTTCAACCGAGGTGACGGCGCGCCTCCGGATCTCCTCGGCAGCGACCGCGCTTGCCATCGGCGACTCGGCCAGCGCAACCAAACCCTGGTAGTAGAGGGCGACATCTCTGACGTTAAAGTGAGTGATGTTAGCCATTCCGTCTCCTTCGCTCAAACCGTGAAGCGCTTGCTCACCTTGCGGTAAACGTCCAGGGCGTGCTTGTGAGCGGCCCGCGCCTCTTCGTAGAGTGCCGCGCCGCGCCTGAGTCCAGCGACATCCACGATCGCCTCGTCGGCCTCTACCCACACGATGTCGGTGAGCTTCCTACCCTCAAAAGCCACAAAAGGCCCGATGAACGCGCGGGCCGTGACGACTTCCTCCACGCCCGCATCACTAGCATTGTGGCAGCATCGCTCAAGCTCCGCAAGCTGAAGGTCAAGGAACCGGAACGACAGATCGGCCCCGACCTTGGAGAACGGCACGACGCCGAATGAGAACATGATCCGACGTGCGGCCTCGGTGAAGCCAGAGAGGCCGATGAAGCCCACCTTGAGCGAGTCCGCCACGACGTCGAACTTTGGCGCGGCGATAAAGTCGAGCACCTTACCGAGAAACTCGATAACGGGGCCTTTGTCGACGACATCAGTCCATGCTTTGGATTCAAGGACACAGGGGCCGTCACTCAGTCGCATGACCAAGTCAAGCTCGTGCTGAGGCACGATCGCGCCATAACGTCCGTCATAGAAGTGAAGCTCCCGCGCGAGTGCGACATCTCCAGGAACACCGACAGCCTCAAGGTTGGCACGCAGAAGGCGCTCGAAGCCGCCATCGGTGTCGCCTTCGGCGCGGGCTGCCTCGCCTGGAAATCGCTTCACATCCGGCCATCGCCGTGTAAAGTGTTGAACAGTCAAGACGACCTGATCGAGGTTCATGTGTTCTCCCCGAGCACGCCCTCGGATGCGAGACCGCAAGATTGGCGCGCGATGCCTTTTCGTCCAACGATTAGGTACGAGTTATGGGGCGCACTGAACTGGCAGAATCGTCCGCCAAGGTATCTACGAAGGCTAATTGCAACGCATCTCCACCTTGCTGTCAAGCAGGTCGAATGGAAACGCGAGTAGCGCCTGTCGCCTGCAAACCCGATCCGCTCCGCAGCCACCTTGAGAACCAACTCTTCAAGGTCGCCGTACAAATCGCCAGCAGGGACGCATATGCCGAAAAAGCTCATCACGTTCATGGGAAAGCCGGACGCGGGAAATCCGGCCGTCCGGTTTGACGAGTGGCGGGGAGGGATTTCCGTCGTCCATTAACGGTCGATGCCGTAATCTTCGAGCTTGCGATACAGCGTGGCGCGGCCGATGCCCAGCAGCTTGGCGGCCTCGGGCACGTTGCCCTCGCTGCGGGCGAGCGCCTCGACGATGAGCTTACGCTCCCAATCCTCGATTCGCAGCGACTCCAGCGCGGGCCCGGCGGCCTCGCGCAGCCCCAGGTCGCCGGCTTCAATCCGCTCGCCGGCGGCCAGCACCACGGCGCTGTCGATCACGTTGCGCAATTGCCGCACGTTGCCGGGCCATTGCGAGGCCAGCAGCTTCGTCCGTGCCTCGTCGGAGAGCCGCAGCCCGGGACGGCCGTGCTGCCCGCGGAAATGTTCGAGGAAGAAGTCAATCAACCCCCCCACGTCGTCGCCGCGCTGGCGCAGCGGAGGCACGACCAGTTCGAACACGGTCAAGCGATAATAAAGATCCTCGCGGAATTTCTTCTCGCCCACGTAGGCCGGCAGGTCGCGGTTCGTGGCGGCGATGACGCGGACGTCGACCTGGATCTCGCGGGTGCCGCCCACCGGCAGGAAAGGATGCCCCTCGAGAATCCTCAGCAGCTTCGATTGGCCCTGCAAGCTGAGTTCACCGACCTCGTCGAGGAACAGGGTGCCCAGGTCGGCTTGCTCGAACAGTCCCTCATGGTCGCGGTCGGCGCCGGTGAACGAGCCGGCCTTGTGACCGAACAATTGGCTCTCCATCAAATCGGCTGGGATGGCGGCGCAATTGATCGACAAGAGCGGCCGATCGGCGCGGGGGCCGACGCGGTGGATCGCCCGCGCGACCAACTCCTTGCCGGTTCCGCTTTCGCCCCGGATCATCACGCAGCCCGTCGCACGCCCCAGGCGGCCGATCTTCGCCTTGAGATCCTGCATCGACGGACAGTCGCCAACCAGCTCGTCGTAGCCCGGCGTCTTCGCCTTCAGCCGCGCGAAATCGGTTTCAAGGCTCTCTTCCTTGCGGACGCGGATCATGGCCACCGTGACAATGTTGGCGACCGAAATCGCGAAGTCGAAGTGCGACTGCCGGAAGCGCCCCTTTTCGAGGTAGATGTGGATCGCGCCCAAGGCGCCGCCCGGCGCCACCAGCGGAACGCAAATCGCGTCGGCGTAGTGCTGCAACGTGTCTTCGGAGGCGTGCGACTGCTGGTTGGCGATCCAGACGGCGTGCCCTTCCTCGCAGACCAGCCTGGTCAGAGGCTCGCTGAGCGAGACATGCGCCGCGGAGCGTTCGGGGATCACCAGTTTCGGCTTCAGCTTGCCGTCGTCGCTGGTCCAGAGAAAGCCGACCACCGAGGCGCGCGTCCGCTCGCGCAAGAGCTCAAGCACGATCCGCATCAACTCGTTCGGGTCGGTGCAACCCAGCAGCCGAATCGACAACTGGTACAGCACCAACAGTTCCTGGGCCTGGTCCGGATGGTTGGCGGCCGAAATGGCGAACGAGTCGCCGCCCAGGGCGCCCACGCGCGTGTCCTTGATCAGCGTCTGGGTCACGTTCAGGTCGGTCGAGGGGCCGACCGTCGGCGGCTGTTCGCTTTGATGGAAAGCGAATTCGGTCGAACCGACCCGCACATGGTGCCCTTCGCCCAGCACCGCCTCGTCGACCTTTTGCCCGTTGACGAACGTGCCGTTGCGGCTGTTGGCGTCGCGGACCAGCCAAACCTCGTCTTCGCGCGCGATCACGGCATGGACGCGCGAGCACAGCGCGTCGGGCAGCATGATCGTACACTCCGTGCCGCGCCCGATACGGGTCTTGTGGAGTGGATCAAGCAGCAGGTTGGCGCCGGCCCGCTGGCCGGCGGTGAACGTCAGATAGGTGTACACGTCCTGCCCAAGGGCTCCGTTGTTGGGGGTCGCGTTTGCTCATCGAAAGACTCGATTATAGCAGCTACTTGGCGTCGAGCGCACAGCGCACGCCGCTGCCTTCGTCGCGGAGATTGGTGCCGCCCGGCATGCGGTAGGTGACGACGAACGGCAGCATGTGCCCCAGGCGCCAGCAGTAGCCGCGACCGCAATGCACGCCTCTGGCTTCGTCGATGAAGCTCGCGGTCCACTCGGCGGCGTTGCCCAACATGTGATGACAACCGTAAGGGCTTCGTCCCTCTGGCAAGGCATCGACGGCCATGAGCGTGTGCGCGTCGCCGGGTGACGGGCCCCAGTTCGCCTTGGCCGGATCCCAGGCATCGCCCCAGGGGTACAAACGGCCATCGGCGCCACGCGCCGCTTTCTCCCACTCTTCCTCGCTCGGTAGTCGCTTGCCGACCCAACCGGCATAGGCCCAACAGTCCCAATAATCGATTCCGACCACGGGCCATCGCGGGTCCGTCAAATTGGGCCGGCCCCAGTTCAACGGCGTGTGGTCTTTTCCCTTCGGCTCCTTGGGGTCGCAATGCGAATGGTCGTCCGTCCGCCGGATGTATTCCAGGAACCGGCCGTATTCTTGCTGGCTCACCTCGTAGCGGTCGATGTAATAGTCCGGCAACTCGACTTCACGCTTATCCTTTCCAAACAGGAACTTGCCGGCGGCCACCAGCACCATGTTTGCCCGTGGATCGGCGGGCGGTTCGGGTAGCGGACCGCTGGGCGGAGCCTGCCGCGCGAGGAGCGGCTCGTTCGTGGCATGCGGTTGAATCGGTTCGTCGGATTTCGGCTGGTCCGCGTTCGAGGCACGGCCCGCCACCGGGCCGCGCTGGCTGAAGAACCAGGCGCCGGCAAACCCGGCGGCCATGATCGCCAGCAAGGGCAACGTCACGGCGAGCGAGCGCCGCACGTCGCCCGGCTCCGCCGCGCGCCGGCGCGCGCGATGGGGGCGCCGGCGTCGAGGGCCTTCTCCAGGGGAGGATGAATCTGCGGGCATGGGATCTGCGGGCATGCGAACGCGGTCTCCAGAACCTGCCCCCAGCATCTACTTCACGCGGTCGAGAATGAGACATTCACGGTGGCTGGGGCAGAGCCTAAGCGATGCCCCGGTCGCTTTCTAGCCGGGATTATTCATGGTCGGCCGCGTGAAGTATAACGTCCGCACGCGACCTCGGCCACATGGCCATGGTGCGGATCGCGATGCACCATACGGGCTAACAACTCGGAAGCGGCCTTCGTTGGCTTGGTTGGCCTTCGGCAAGCGGCGCCGCCTGGGTTACGGCCGGCTCGCCGTTTCGGGCCGCTTCCAGCCAAATGGGAACCCCCTTGAACGCCGGCGTCTTCGACAGCGGATCGAGCCGCCGCGAGACGAGGACGTTGGCCTCGGGATAGTACATCAAGGCGTTACCCTGCTTGATCTGGGGAAAAGCTCGGACGATGATCCCGGCCATGACCCCGGTCTCGCTGCGGACGGACACTCGCTGGTCCGCCTTCAGGCCCAGCCGCTCGATGTCGCCGGGATGGACGAGCACCACGTCGCGGCGGTCGACGCCGCGGTAGAGGTCGTACTCCTCGTAGACCACCGTGTTGAACTGCCCCTCGCTGCGCACCGTCATCAGCCGCAACTGGCCTTCGCCGCCCAACAGGTCGGGCAGCGCGTGCGTGTGCAGCTTCGCGCGGCCCGTGGCCGTGGGGAACCGCGGCACATGGAGCACGCGGCCGGCGATCTGGAACTCCCGCTTTGTTTCATCGATTTCGGCCAGTTTCTCGAAGCCGGGGACGATGGCCGCGATCGCCTTGCGAATTTGCCCCGTGTCGCGCAGGTCGTCCCAATCGACAGGGCCCTCGCGGCCCAGCACGCGCGAGGCCATGTCGGCGACGATTCGCACTTCGCTGCGCGGTCCGTCGTGCCGCGCGGGGCCGCCGTCGCTGAAGCGCACATAGTTGAACATTGATTCCTGCGTCGTCGGCCGCGGCTCTTCGTCGCGGGCCGCCACCGGCAGGATGATCGTCTCGTCCGCCAGCCCGTGCGCGTGGGTGGTGTTGAGCGTGGTGTTCAAATAAACGACGAAGTCGAGCTTCGCCAGGGCGTCCGCGGCGAAGGCGGCGTCGGGGTTCGAGCCGTACAGGTTGCCGCCGAGGCAAACGCCGAGTTTGAGCCTTCCCGAATGGGCGGCCTCGACGCACCCCAGCGTGTCGAGGCCCGGCCGCGTGGGCAGCCGGACGTGAAAATAGTCTTGCAGCCGCTGCAAGACGGCTTCCTTCAATTGGGGCGTGACGCCCACCGAGCCGATCCCCTGCACGTTCGAGTGGCCGCGGATCGGCAACAGGCCGCAGTGCGGCCTCCCGACCATGCCACGCATCAAGGCCAGGTTGGCGATCGCCTGCACGTTCCGCACGCCGTGGGCGTGATGGGTGATGCCCATCGTCCAACTGAAAACGACCGACCCGGCCTGAGCGTAGCGTTCGGCGAGTTTGTCGATGTCGTGCCTGGTCACGCCCGACTTGCGGTGGATCTCGTCCCAGTCGAGCCCGCGCAGGTAGAGCGAGTACTGGTCCCAGCCGTCGCAGTGCCGGGTGAGAAACTCGACGTCGGCCGCCTGCGTTTCGTCGATCCGTTTGGCGATACCGGTGAGGAGCGCCAGGTCGCCGCCGATGTCGGGCTGCACGTAGTGGCTGGCGATCTCGCTGCCCAGGAACAGGCTCCGCAGGTCGCTGGGGACTCGGAAGTTGACCATGCCCGTCTCGACCACCGGGTTGATCACGATGACGTCGCCGCCGCGCCGGCGCACCTGCATCAGCGTGCGCATCAAGCGTGGATGGTTGCTGGCCGGGTTGCCCCCGATGACGAACACCAGTTCCGCCTCGTCGAGATCGGCCAGATCGATCGTGGCCGTGCCGCCGCCCACCGAGCTCGTCAGGCCGACGCCGCTGGCCTGGTGGCAATAGTAGCTGCAGTTGTTGACGTTGTTCGTGCCGTAGAGCCGGGCGAAAAGTTGCAACAAGAACGCCGCTTCGTTCGAGCTGCGACCGCTGAGATACCAGAACGTCTCGTCGGCCGTTACGCTCTTGAGTCGGGCCGCGATCCGCGCGAGCGCATCGTCCCAGGTGATCGGACGGTAATAGTCGTCTCCACGCCGGTATAGGACCGGCGTGGTGAGCCTTCCGCACGATTCGAGCTCACGGGGCGAAAAGGCCCGCAATTGGGCGATGGAGTAGGTTTCCCAGAACTCGGGGCGGACGGCGCCTTGCATGTCGGCGGCCATCGCCTGCAGCGATTTCTTGCAGAATTCGGGAAAATGGCCCTGTTCGTTGACCATGCCGCCGGCCTGCCCGCCCATGCCCAGCGCGCAGGTCTTGCAGGCGTTCTTGGTCCGCATCGCCTTCCAGAGTTTCCAGAGGCCGCCCACCTCGCGCCCCTTGCGCAGCGTGTACCAGATGGCCGGCCAACCCCCGCCCGACTTGATTTTTCGCATGTCAAAACGCCTCGAAACCCGCGCCTCGATCAGCCCCGATTCGTGAATTCAAGTCTATCACCCTTGGTCGGCGGACTGAAGTGCGAAGACGCGACGGACTCTGTAGGGAACGCCCTCCGTGGCGTTCCGCGCCCTGCCGGACGACGTCGCACCAGCCTCACGGAACGCCACGGATGGCGTTCCCTACAGATGGCGCGGTCGCAACGATGCGCCCGCCATGAAGCGGGCCGTTGTTTTCATTTCGCCTCCTTTCCCGCTTGATTCCCCATCGCGTCGAGTTCCACTTGCAGCATTTTCAACAGGGCTTGCAAAAAGGCCACGATCATCGGCCCGACCACAATGCCGATCGGTCCCATCGCCTTGACGCCCCCCAGCACGCTCAACAGGGCCAACAGCGGGTGCAGGTTCGATTGCCCCTGCAAGACCAGCGGCTTGATCAGGTTGTCGGCCATCGCGACCACCACGGCGCCGTAGACGGCCAGTGCGACGGCCGCGGTGGTCCGCCCTTCGAGAAACAGCCAGAGGCAGCAAGGGAGCCAAATGGCCGTCGCGCCGACGAACGGTATCAAGGCGAAGAGCATCGTCAGCATCGTCAACAGCGTCACCGACCCGAGGCCGGCGAAGAAGTAACCCACCCCCGCGAGCAATCCTTGCGCCAGGGCCGATAGAAGCGTGGCCACGACCACCGCTCGGCTGACCGTGGCGAATTCGCCCAGAAGCTGCTCCTCGTAACGGTCGTCCAAGGGCGAGAGCCGCATCAGGGACTTGAGCATCGAGGGGCCGTCGGCCAGGAAGTAATAAAGAGCGATGATCATCACGCCAAGTCCAACCAGCAGGTCGGGCAGCACGTCGCCGGCGTACCTGGCGCCGCCCAACGCCATCGAGTCGGCGAAGTCCCTGGCTCGCTCGCGCAGCGCCGTCAGTTGTTCTTCAGTCGGGTTCGCCTGTCGTTTGAACCAGGACCGCACCGAGCCGCCGAGCAGATCGCCCGAGAGCCGCTCGAGACCCCGGCGCGCCGCGGCCACCTCCGTCGCAAACTTCGCTTCGTCGGTTTCATCCACGTCAAGGGCGGCGATCGTGTTTCGAAGTTCTCGCACCTGCTTCTCGACCTTGGCCCCGTCGCCGCACTCCATCCATCCCGGCGGCGCTTTTCTCGGGCGGTCGCCCTCGTCGGAAAAGATGAGCGGTCCCAGTTCGGACGCGCGTCGCTTCAGTTGATCGATCGATGTCCGGCGCGTGTCACCGGCCGCCGCCGCCAGCGTCCGCAGTTCTTCATCGATTTGCGCGAGTTCCTCGTCGACCGCTGGGGGAGGCAATTCGAGTCGCAACGTCTCGCGGAGCGACGTCAACTTTCGTTTGATCGACGCGGAGTTCCAATCGCGGGCCATCGCCCCCGCCTCACGCGCCGCTTGGCCGAGGATGACCAGCATCGGCAACAGCACGATCGCCAGGATCGCCAGCGTCGTCAGCCCCGCCGCCCATCGCTCGCGTTCTCGGCAACGGCGCGCAATCCAGCGGTGGACGGGGCGGAAGATCACCACCAGCAGCACCGCCAGGAACAGCGGCAAAAGAAAGCTCGACATCACATGATAGAACGCCGCGACGCTTGCCAGCAGGATCGCCACCAAGACGACGAACGAAACGACCCGCGACATGGTCCGCGATCCTTGTGGTTTGGGGGCGATTGATGGGGGTATTGTAAACGAAGAAAAGGTGCGTTGTCAGTAGTTCACCGCCAGTGGTCAGGACAAGCGGCTAATATACTTCGCGCGGTCGAGAATGAGACATTCACGGTGGCTGGGGCAGAGCGTAAGCGATGCCCCGGTCGCTTTCTAGCCGGGGCATCGCTTACGCTCTGCCACCAGCCACCACTTTCTCGTGGTAAAATGTCTCATGGTCGGCCGCGTGAAGTATAAAACACTTTTACTCCTTGCAACTTTATCCTCCGGCCGCCTTCGCTCATGCCGCCAACCATCCGCAAATGGCTGTTTCCGGCCGCCAAGCTCTGCCTGGTGGCTCTGGTCGCCTGGGGCATCCATCGCACGGCCTGGTCGGCCTGGGAAACGCTTCAGGACAAGCATTGGAATCCATCGCCGTTGTGGCCTGCTTGGCTGGTGTTGGCCGCCGGGCTGAGCGTATTGGGCATGCTCCCGCCGGGCTTGTTTTGGCACCGCCTGCTCGTCATGCTGGGGCAGCCCGCCCAACGCGGCGAAGCCTTGCGGGCCTATTACATCGGCCACTTGGGCAAGTACGCGCCCGGTAAAGCGATGGTCATCGTGCTGCGCGCCGGGTTGCTGCGCGCCGGTGGCACCACCGCCACCGCGGCCACCGTCGCCGTGTTCTATGAAACCCTGACCACGATGTCCGCCGGCATGTTCTGGACGCTGGCGATTCTCGCGCTGCGCTTTCCCGGCGAGTGGAAATGGACGCTCTCCGCCGCGGGCCTCCTCGCCGTGGTGGCGACGCCCACCGTGCCGTGCATTTTCCGCCGCCTGGCGCGGCTTTCCGGCGCCGGCAAGTTCGACCCGTCCGCGGCCGAGCGGCTCGGCCAGCTCGGCTTCGGCACGGTCGGGGCCGCGTGGGCGGTGTTAGGTGTCGGCTGGTTGCTTCAAGGCGCCGCTCTTTGGGCCACGCTCGCCGCGGGCGGCTACACCAGCTCACTCGCCACGTTCGACCAGGTGCTGATTTGCACGGCCGCCATGGCCTTGGCCGTCGTGGGCGGGTTTCTGTCATTCGTTCCCGGCGGCTTCGTGGTGCGCGAGGCATTGTTGCTGGAATTGCTCGGCCCCAGGTTCGGCCTGGCCGGCGCGTTGGTCGCCGCGGTTCTCGTGCGACTGGTGGGTATCGCGGGCGAGTTAGTCGTTGCCGGCGTGCTCTGGTGGTTCGCGCCGCGAGGAACAATGCAAAATGAAACGTAGGGTGGGCGCTGCGCGCTGCCCACCACGAACGCGGGCCAAGGCGGCTAACGCCCCCCGCTCGCCTCCTAACGCCTACTATAACAAACAGGGGGCTAACGCCCCCCGCTCGCCTCCTAACGCCACGGCCGGGCAACTCGACCAGTTGGATGCGGCGCTCTGGTTGCGCGGCGAACTGGCGGAAGGCGCGAGGGCCGCTAAAGAGCTGGGCACGGCGCCAAGGGCACCGACCGCTGCAACCCGCGAATTGAGGAGATCAAGAGCGAGGCCGAACCCATCCGGATGCCCTGGGGCAAGTACGATGCCCCGGCTCAATAGCGACCGGGGCATCGCTTAGGCTCTGCCCCAGCCACCGTGAATGGTCCCGTAGCTGGCTTCGCAAGAATTCAGGCCGAGGACGCGAGTTACGCCGGAATTCTTGCGAATTGCGCTACGGCACAGTGGGCGAGTTCCTCCCCGGACCATGAATAATCCGCGCTAAGGTCCGATACCGCGTGGGTTGTCGGACAGGAAGTCGCGCGGGCCGCGAGTCGTGTAATACGGGTAGGTCACCTGGGCCGAGGGCGGACCGCCACCGCCATACGCGGCGCCGTCGTCGTAGCCACCTTGGCCGCCTGGGCCGCATTGGCCGCCACAGCCCCTATGTCCGAAAATCCCGCAACCGCGATTGGCGAACAGGCCACAGCGATGTCGGCAGCCCTGTTCGCAGCCATCTCCGCAGCCCTCTCGGCAACCTTGTCGGCAGCGCAGTTTGCCGCAAAGGCCGTGCTGACGGCAACTGCAGCAGCCGCTGCCCAGCCCCATCAGTGTGACTAACAGTGCGGCGATGATCGTGCGTTTCATGGGTCGAATTCCTTTCGATTGGATCGCAAGCCTGAAGGAGTTATCGTCCCCAAAAACCGGCCGAATTGAGCAAATCGGTAGAATTGCGCTGTCGGGTACCACCCGCCCATTGAGCGTAGACGTTACGGTCGGTATGGAATAAGATTCAGTGGCCTGCGGAACGAAGCGCGTTCCCTACAGAGTCGGTCCCATTTTCGCATCCCTGTTCAAGCGGCGCTTTGAATAAGGTTGGACGTATCCATGTTCACACGATCCGGTGTTTACTTGCGCAAATTGACGTTGGTGGGCGGTGCCCACCCTACAGGCAAATTGACGTTGGTGGGCGGTGCCCACCCTACAGGAGGTCGCGGCCACAATGCTGGCAGCGTGGGCTTTCGCCCGCGCTCGTTGTGGGCGCTGCCCACCCTCTTATGGATCGCAGGCGCCCTGTCGGCGACGTGCCGCCTGGCGGCCGCCGACCGGCCGACCAGGCAGGCGGCGATCGAACCCGGCCCCACGGCGCAAACACGCTTGCAGACGGCGCTGATCGAAGCCTTGCCCGGCGATACGATCGAACTGGCGGCCGGCACATTCGACTTCACCGCCACCCTCTCGCTCGACGTGCCGAACGTGACGCTGCGCGGCCAGGGCCGCGACGATACCGTACTGAACTTCGCCGGCTTGCTGCCCGGCACCGGCGGCGAGGGGCTGTCGATCACCAGCGGCGGCTTCACGCTGGAAGACCTGGCGGTCATGGATGTCCCAGGCGACGCGGTCAAGGTCACGGGCGCCGACGGCGTCACGCTCCGCCGCGTGCGCGTCGAATGGACCGGCGGCGCGAAGCCGACCAACGGCTCGTACGGACTTTACCCAGTGCTCTGCGACAACGTGCTGGTCGAAGACTGCGACGTCAGCGGATCGTCGGACGCGGGCATCTACGTGGGTCAGTCGCGCAACATCATCGTCCGCCGCAACCGCGCGAGGCAAAATGTGGCCGGCATCGAGATCGAAAACTCCGTCGACGCCGACGTCCACGACAACGAACTGACCGATAACGCCGCCGGCATCCTCGTCTTCACGCTTCCCGACCTGGTTCGAAAGGAGGGACGCGACTGCCGTGTGTTCAAGAACCGGGTGGTCGCCAACAACCACGAGAACTTCGCCCCCAAGGGGAATATCGTCGCCCAGGTGCCGGCGGGCACCGGTATCATGGTCATGGCCGCTGATCGCACCGAAATCTTCGACAACGACCTCGCGGACAACCAGACGGTCAACCTGGTGATCGTCAGCTACCTGGCCACGAAGCTCCAGTTCACCGATCGCGAGTTCGACCCGTACCCCGAAGCGATTTTCGTGTACGACAACCGTTTCGCGGGGGGCGGCGACAAGCCGGCGGGCGAATTGGCGCTGCTCAAGGTCGTACTCTTCCGGCGCACCCTGCCTGACATCATCTACGATTGGGCGCAGGATCCCGCCAAGCTGGTCGCGGGCAAACTGCCCGACGAACTTCAAATCCGGCTGGAAAACAACGGCGACGCCGACTTTGCCCGGATCGACCTGGCCTCGGCGATTCCCGATCCGAAGAAAGTGAGCCAGGACATCAAGCCCTTCGTCGGCACGCTGCCGCCGTTGCCGGCGGTGACGCTGGCGGCGGCCGCGACGGCCAAGCCCTCGCGTGCCAATCGCCCAGCGCCGCGGAAGCTGTCGGAATATCGCCTGTTTGAAGGCGACGGCGCCTCGCAACAGCCCCTTGCCGGCGTGGTCGCGTACGACGTGGCGACGCCGCTCTTTTCCGATTACACCGTCAAGCACCGTTTCGTACAGATCCCCAAAGGAAAACGGGCCGTTTACACGGCTGACGGTACGATCGAGTTGCCCGTCGGCACGCGAATCGCGAAGACGTTTGCCATGCCCCACGACCTGCGCCGGCCGGAGGAAGGCGAGCGACTGCTGGAAACGCGGATTCTCGAGCGCACGGCCGAGGGCTGGACCGGCCTGGCCTACGTCTGGAACGACGACGAGACCGAGGCCCTGCTCCAAGTCGCGGGCGGAACGCTCGACGTCCACTGGATTCACAGCGACGGTCAAGATCGCGACAACAATTACATCGTTCCCAACGTCAACCAGTGCAAGGGATGCCACACGACCGGCCGCGGCATGCAGCCCATCGGTTTGAAGGCGCGGCACCTCAATCACGATTTCACGTACGCCGAGGGCGCCGAGAACCAACTGGCCCACTGGGCTCGCGTCGGCGCTCTGATCGACGCGCCCGCGCCGGACGACGCACCGCGGCTGGCGGCCTGGGACGACGCGACGGCCCCGCTCGAACGTCGCGCGCGGGCGTGGCTCGATGTCAACTGCGCGCATTGCCACCAGCCGGGCGGCCCGGCTCAGAACGCGGGTTTGGATCTGCTGGCCGGCGAGACCGATCGGACGAAGCTGGGCATACTCAAGCCGCCGGTCGCGGCGGGCACGGGTTCGGGCGGCAGGCTGTACGACATCGTGCCGGGCAAGCCGGAGAAGTCGATCTTGATGATCCGGATCCTCTCGACCCACCCCGACGTCATGATGCCGGAACTGGGCAAGCGCCTGGTCCACGAGGAAGGCGTCGAGTTGATACGCCAGTGGATCGCCGCCATGAAGTAGGTTTTTCTTCCAACAAGTTTCCTTCCTCGATAACCGGTCTGTCGCCTTTCGCTCCGCGAAAGGGCGTTCTTTCGCGGAGCGAAAGGCGACATTACAGGCAACCGATCCATAACCGTGGACGCGAGTTACGCCAGAATTCTTGCGAATTCTGCTACAGCACAGTGCGCGAGTTCCTCCCCGGACCATGAATAATCCGGGCTAGCACGCCCCCCTACTATGCGGGTCTAGGCGGCCTCGTGGGGTTTGGCGGCACATGCATGGGCCGGTCGCCCGCGGCATTTCCAGCAAGTTGCGCCTTTCTTACTCAACTCGTTGAAGCGGCACTACCGATACTACCCGCACGGGCACAGATTTGGCTCTTCACCGTGGAGAGGGTGCGCGGAATTTTTTGGAAGGAAGCCAAGGTAGACCCTAACCATGTCGATCAACCGCACGAAGTTGTGGCTGGGATTAGCTTTGCAACTCCTGGTGGCGACGGTGGCCTCAGCCCAAGAGCTGAAGGAAAACGAATGGCTGCCGTACTTCAAGGACGTGCAAATCGGCGCCCCGGCCGACTTGAGCCGCTATGGCAGCGGCCCGAAACGCAAACGCGGTTGGTTCGCCACCGCGGAAGCCCTGGCATGGTCGATCTCTCCGCCGGATCGGACCACCGTCGGCAAGGAAGGCTATTCGCCCCTGGTCGGCCAAGGGGGAGTTTTGGGCTTTCCCGTCAACCCGGCATTATCTGGAACCACCGGGACGACGACCACGACCACGAACCAGTCGCCGGGATTCCTGACGCTCAACTTCTTCAACCAGGCCAACACGCTCGATACGGGCTTCATCCAACCGCGCCTTGGGCCGGGCCAGCGATACCAGATCGGATACATCAACGAAGACGGCGAAGGGTGGATGGTCGGCACGATCGTCCTGCAATCGCAGACTTCGCAGCAGGTCGTCGGCACCGGCCAGATGGCGGTCTTCGCGCCGTTCACCAACGGCATCAATCCGCTGGAGGGTTTCATCCCCGGACCCAACGGCGTGGCCTTCGACGTGAATGGCAACCATATCTTCGGCCCCAACGGGCAGGATCCCGGTACTCTGAATCCCAATCCGCCGCCGACGTTCATTCCACCGTTCACCGGCATCCCCAAGATATCCGCCCCGACCGACTTCGGCGACCTGGTGCAGTTTCCGGTGATCTTCCACTCGCTCACGGCGCAGCAGAGCTCGCGTCTGTGGGGCATCGAAGTCATGCATCTCTGGCAATTGCCATTGCGCCGCAACAACAATCGTCGCCTGGGCACTTGGGAGGCCCTGGCCGGCGTGCGCTACCTGCGCTTCCGCGACAGCTTTCTGGTCGAGGGCTTTCCCGACATCTCGCAGCAAGCGAACTCCGGCGCCGGCGGAGGCGGCGGTGGAGGCGCCACGACGAACACCCAGATCTCCAACGGCGTCTTGGGCACCACCCAAATATATCAATCAGCGGATAACAATCTGATCGGTCCGCAACTCGGGTTGCGGTGGGCGGCGGGTAAGGGACGCCTGTCGTTCCAAACCGAGGCCCGCGTCATGGGCGCGGCCAACTTCCAGGCCCTCAGGCAAACCGGTTTCTACGGCAAGCAGCCGGGGTTCGCGCAGCAGGCCACGCTCGGACAGAGCCCGACCAGTACGGGCGGCGGTGGCGGCGCTACGGGAAGCCAGACGCCGACACTTCAGCCCGGTTACCCGATCGGGCTGGTTCCGCAGAGCTTCAGCCACACCCACTTCGCGACCCAGTTCGCGCCGGTGGGTGAAATGCGGTTGAACCTGAACTACCAGGTCTACCGTTCGGTGGCCGTTCAGTTCGGCTGGACCGGACTGTTCATGGGGGGCATGGCTCGCTCGGCCAACGCCATCGACTATACGCTGCCGCAGTTCGGCATCATGAACGCGCAAACGCGGCAGTTCGTGCTCGTCCAAGGCATCAACGTCGGCGTCGTGATCAATCGCTAAGAAGGCCGGCATGGAGCACAACGAGGCACGACGGCCGGACATCACGCCGGGACAACGGGGTGATATCGACGTGAGCGAAGTCCGCGGCCGGCGGGCACGCGACACGTTCCTGAAGTTCCCCTGGCGAATCTACGCCGATGATCCGCACTGGGTGCCGCCGCTCTTGATCGAGCGCAAGGAATTCATCGACGCCAAGAAACACCCCTTCCTGCGGCACGGCGCCGCGACGCAGTTTCTCGCCTTTCGCCGCGGTCGGCCCGCGGGCCGAATCCTCGTCAGCGACGACCCCCACTACAACGCCGAACATGCCGCCAACGTCGGCTGCTTCGGGATGTTCGAGACGATCGACGACGAACAGGTCGCGGCCGCCCTGCTCGACGCGGCCGCCGATTGGCTCCGCGCGCGGGGGCGGACGCAAATCCTCGGACCCTGCGACTATTCGACGAACTACGCTTGCGGTCTTCTGATCGAGGGCTTCAGCACGCCCCCGCGGATCATGATGAACCACAACCCACCTTACTATGCGCCTCTGCTCGAAGCCTGGGGGTTGGCCAAGGCCAAGGATCTCTACAGTTGGTGGTTCGACGACGCCTTCGATCTGCTGGCGACCTGGAAGGCCAAGGCCCAACGGCTCGCCGCGCGGAGACGGATTACGGTGCGCCACTTCCGAATCCGCGACATGGCCGCGGAACTGCAGCGTTGCAAGCTGATCTACAATTCGGCCTGGGAACGCAACTGGGGCTTCGTCAAGATGACCGACGCCGAGTTCGATCATCTGGCCAAGGATCTGCGGCGCGTGGCGTTGCCGGAAATGCTGTTGTTCGCCGAAATGGATGGGGCGCCGGTGGGTTTCTCGATGGCCTTGCCGGACATCAACGAGGCGATGCGCTCCTTGAACGGCCGTCTGTTCCGTTGGGGGCTGCCGATCGGTCTCGCGCGGTTCTTGCTCAACTGCCGGCGGATTCGCACCGCCCGGTTACTGACGCTGGGCGTGATCGAAGGCCACCGCCGTCGTGGGGTCGCCGAGTTGCTGATTCTCGCCACCCTGGAGTACGGCAAGAACGTGGTCCACTATACCGGTGCGGAATTGGGCTGGACGCTCGAAGACAACGCGTTGATCAATCGCGCGATTCTCGCGGCGGGCGGAAAAAAGTACAAGACCTACCGGATCTACGAGCGGTCAATCTGAGGGCCTATCCGAAGACTCACCGTGGGACGGCCTTCCTAGTAGCCCGGATTATTCATGGTCCGGGGGAAACGAGCGCAGACTGCCATTACACTAACCCGCAGCGCAAGCAAGGTAAGTCCAACGCTGGGCCTTGTTTGCGCTGCGGGTTAGTGTGGGGACCATGAATCATCCGGGCTAGGCCGTCTTTTGCCGCGGACGGCCTGGGAAGGCCATCCCACGATGGCGTGCCGTCGATTTGCACGAGTTTTCGGATAGCCTCTTACTTGGCCTTGATTTTCCTGGCCTTCAGCGATGGATCGCCGGCCAGCGGCAGCCGGACGGCGCGGCCGGTTTCCGCGGCCTTGTAGATGGCCAGAATGATCTCGACGCTACGGCGGCCTTCGTGGCCGTCAATCGCCGGTCGGCGACCCTTGCGGATCGCCTCGACGACGTCGCGGAATTGCCTGGCGTGCCCATGATGGCCAATCGCCGCTGGGTCGCTCGCGCCGCCGCCTGTGCTCTTGCTTTGGGTCATCTGCGCGCGGATCGCCGTGTCGCGGCGGTCGCTCTTGGCGAAGTCCCACTTGATGATGTCTTCCTCCTCCATGACGGCCGAACCGGTCGAACCGTGGATTTCGATCCGCTTGAGGTAGCCGGGGTAGGTGGCCGTGCTGGCTTCGATCACGCCCAGCGCGCCGTTGGCGAACCGCAGCGTGGCCACGGCCGTGTCCTCGACGGCGATCCGCTCGTGGGCCAAGGTCGCGGCCTGGGCGCGGACCTCCGTGACCGGGCCCATCAACCAGGTGAGCAGATCGACGCTATGCACGGCCTGGTTCATCAGCGCTCCGCCGCCGTCGAGTTCCCAGGTGCCGCGCCAGGCCCCGCCGTCGTAGTACGACTGCGGCCGGAACCACTTGACGTACGCGTCGCCCACCGTCAGCTTGCCGAAGCGCCCGGCGTCCATCGCTCGACGCAGCTCGACGCTCGAATCATGAAAACGCGAAGGGAAAATGGTCGAGAGCTCGACCCCGGCTCGCTCGCATTCCTCGATGATGCGGTCGCAGCGCTTGAGCGTGATTTCAAGCGGTTTTTCGACGATGACGTGTTTTTTCGCCCGCGCGGCCGCCACGGCAGGTTCGAGATGAGCACCGCTGGGGGTTCCGATGGTAACAACCCCAACGGCGGGATCGGCGAGCATCTCGTCGAGCCGGTGGTACGCCTTGCAGCCGGTCGAGGCCGCCAGCCGGTCGGCCGCCGCCGGAAACGTATCGTAACACGCGACCAGCTTTGCCCCGCGCACATCGCCAATCGCCCGCGAGTGAAAGTTCGCGATCATCCCGCAGCCGATGACGCCGAAACCGATAGGCATGGTGTAGGACCTGGTGAGAGGTTAGGGGTTAGAGGTGAGAGGTGAGATCCGCCTGTTCGACGCGTTCTTCCCAGAACTTGATCGCCTGTTCGTGAAACCGCAGCACCTCGCGGCGCTGGTCGGCGTCGTCGAGCGTGACACGGCCGGCGCGCTCGCGAGACCAATCGAGGAAGAATTGCGCGGATCGCTTGACGATCCGCCGCGGCGTTTCGCCGATCTCGACGTACCAGGGACCACTCGAAGCGAAACGGTACGTGTTCTCCGCATCGCTGACGGCGCGGACCAGGAACCAACCGCTCTCGTCGAACTCCAGTGGCGGAAAGTGCCCGGTCTGGGCCAGTTCCTCGTAGCGCACGCTCTGCGCCACACGGCCATCCTTGATCAACTCGAAGTAGGTGATGGGTTCATCGCTGCGGAACGTGAAGGTGAGCACCACGTCGAGCGAGATCGACTCGCCTTCGTCGGCCCTGAACACATGGCCCGGCATCCGGCCGTTGGCCAGCGGGCGAATCAAGGGACCGTTGGTAACAACGACCCGGCCGGCCTTGAATCCATCCCACCAGGTATCGTAATTGAACTGCCGCGGGTCGACCCAGACGTAGACGCGATTGTAACCGACGGGGTTGGGCAGCACCCCCGACGCGCTGCCGGCCGAGGGTGGAATGCGGAAGCCGCAGTTGAGCACATGGTGGTAAATCTCCTGCGACCACTGCGCGTTGCCCAACGGCGGCGGAAGCCGCTTCACGTCGCGCGGCTTGCCCCAGGCCTCGTCTTCTTTCATTTCATCGCGGCACATGTGGTTGTTGCACAGGCCGATCGAATCGATCGTGCCGCACGCCAGCCAGACGGGCAGATCCCACCAGAATGGCTTTTCGGCGTCGACCCATGCCCGCGGCTGCTCGCGCGCCAAGGCGAGAAACTTCATCGGTGAAGGATATTCGCGACCGGCGCCGGCCAGGTCGAGCGGCTTGTCGAGGCGGAAATACAACAGCGCTCCCCCCTCGCGTTCATCCTCGCCGGCCAGCAGGTCGTAATAGCGGTTGGTATCGAACGACTTCACCGGCTCGTCGGGCACGGGGCGCTTGAGCCATTCGTTCTTGGCGTTCCACCAGGTGATGACCGGCGCCACATGCAGGTCTTCGGCCATCATCAACAGTTCGATGTCCTTCAGCGGGCGATGCACATGCAGATCGCCCGACCACCAGCCTTCCTTGGCCAGGTTGGCGAACCGCTTCAACTCGATGCGTTTTTCGTCCTTGGAGAGGTTTTCGATGATGAAGTACCCGCTCGCCACGTAGTACTCCGGTCCGCGCTCGATGACGAAGTTATAGGTTCCCTTCGCCAATTTGAGCCGTACCTTGCCGGGAAACACGAAATGGTCGTGCCAGAATGGGAAGCGGCCCACCTTTTGCGGCTTTTCCTTCTCATTCGAGAGGTGCATCCGGCAAGGTATCGTTTCGCCGGTTTCGCCATCGACCACGGTGATCGTGAAATCGCCGTTGCCGGCGCAGGCCGACGAGGTGGCCAGCACGAACGCCACGGCGAGCAAGAGGGTTTTCATATTGACGATCTTCTCCCGCTCCCACAAAAAAACAAGTACCCGCCTCAAGGCGATGCTTCACGCGGACGACAATAGGACATTTTGCCACGAGAAAGCGGTGGCGCGAAGCCAGCTACGGAACCATGTCAATTGAGCTACCCGCTTCCCAGAAAGGCGCCGAGCCACGTAGAATGGAGGCGGAAGGTTTTTCGCTCAAATCCACATGTAAGCAATATTCCACGGCATGGCCGACGACTATTACCAAACGCTGGGTGTCCATCGTGAGGCCTCTCCGGCCGATATCGACAAAGCCTACGCCAAACTGGCGCGGAAATTCCATCCCGACGTGAACCCGGACGACAAGACGGCCAAGAAGAAGTTCCAGGCCGTGCAGGCGGCGTACGACGTGCTCAAGGACTCGCACAAGCGCGAGCTGTACGACCGCTACGGCAGCGCGTTCGAGGGGGCCGGGTCCGGTGGTCGGCGGCCGGGTCAAGGGGCGGGTCGCGGACAGCCGGCGGACGAGTTCGACTTCACCCAATTCTTCGGCGAGCGGTTCGACAGCGACACTTCCGGCGGCTTTGCCGACATGTTCAACCAGTACCGGCGCGCCCGGCCGGCCGGACCAGGCCGCCGCGGCCGCGCGGCCAAGCCGCCGGCGCCACAGGCCGAACACGAAGTCCAAATCCCCTTCACGCTGGCGGTTCTCGGAGGCGAAACGCATCTTGAACTGCTTCACGCTTCGGGCAAGCGCGAGGCGATCGCCGTGAAGATCCCTGCCGGCATCGAGGACGGCAAGAAGATTCGGCTGCGCGGCCAGGGTGAATCGCTCGACGGCGGGCCGCCGGGCGACTTGCTGATCCTGGTCAAGGTGGGCTCGCATCCCTCATTTGCGCGCCGCGGCGACCACTTGCACCTGCGCGTGCCCGTGACCCTGCGCGAGGCGGCCGAAGGCGGAAAGGTCGACGTGCCGACGCCGCGCGGGACCGTCACGCTACGTGTTCCCCCCGGCACTTCGAGCGGCGCCAAGCTGCGGATCAAGGGGCACGGCATCGCTCGGCCGGGCAAATCGGCCGGCGACCTGATCGCCGACATCCAAATCGTGCTCCCCGCCCAACTCGACGCCAAGAGTTTGGAGTGGGTCAGGCAATTCGACGAGCGCCAGCCGCTCGACCCGCGGCGAGATCTCAAATGGTAAGTTCCTGGTTGTTCCTGGTTCCTTGGCTGCTAGGGGCGGACGATCCGGCCCCGAAGCCCGACCTGACGCCGCTCGTCCGTGCTAAAATGCTCATGGCGTTGCTCGCCCTCACGGTCTTGGGCATCGGCCTGGTGGCGGCCGTGATTTTAGGGGGCTGGATGGTTCGCCGCCTGGCTCGGCAGCCGGTGTCGCCTAGCCGGGTGGTCGATGACGCCTGGTATGCCAAACCGTTGGTGCCACAACCGCCGGACGAGTTGGACGAACACGATTTAGGCTAGAATCGAGTCGCGCGATGACCGATCAAAGCTTTCCCGCTCGGTTCCGAATCCGTCGCGGCGCCGACTTCCAGAGGGTCTATCGCCGGCGACTGAGCGCCTCCGACGACTACTTGGTGCTGTACGCCTGCGAGAACGGCCTCGACCACCCACGGCTCGGCTTGTCGGTCTCGCGCAAGGTGGGGGGTGCCGTCCAGCGCAACCGTTGGAAGCGGCTATTGCGCGAGGCATTTCGCCTGCGTCGCGACGATTTGCCCGCCGGGCTTGACCTGGTGGTCGTACCGCGAGCCGGTATCGTTCCAGAACTGCTCCAGCTCATCGAAAGGCTTCCGGCGTTGGCCGCGCGTTTGGGGCGCAAGGCGCGGCGAGCCGCGACATGAACCGAATCCGGCGAACGACGAGGTGGCTTTGGCTCATCCTGATCCGGCTGCCCGGAAGGCTATTGATTGGCTTGGTGCGAGTGTACCAATGGACTCTTAGCCCGCTCATTGGGAGGCAATGCCGCTTTACGCCGACTTGCAGCAACTATTTCATTGGGGCGGTGCAAAAGTACGGTGCGGTGCGCGGGACGCTCCGCGGCGTGTGGCGGATCTGCCGTTGCCATCCGTTCCACCCCGGCGGGCACGACCCCCCCTGACGCCGCCATACTCCAAAGCAAAGTGCCAGCTCGTGTAGGGAACGCCCTCCGTGGCGTTTCGGGAAGAGGGTGCGACGTTTTTTGTCGGGACGCGGAACGCCACGGAGGGCGTTCCCTACAGAGACGACGGGCTTACCTCGTGAACGTCAAACCGGGTTCGGCCGGGTTGGCGCCCGCCAGGCGGAACGTGAGCTGGCGGCTGGTCTCCATCGAGACTTTCCCCACCAGCGTGTTCTGGCCGCCGGCCGACAGGATCAAGAAGTTGTCGGCCAGCGTGTAGGTGCCGTCGAATTGCTGTTGCCGGTCCTGCTGTTCGAATTTCCAATTGAACTTGTGATCTTTCGTCAGGTCCAGATCGAACGACGAGCCGTCGGAACGGTTGGCCTTCCAATGCCCCACGACGACGGCCGCGTCGACCGCCTGATCCGGCGCCGGCGGCAAGCTGGGCGACGATTTCGCGTCGGCGGGCGTCGTGAGCCCTTTGAGCAATTGGGCGGCGAGTTGATCGTCGGGTTCCAATTGGCGCAGCTCCTTGAGCACGGCCGCCGCCTGCTCATTGTGTTGGCCGAGCAGGTAATGGTAGGCCAGCAGAAAGCGCGCCGCGGCGGCCGACGGGCGATCGCCGCAGAACTTCTCCAGGGCGCGCAATTGGTCGGTATAAACGCTCGCGCTGGGGTAAAGGTTGCTGACGGTCGTCCAATTCCAACCCGGCCCGGCCGACACGACCGCATGGACGGCGGCGGCCGATTGCTGGTAATCCTTCAAGGCGAACAGGCACAGGGCGCGAAACTCGTGCATCAATGAATCGTTCGGCAACAGGGCCACGGCGCGGTCGGTCTGTGCCAGGGCCTCCCGGTACTTGCCCTTCCGGAACAAGCTTCGAGCATTGTCGAAGATGGCCATCGCCTCGTTTTGCAAAGGCGTCGGTTGCAAACCGGGCGCCGGCGACGGAGCCGGTGACGGCGCGTCCGAGGTCGGGGCGACTTGCCCGGCGGAAGCCGCGTAGCTCGGCGCCGCGACCACCACCGGCTGCGAGTAGTTGATGTAGGTCACCCCGCCAAGGGGCGCGACCCAGTACGGATTGTAATAGCCGAAGTAACCCCAGTTCCACGGGGATGCGGGAACCCCGATGCCCACGGAGATGCCACCGCCCCCGAACCCCCAACCATAACCCCCATAGCCCATCCCGTAGCCCCCGTAGCCCACGTAGCCCATTCCGTAGCCCCACGCTGGCCCGCCCCATCCCCAACCGCCGTACCAGCCCCATCCCCAGGGGCGATATCCCCACGGTCCCGCCCAGTGTCCGCGCCAATCGCCGTGATACCAGCCGCCACCGTGGTAACCCGGTCGGTTGCTGAAATGAGCGTTGTGGTTGTAAGCGAAGCCTTGCGAGTGCGCGGCGGCGCCCCGCGGGAGTGAGGCGGTTGTCGGATGGCCCATGCCCATACCTCGGCCCGAATGCGCGCCGCCATACCCCCCTCGACCGAATCCGCCGCCGCCGTACCCGCCACCGCCATGGCCACCGCCGCCACCACCACCGCCGCGACCGTGTTGACCGTAGACACCAACGGGCACCGCGACGACGATCGCAACGAGGCCGGTTACGAGAAACGTCTTCATCCTTGAATCTCCCGTCCGTCTTCGATCTCTTTTTTTCAACGGCCCGCTTAAGGGCTTAAGGCTAGGATTGTCGCATGGGGGCTGTAGGGAACGCCCTCCGTGGCGTTCCGAGTTTCGCGAGCGGACATCGCGATACCCGTTTCACGGAACGCCACGGAGGGCGTTCCCTACAGAGTATGCCTGCTACGATGAGCGGCGGATTGTACCCGAATTCACGAGAACGAATCAATCGAAGTCATGGCCCGTGGAAGCGTACGCGAACCACCGAACATCCTTACATCGGCACGTCCCGACGCCGGCTTGAGTCGCGATCTGGAAAAGTTGCCGCCAGATGCAAAAAAGAAGGCCTCGCCGCAAACGCGGGGCGGCACGGCGGTTTCGGCGCAGCCGAAAATACCCAAGAAAAAACTGGCAAAACCGCACCTGTACCGACAAGGAAATCCGTCTCGGCGGATTGCCCGGCTTTGGATGCGTTAAGACTTCTTCGCCCGCAACGCCCATCGGTGCCACTCGCGCCGTAGCTTTCGTCGGGTAAAGGTACGGTCTTGCCAGTTTTTTCGGAGCCCGGGAGAGCGCCCCCGACCGTCGTCCACATGAGCGCCTCGTCGGGACAAGCGAGCGCGGATGCAACGATGGATTCCCGATGCCGTGCGTGAAGTACCGCGCGGCGGAGGCCCTGTCAAGGGCGGTTTCCCTCGAATTTTTTCCTGCCTATTCCGCGCCGCCCTTGTCGTCCGCGTCATCTTCCCATTGGTATGGTATACAGTATTAAGGATCTGGCGGCGGAACCGCCCGGCAGGCGGGACGCCCACACCACAATGGCGGTTCTGGGATAGGCTCTTAGCGACGGCGGCGAAATAACTTGGGTCCCTCGGCGATGCTGGCCGGCACGTTGACGATCGATTGGCTTTCGCCGGTGGCGGCGGTCAAATCCCGCGGCACCTTGCCGCTGACGACCGGGCCGGCGCCGAGCAGGTTCCAGTGCCGGTAGTCGGCCCGCGCGAGTTGCGCGCCGGAGTCGACCAAGGGCTGCCGCGTCTTGGCGTCGAAGGCCAGCACGCGCAGCTTGGCCGTGCCCATCGCCTTGGCGCGGTCGTAGAGGGCCACCTTGGGAATCGAAATCGGCGACGGCATCGCCAGCGGAATCGCTGGGATTCCCACGAACAAGTCGTCGCGGTCGGTGCCCACCGCACCGCTGGCGATCTCGAGGATCACATCGGCGGTGTCGGGCTTGTCGACCAGCGTACATCCGGCCCGCGTCACGCGCTCATGCAGCGAGACGATCACGTAGTTCTTGTCCGTACAATCGAGATACTTTTCCTCGACGTAGACCTGGGCCCCGCGCAAGGGCGCGAGGTCCACTTTGTCGAGCGAGCGATCGACGGCGGTCGAAATCAGCAATTGCTCGACGCCGGTGCGGGCGGTGTCCGACTCCCTCATCGTCGCACATCCGCCCGCCACACCGATCGCGCAGCACGCCAGTAACCAGAAACACGGTTTCATTAGCCCTCCCGGAGCGACTTCAGGCTTTATCGGCAACGCGGGGGAGATGGTTTAGGGAATGATTGCCGGTTTTTCGGGTCGTAGAGCGGAATCCATTCCGTTTGGAATTCCGTCGTTCAGCCCCGTACGGGGCGTCAGAGCGTGGCGCCGCGACCGGTGGCGGTCCATGCGGTCCCCCGTCGGCATTTCCGAACGACTCCTCCTGGTGGTACGTGGTACTGGTGCTAGACGGCCCCGCTCGCCCTGGCGTGGAACAGGAACCGTTGAATGGTCGTGCCGTGCCTGCTTGGGCCCAATGTTGCCTGGCCCTCGCCGGGCGGCTATCGTGGGTCTGAGGAGTCAATCCGGGGATCCCAGCCATGCGAACCGCCCATGTGCGAACCGAAATCCAACGACTCATTCGGCAAGCACCGTTTCGTCCGTTTGTGCTCAATCTCGAAAACGGAGATCGCGTCACGATTGAACACCCGGAGAACATCGCCTTCGATCCAGGTATCGACGGTCCCGACATAGGGTCGAGCGACTTTTACGTGATTTCGCGCAGCCTGCGTTTTTACAGCACGTTCGAAGCCGTGACGCACGTCGCCCTCGCCGATCTTGAGGGGCATGGCGACAGCGTGTAGCCTGGGGCGCCAGCCGCAGGAAACTCCGCAATCTCCTGGTTTCCGTACTTCTCGCGGCCGACAATGAGACATTCACGGTGGCTGGGGCAGAGCGTAAGCGATGCCCCGGTCGCTATCTAGCCGGGGCATCGCTTACGCTCTGCCACCAGCCACCACGTTCTCGTGGCAAAATGTCTCATGGTCGGCCGCGTGAGGTATAATCAGCGGCGAGTTGCAAGATCAGCGTTTCGCGGTCGCGCCGCGCCAAAATCCCTCCGGGGAACACGGCCTTTCCGGCCGGCACGCCGTCCGCGGCCAGCGCCAGTTCGGCGAGTTGCGTCCAATGGTCGAAGCCCATCGCTTGCTCGGGATACCCCTGCGCGCGCCAAACCGCGATCAGCAGTTCGCGCACGACGTACCGCGGCTGCCCTTCGAGCGGGCGACAGTCGATGGCGACCTCGGTCGGCGCGATTCTCGACGAACCTTGATGCTCGATCTCGCGGCCAGGCGCCGGCCGCGCGCAACGCTCGATCAGCGGCTCGACGAGCGACGCCACGACCTGCTGCGCTTCGCCCGCCAGGCGGCCCAGCCGCAGCAGGGCGTCGACAACCTGTGGGTTGAAGTCGCGCGCGAGTAGCGGCAACAGTTCATGACGTAAACGGTTGCGGGTGAACCGCCTGTCGGAATTGGTCGAGTCGGCGCGATACGGCTGGCCCAATTCGTCAAGGTACTTGAGCGCGTCGGCGCGCCGCATCGCCAGCAGCGGGCGAATCATCGTCGCGACCGGCCCCAGCGGCCTTACGCGCCGTATTCCGGCCAAACCGCTTAAACCGGTGCCGCGCAGCGCCCGGTGCAAGATCGTCTCGGCCTGGTCGTCGGCCGTATGCGCCGTGACGACGTGGCGCGCCCCGAGGCGCTCCGCCGTTTCGCGAAAGAACTGATACCGTGCTTCTCTCGCCGCGGCCTCCAGTCCATCACCGGCCAGCGCGGCGCGCTGTGCGACCGGCCCGCGACCCACTTCGCACGGTAAGCCGAGGCGGCGGGAAACGTCCCGTACGAACCGCTCGTCGGCCGCCGCTTCCTCGCCGCGCAACTGGTGGTTGAAATGGACCACAATCAGCCTGCCGGGCGACACCTGACGCAAGGCCGCCAGCGCGCAAAGGAGCGCAAGGCTGTCGGCGCCGCCGGAAACGGCCACGAGAACCGTCAATTCCCGCCAATCGGCCGGCGGCCAACTCTCGGCCAGCATTCGCTCGAAATCACGCAATATCCGTGCTATCCGCGTTATCAGAGTTATCCGTGGTTCTGTCAGGCTGGAAGGCCTAACCTACTCCGCCAACACGATTCATCTTAGCCCCTTGGTCTCCAAACGAGAAATCGTTTGCAGTCGGGCCAAACTCTGCTAGGATGAGAGTCGTGTTTGCGTGGAGCCCTTGGTGGCCGCCTGGCGACCGCCGTGGGACGAATCGAAACAAGTTGGCACTGGATTTGTTTGCAGGTAAGTTAAGCCCCAGCCTTGCTCGGGAGCCGGCCGTACGATGCACCTGTTGATCATCATTTTGCAGCAACTGCTCGGGATGCTCCCGAGTTCGAAGCAGGCCACCCAGCCGGAAGTCGTGCGCCGGGAGCGTCCGCAACCCAACGGTTCGGAACCCGACGCGTGTCTCCGCTTGGCCCGTCCGATCATTGGCTGGATGTCCGTTCTTACGGTACTGGAAGGAATACGACTGCGACCGCCTTGCGCGGCACGGCGCGAGCGCCCGGCCCCGCCGGTCGTTGCCACCGCGACGCCCCCTGCCGATCGGTCGGCGCCGCGAAAATCCTTCCTGGCCGATTGACGGTCGCTACGCGCCTCGCTGCAAGTCTTGTCGTGGTGCTTTCTTGTCTTCGCGACCGCGGCTCACGGGCCGCCGCCGTCGCCGATTCGCCCCGCGACGGCGTGCGAGGCGTCCAGCGCCGGTTTCCGCCTGACATCGCTGTCACTTACCACATTTCCGCCAGGTTCACGCGGGCGCATTGGCCGCGCGGTTTGAACGAGGCGGACGCCAGGGGAGACCATGGAAATCACGGGCATCGTCCTATTGACGGCGTGCATCGCCATCGCCGCGACCTTCGTGCTGATCAAGTGGCTCGACCACTTGCACCTGCGCGACGCCAACCGGAAAGCCAAGGAGATCCACGACCAGGCCGAACGCGAAATCGAAAATCGCCGCCGCGAGGCCGAACTGGAGATCAAGGAACTGGCCATCAAGCGGCGCGGCGAAGGCGAAAAGGAACTGGCGGTCATTCGCCAAGAGTTGCACGAGCGCGAGCGGCTGCTCGATAAACGCCAGGACGCCCTGGAGCAACAAGCCGATGGCCTCCGCAAGCAGGAAAAGATGGTCGAGGGGAACCAACGCAAGCTGGCCGAAAAAATCGAGGAAACCCAGCGCCGCCAGGAGGATCTCGACAAGATCCTCGACGCGCAGCGGCAGACCCTGCACCGCCTGAGCGGCCTGAGCCAGGAAGAGGCCAAGAGCCGCTTGCTCGAAATGCTCGACCGCGAGCTGACGCACGAGGCCGGCGCCGCGATCATGCGGCACGAGAAACATGTGGCCGCCCTCTGCGAGGAAAAGTCCCGCGAAGTGCTGATCACCTCGCTGCAGCGCTACGCCGCCACGCACACCGCCGATACGACCACCAGCACGGTCGACATCCCCAACGACGACATGAAGGGGCGGATCATCGGCCGCGAGGGGCGAAACATCCGCGCTTTCGAGAAGGCCACCGGCGTCGACGTGATCATCGACGATACGCCGGGCGTGGTCATCGTCAGCGGCTTCGACATGGTCCGCCGCGAAGTGGCCCGCATCTCGCTGGCCAAACTGATCGCCGACGGCCGCATCCATCCCTCGCGGATCGAGGAAATCGTGGCCGAGACGCGGGCCGAGCTGGAGCAGCACTTGCAAAAGCTTGGCCAGGAGGCGGCCCAGGAGGCGGACGTGCCTGGCTTGAACGAGAAGATCGTTCACCTCCTGGGCCGGCTGCGCTTCCGCACGAGCTACACGCAGAACGTGCTGCGGCATTCGATCGAAGTGGCGTTCCTCACCGGCATGATGGCCGATGAGATCGGTCTGGACGCGCGGCTGGCGCGCCGCTGCGGCCTGTTGCACGACATCGGCAAGGCGGCCGACCACGAAGCCGAGGGGGGGCACCCCAAGATCGGCGCCGACTTGCTCAAGCGCTACGGCGAGCGGCCCGAGGTGGTCCACGCCGCGCTGGGCCACCACGACGACCTGCGGATCGAAAACCCCTACACGGTGCTCGTGGCCGCGGCCGACGCGTGCAGCGCGTCGCGGCCCGGCGCGCGACGCGAGACGCTCGAGCGGTACATCAAACGGATGGAGGAGTTGGAAACGATCGCCGCCGGTTTTCCGGGCGTCGAACAGGCATTCGCCATCCAGGCGGGGCGAGAATTGCGAGTGCTGGTCAGCGCCAAGGAGACCACCGACCAGTCGGCCGCGAAAATCTGCCACGACATCGCCAAGGCGTTCGAGGAGCAACTGACCTACCCCGGCGAGATCAAGGTCACGGTGCTCCGCGAGGCGCGGTTTACCGGCGTGGCGAAATGAGCCGTTGGTCATTGGACCTTGCTCCGAAGCTTTCGTCGGGTAAAGGTACGGTTTTGCCAGTTTTTTCGAGACGCCCGCGCGACAAATCGGAGGCGCGTTTGATCGCCCTAACGGCGCGCCGCGAGATGCTTCGTTATTTTGTTAGTCGACGCGGTCAGTGCGGTCAGTCAAACGGCGAAAACGCGGTGATTTATATTTTGTTAGTTCGGGAAAGCTTGGCAAGTTACGGAACTGAATAGCCGGCGCGGTGGAGACGGCGCCAAAGCGCAACGAAGCCGAACACAGTGTCCGGAATCGAGCGCGCTTAATTTGCTGATTATACCTTCCCATGGTTATACCTCGGGCGCCGCGGAATGTGGCATCCGGTGGGCCGGCGC
>DATKSN010000067.1:0-9952 GCA_035531595.1 Pirellulales bacterium | reverse complement strand
GCGGCACCGACGGCGACGCCAGCATGCGTAACCTGCTGGGGGGCAAGGGGGCCAACCTCGCCGAAATGACCAAGATCGACCTGCCCGTGCCCGCCGGTTTCACCATCGGCACCAATGTTTGCACCTATTACTACGACCACGGCCACAGCTACCCGCCCGAGCTGCGCAAGCTCGTCGACGCCGCAATGGCCAAGATCGAGAAGGAAATGGGCGCCAAGTTCGGCTCGACGACCAACCCGCTCTTGGTTTCGTGCCGATCGGGCGCGCGCGACTCGATGCCCGGCATGATGGACACCGTGCTCAACATCGGCCTGAACGACCAGACGGTCGAGGCCCTCGCCAAGCAGTCCGGCAACGAACGCTTCGCTTGGGACAGTTACCGACGCTTCGCGCAAATGTACGGCGACGTCGTGCTCGACATGAAGCCCAAGAACAAGACCGACCACGACCCGTTCGAGGAACTGCTGCGCGCCAAGAAACGCAAGGCCGGCGTGAAGCATGACCACGAGCTGACCGCCGAGCAACTCAAGGAACTGGTGGCCGAGTTCAAACAGGCGATCAAGCGGGGCACCGGCAAGGACTTCCCCAGCGACGTGATGGAGCAGGTCTGGGGCGCCATCGGCGCCGTCTTCGGTAGTTGGATGAACGACCGGGCGCTGGTCTATCGCCGCACCTACGGCATCCCGCACGACTGGGGCACGGCCGTCAACGTTCAGGCGATGGTCTTCGGCAATCTCGGCGACGACTGCGCGACCGGCGTGGCGCTCACTCGTAACGTGGCGATCGGAACGCCGGGCCTGAACGGCGACTACCTGATCAACGCCCAGGGCGAAGACGTGGTGGCCGGTATCCGCACGCCCAAGCGGATCGAGGACACCTTCGAACACGACATGCCGGCCGCCTTCAAGCAGTTGCAAAAAATCGGCCGCGGCTTGGAGAAGCACTACAAGGAAGTGCAAGACATCGAATTCACGGTCCAAAAGGGGCGCGTCTGGATGTTGCAGACCCGCAACGCCAAGCGAACCGGGTTCGCGGCCGTGCGAATCGCCGTCGACTTGGCCAACGAGGGGCTGATCAGCAAGGAAGAAGCCCTGCAAGCGCGGCGGATACCGGCCGACGACCTGAATCAACTCTTGCAGCCGATCTACGACCCTGAGTCGAAGCAGACGGCGGTCGAAGAAGGCCGGCTGTTGGCCAAGGGGATCAACGCCGGTCCCGGCGCGGCCTCCGGCCGGATCTGCTTCCATGCCTCCGACGCCGAAGCCCAGTGGCTGAAGAGCAACCAGGTCGAGCTGATTCTGGTGCGGCGAGAAACCAGCCCGGAAGACCTGCGCGGCATGAAGATCGCCAAGGGCATTCTCACCGCCTCCGGCGGGGCCAGCTCGCACGCGGCCCTGGTCAGCCGCCAGATGGGCAAGCCCTGCATCGTCGGCTGCGGTGAATTGGACATCGACTACAAGGTCGGCACCCTGACCGTCGGCGACAAGAAGCTCCGCGAGGGGGACCGGATCTCGATCGATGGCTTCACGGGCGAAGTGTTCGCGGGCGAGGTCCGGGAGCGGCCCAGCGAAATCTTGCAAGTGCTGATTCACAAGACGCTTGCCCCCGAGAAGGCCGAAACCTACGGCCGCTACGCCCAACTCATGAGCTGGGTCGACCAGCGCCGCCGGCTCAAGGTTCGCACCAACGCCGACGAACCCAAGCAGGCCCTGGAGGCGATCGCCTTCGGCGCCGAGGGGATCGGGCTGTGCCGTACCGAGCACATGTTCTTCGGCCACATCGACGAGTTCCGCACGATGATTCTGGCCGAGACGATCGAGGGACGCGAGACCGCGCTGGCCCAGTTGCTGCCGTTTCAGCGTGAAGACTTCGACGGGATTTTCCGGGCCATGCAAGGCAAGCCGGTGACGATCCGCCTGCTCGACCCGCCGCTGCACGAATTCCTGCCGCGCCAGGTGTCGGAGCAGGCCGAACTGGCGCGGAAAATCGGCATTTCGGCCGAGACGATCGCGCGCCGCGTCGAGGAGTTGCACGAGTTCAACCCCATGCTGGGCCACCGCGGCTGCCGGCTGGGGATCGTTTATCCCGAAATCACGCGGATGCAGGCGCGGGCGATCTTCGAGGCGGCATGCGACGTGAAGCGCGACAAGATCGAGGTGCTGCCCGAGGTGATGATCCCGCTGGTCGGGTTCGCCGCGGAGTTCAAGGACCAGGAGAAGATCGTCCGTGAGACGGCCGAGCAGGTGTTCGCACAGAAGGGCGTGCGGGTCGAGTACCTGGTGGGCACGATGATCGAAGTGCCCCGCGCCGCGATCCGCGCCGAGCAAATCGCCGAGCGGGCCGAGTTCTTCAGCTTCGGCACGAACGACCTGACGCAGACCACCTTGGGGATGAGCCGCGACGACTACGCCGGATACATCAACTATTACCGCGAGCACGACGTCGTGCCGGCCGATCCGTTCCAGACGATCGACCTCGACGGCGTGGGCGGGCTGATGAAGCTCGGCGTCGAAGGAGGCCGCGCCGCGCGGCGGAACCTGAAGATCGGCATCTGCGGAGAGCACGGCGGCGACCCGGCGAGCGTGATGTTCTGTCACCAGATCGGGCTCGATTACGTGAGTTGCTCGCCGTTCCGCGTGCCGATTGCGCGCCTGGCCGCGGCACAAGCCGCAGTGGCCGAGAAAGCGGCCAAGAAGAGGTAGGGTGGGCACAGCCCACAGAGGTAGGGTGGGCGGTGCCCACCCTACGGGGACGGGCAAGCGGCCGATCTCGCCGCCCCAGTGTACCAGCGTCGTGTCCAATAGCCCGCGCTGCTTCAGGTCTTTCACCAGCGCGGCCAGGAGTGCTGCGGTTTCAGCCTTGTCAAATTCCGCTCGTCGCCGTACAAGTCAGCCTGGTGCCCGTGGGTCGGTCATGGGCGATCACCCCGATGGCTATCGAGCTAGCCGGGGCATCGCTTAGGCTCTGCCACCAGCCACCGCTTTCTCGTGGTACGAATACAAGCACAAGGGAAAGGGCAAGGATGCCGACCATGCTTCGCAATGCGCCCCGCCGATACGTGAACGGTCTTGCCGTCGTGCTTTGGACCCTGGCCTGCGCATGCGGGTCGGCGATTGGGACCGCCCAGGAACCTCAACCGTCCGAAGAAGCGCCGTCGGCCTCAGTGATCTCGCCGGTCAAGCCCGCCGAAACGATCACGACGGAAGCGGTCCAGCACCAGCTTGAAGAAGCCAAAACGGCCAAAGATCTCGACGACGCGACCAAAACCGAACTGGTCAAGTTTTATCAGCAAGCATTGGCCGAACTGGATCGCGCCGCCGCCTCGAAGGCCAAGACGGCCGAGTTCGTCACGGCGTCGCAGCAGGCCCCGCGGCTTTTCAAGCGGATCCGCGCCGAGATGGACGCGCCCCCCTCGACGCCCAGCGCGATCGAGGTTCCGCCCGAGACGACGCTCGCCCAGTTGGAAACGTCGCTGGCTCAGGCCCAGGCCGATTTGTCGGCCGCCCAGGACGAATTGACCCAACTCGACGCTGAACCCAAGCGCCGCGCCGGCCGCCGGCTGGAGATTCCCAAGAAGCGCGAAGCGGCGGACGCCGCGTTGGAGGACGTGCGCAAACAACTGGGCACACCCTCGGCCGCCGAGGAACCGAAGCCGCTGGCCGACGCGCGCCATGTGGCGCTGGTGGCAAGGCAGGCGGCGCTGGAACAGGCGCTGGCGCAGTGGACGGCGGAACGTGAGAGCTATAACGCCGAGGATGAGCTATTGCCGCGGCAACGCGACCTGGCCGAACGCCGCGTGGGCGAGAAGAAGGAACTGGTGAAGAACTGGCAGCAGATCCTGCACGACCGCCGCCAGCAGGAGGCGGGCGAGCGGCTCAAGGACGCGGCCGAGGAGAAAGAACACACCGATGGGCGGCTTCGCGGCGTGGCCGAGGAAAACGAGCAACTGGCCCAACGCGCCACGCAGATCGGCAACGACGCTTCGCTCGTTTCACAGCAGGTCATCGACTATCGCAACGCGCAGGAAGAGCTGGAGCGCGATTTCCAGGGCGTGACCGAAAAGGTCGACACGCTGGGCCTGACGCAGGAATTGGGGCCCTACCTGTTGCAGTTCCGGCTCACGCTGACGCGTCGCCGCCAGGAGCTCAAGTCGGGCCGCCTTCCTCGGCCAAGCATCGCCTCGGTCCAAGTCGAGGAACTCAAGCTGGCCGACCAGCGCAAGAAGCTCGGCGACGTGCCCGCCCGCGCCAAAGAAATCGTCCGCAAGCTGGATCTCTCCGAAAGCCGCGCCCCGCGCGAAGGACTCGATTTCGAGGTCCGCCGACTGCTCGAGAAACGCCGCGACCTGCTCGACGCGCTGATCGCCGTTTACGGACGGTACACGCGCGAGCTGACCGAACTCACCGTCGCCCAGCGGCGCGTGTTCATGGAGCTGGATCAGGAAGCCGATTACATCGACGAGCGCATTCTCTGGGTGCGCAGCGCCGCGGCACTCTCGACAACCGACCTGTCCGCCGCCTGGGAAGCCGTGGGGCGCTACGCCGTCGGCGACGTTTGGGTCGAGGTCGCGCGCCAACTCCTCATTGGCCTGTGGGCGGAGCGGCTGGCGACGTTCGCCGCGTTCGTCGTGGTCGCGGTGCTGCTGGCCGGACAGGGCCGCATGCGCGCCGCGATCCGCGGGCTGGGCGAGCGGGCGGTCAGGTCGAACGCCGCCGACATGGCGCCCACGCTGCGCGTGCTGGTGTTGAGCCTCTTGATGGCGGCGCCCTGGCCGGCCGCGCTGAGTTACCTGGGCTGGGCCCTTTCGCGCGCCGGCGCCGCCACCGATTTGACCAAGGCGGTGGCGGTGGGCCTGTCGTTCACCGCCGCCTTGCTCTTGCCCTTGGAGTTGCTCCGGCATGTGTGCCGCAGCAAGGGTTTGGGCCAGGCCCACTTCGGTTGGCCCGACGCGAGCATGCGGCTTTTCCGAAAGCACCTTCGCTGGTTCATGATGATGGGGCTACCGCTGGCGTTCTTGGCCGCCACGGTACACACGCTGGAAAACGACCGCTGGCGCGATTCGTTGGGGCGGCTCTTGTTCATGGCGGCGCTCTTGTTGTTAGGCGTGTTCAATTATCGCGTCGCGCGGCCGATGGAGAATTTGATCCGCGAATTCCTGGCCTCGAAGCCTGGCGGCTGGCTGGAACGCCTGCACTACGTGGTCGCGATCTTGGTGCTGGGCGCCCCCTGGGCATTGGCCTTGCTGGCCGGGCTGGGCTACTACTACACGGCGCGGCAACTCGCGGCGCGGCTGGAAGACACCGGCTGGCTGGTCGTCGGATTCTTGCTGACGGGGGCGCTGGCCATGCGCTGGCTTCTGGTCATGCGGCGGCGGCTGGCGATCCGCCAGGCCCAGTTGCGGCGCGCCGCGGCGGCGGTCGAAGTCGCAGGGTGCGACGGAGTCGAGTTGCCGGGCGTCTCTTCGGCCGGTGAAGCGGCCATCGACCTGATGGCGATGAACCTGCAAACGCGGCACCTGGTGCAGACGGGCGTGGTGCTCGGTTTCGTGGTCGGACTGTGGCTGATTTGGGCCGACGTGTTGCCCGCCCTGTCGTTCTTGAACATGCCGCTCTGGCAAACCACCATCGACACGGCCGCGACCGTCGCCGCCGATGGGGCGGCCGTGGCCGGCCCCCTCACGCGCACCGTATCGATCAACGTCTCGCACCTGCTGTTGGCCTTGCTCTCGTTGACGATTTCCCTGATCGCCGCGCGCAACATTCCCGGCCTCCTGGAAATCGCGCTCTTGCAGCGGTTGCCGCTTGAACCGGCCACGCGCTACGCCATCACCACGCTCTCGCGGTACGTGATTTCGGTGCTGGGGATTGTGCTGGCATGTGTCACGGTGGGCATCACATGGTCGAAAGTGCATTGGCTGCTGGCGGCCGTCAGCGTCGGCTTGGGTTTCGGCTTGCAGGAGATCTTCGCCAATTTCATTTCGGGCCTGATCATTCTCTTCGAGCGACCGGTGCGCGTGGGCGACGTGGTGACGGTGGGCGACGTGACGGGCGTCGTCTCGCGCATCCGCATCCGCGCGACGATGATCACCGACGCCGACCGCAAGGAGCTGATCATGCCGAACAAGGAGTTCATCACCGGCCGGGTCTTGAACTGGACCTTGAGCGACCAGATCAACCGCGTGGTGATCAACGTGGGCGTGGCTTACGGCTCCGACGTCGAGCGGGTGCGCGAGATCCTGCTTCGGCTGGCGAAGGAGGAGCGGCATGTGCTCGACGAGCCGGCGCCGATGGCCACCTTCGAGGGATTTGGCGACAGCACGTTGAACCTGGTGCTGCGATGTTACCTGCCCAGCCTCGATGACCGCCTGGCGGTGATCAACGACTTGCACTCCCGCATCCACGAGGTGTTCCAGGCGGAGGGGATCGAGATGCCCTTCCCGCAGCGCGACGTCCACATCCATACCGCCGTGGCGGCCGCCCTCCACACGCCCCCCCAGGCCCTCAACCGGGCGGGCTAGCCCGGAGGGGGGAGGCAATGGGATGCCGCTTTCGCGGCTCGCTCAGACGTCATGGGGTTCTCGGAGGTCGTTTTTTTTTCGCTTCGCTGCCGTTTTTGTCGCACGCCCGTTACTGCGCAACGTGCGTGCTTTGGGCGTAAAAATGACCCTGCCTGTTTCGTGGGCCGCCGCCATTGATTCAGTCCACGCGAGCGGCTAGACTTTAGAGAGCAGAATGGGCGGATCACAACACTGGGGAATAGTGTAACGGTAGCACGACTGGCTCTGGACCAGTTAGTCTAGGTTCAAATCCTAGTTCCCCAGCTTCTCCGCCGATCGCCTCGGCGACATGGAACCCAAAGAAACGAAAGGACTTGCGGTCATTGGCCGCAAGTCCTTTTTAGTTGGGTGTCCACCAGGTCTACAACAATCTTACAACAACGGGCGATCGTGTGGCATCGTGTGGCAGTCTCGGAGCATCTTGAGCGTCCCTCTTGACCGTCCCGCGATGCGAGAGGACGGATTGCTCGTGAACGAGGTTGGGCAGATTCTGCCTGCCGAGCCACCGGCAGACCAGCCTGCAGACCGGCAAGTTGCATCGGTTGGGAACAGGTACACATCGGCGAGCCGGTACTCCCGAGAAAACGCCCACAAGTCTTGACCAGGCTGCGGATCTCCAGGCCGGACTCCTCGACCGGCGACGAGTGCCGAAACAGGTAGGCGTAACAGGAGAGCTGGATCTCGTGCGTGATTTCCAGCGGTTCGCTGTTCCGCGCCGCCGTCTTGAAGTCCGCGATCAACGGCCCGGCTTCCTCGTCCAGAACCAAGTCCATGATCCCAACCAACGGGATGCCCAAGTCCTCGCCGGTCAACGGATCGACGAGCGGAGCCTGGGCGGATACTTCGACGGCCAGCGGCTTGGGCTCCGCGGCTGGAACCGTGCGCAGATAGGCCGCCACCAGCTCGACCGCCTGCCGCTGAAAGGCTTGCTCCTCAGTGACCGACTCGAAGACCATGCTTTCGGCGTCGACCAGTTCGCCCCAGGTTTCGAGCAGCCTGCGGGCCAGTTCCTCGCCCGTGACCGCCAGGCCCAGCAGGCGGTGTCTGTAATAGCATTCCAACGCGGAATGCACGGCCTTGCCCAGGAACAAGGCCGGCGGGGTGGGTTCGCGGATGCCGTCGATGTACTTGAACTTGAAGGCCAGCGGGCACTTGAGCCACAAGTTCAGCCGGCTGGCCGAGATGTAGGCCCGGACGTCGGCCGGCTGGGCGCCCACCGCTTCGCGATCGAAAAGTGCAATACTCATGCGGCGACTCCCTTCGCGGCGGCGTCCAGGTCGATCTTGCCCGCCTTGACCTGTTTCAGCGTGTCGATGAGCGTGCTGGCGTCGAGGCTCGACATCTCGGCCAACGGCTTTTTGAACATCTGCTGCGACAACGCTTCGAGCCGGCGCGCATCCAGTCCGGGGATCTGGTCCGCGAGCTGGGAGAGGTAGCTGAGCTGCTTGGCCGACGCCCTGTGAGCGGGGCTGCCAGCGCGCTGGTCGCCGTTGGCGTTACCATTCGCACCGTCGTTGGCGTTCGCGGTGCGGCCCTGGGCGGTGTGGCCATTGGCGTCCGCCGACGAAGCCGCGCGCCGCGGCTCCGCGCTTTGCGGGTTGCCGCGCTGCAGGGCCAGCTCGTCGTTGACGGCCTGGCGGCATGCCGTGAAAGCCCGCGCCGCCTCCTCCTGGAAGCCCGCGAGATCGCTGTCCAGCAGGCCGTTGTTCAGTTCGATCTCGACGTGGCAGGAAGCGCCGAGGCTCCCGTAGTCGGGCAAGCCGACCTTTTTCGAGAGCCCGACGTTGAGTTTCAAGGGCATGGAACCCTCCTATTCGTGTAGGGGTTGGTGAAAAAGAGCACGGTTCGCGGGCGCCCCGTCGGGCACAAACGGGTCGCGCGCCGGCGCAGTCGGACGAGACGACGCCTTGAAGTTCCTCGTCCATGCCCCAGGCCACCCCGCCGCCACACCGGCGACGGGGCAGCTCTGGGCACGGAGCCTCGACACGACGATCAGCATCCCGCCATCGCCAACTCGCCGGCCTCGTCGAGTGGCTCGCCCTGGAACGCCTGCCAGTTCCGCTTCAGCTCGGACCTGAGCTGCGACACCCGGCCGGCCGTCAGGCCGAATTGCCGGGCCGTGTCACATGTGGTCTCGCCGGTGGCCAACGTGGTCGCGACGCCCCGATCGCGGCGGCACAGCCGGCTGAGCCAATCGCCGAAGTCGATCCGGGCCGCGGCCGTCTCGGCGGGCGTACAGGTCTTGTCCTCGACCAGAACCTCCCGCCACGCGCCGCTGGGGTCGCGGCGATCGAGCCGCTCGACGACGATACCGTGGTGCTGCTGAGCATAGTGCGACATCACGTCGTTGCGGTTCAGTTGGCCACCGACCCGCCGACCGGCGCAGTATTGCCGGACGGCGAATTTGGCCAGAGGCGTGGCGTACGCGATGTCGGCCTTGCCCTGCTCGTACAGCCGTGCGTACGTGGCCGCGGCGTTGGCCAGCGACTCCTGGATGGCTTCTTCGCGGGTCTCGGGCGGGAGTCCGCGGAAGGCGTAGCGGAGTTGGCTGTGGATGACAGGCAGCAGGGCGACAAAGCCAGCGTGCCAAGCGGGCTTGTCAGTCGAGTTGGATTGGGCGAAAGTGGTCATCGGGACGATCTCCTGGGTCTGGGGACCGCCCCGACGACCGGGGCGGTCGTGTGGGGTGGAAACAACCGCCCGCTGGGTCGCGGGCGAACGGGGTGGTAGAGGCCGTGTTGATAGCTAACAGGGCCGCGAGGGCGACGAGTGCCGCCGCGGGGGCGTAACTTGGCCGTACCAACGGATATGCCAGGAAAAGCGGCGAGTTTAAGGTGGGCCGGGCGGATTGGCGTTGGACGTCGCGTCCAAGGCGGCGGTGGGCTGGCCTGTTCGGTTATGGGCCCCATATCGACCAGTGAATTGTGGTGCACTTGCGAGCCGATGGGGCAGACATTTCTTTGCCATCCAAGGAGGGACGCATGGTTCAAAACGCAAGCGCACTGATCTCGACGAATGAAGCCGACAGGATCGCCAGATCGCTAATCGGCGGTGAGGTTTCCGTCGAAGCGGACGAATCCGGCGTCAGGACGCGCCGCAGGGGGTTCGCTACGTGCATCGAACTCTACCCCCAACTCGTAACAGTTTAGTTCCCTGCCCGTCCCCAGCGGCACGAGACGCCGCGAGCGAGGCAGCCGGTCAGACACGCAGCCAGGCGCGGGTGAGGAGAATGACCGCTCGCGACCGCGCTGCGGCGCGGCGCAGTCGAGGGCAAGACGCCCCCGTCAATCGCCACCGAGGCGCAGCAGCGAACGCCTCGGAATCGGATCTCGATGCGAGGTGGCGCATGCGGTGTCCGCGACGGAACCGGCCCGCCCCCTGAACCTGGGCGACCGT
>DATKSN010000066.1:0-10076 GCA_035531595.1 Pirellulales bacterium | reverse complement strand
CCGGCGCGCAGCGCCGAAAGGCCAGTCCATCGGCGACTATGATCCGCGGCGGCTGAGGCGATGCCTCGCGTCAGCCAAAGGCCAGCTTGCTGGCCGTCACGCCCTGATACCAGCACTTCCCGCGATGGGCGGCCAGCGCGGCGAGGCTCGACACACGGCCCACCGCGCGGCGGAATATGCGGCCGTAGCGATCGACGGTGTCGACCCAAGCGTCGGCGTTGACTTGCAACCGTTCGAGGATCGGCCGCAACTCGGCCGGGATCGCGCCGCGCTTATCGGCGCGCACCGCTCGACCAGTCCAGTCGAGCAGTTGCAAATACTCGTCGAGCGTCAGGGGCAGAAAACCGCGATCCGACGCGCGATGTCCCGCGGCCTTTGGCGACGGTTTCCTGGCCTCGCGCGGTACATCGGCATCGCCAACCGGGCTGAGCCACGCATCGCGTGCGGGAGCGGTCGGCGGTTGGGCCGCGACGACGTTCTCCTCCACCAGCGCCGAATCCGCGACGACAGGTGAGGCTTCTCGCCTGGCGGCAATTCTCTCGAATGCCGCGGTGAATTCCGATGTCTCGGGCGTCTGCGCCACGCAGGCGCGGATCGGATTCAGGTCCACGTAAATGCTGCAAGCCAACAGGGCCGCTTCATCGACGATGGCCTGGCTCTTGAATCGCCCCTCCCAAAACCTGCCGGTACAGCGGTCCTCTCGGTTCGCGCGACGCGCGATCGGCTCGCACAACGACCCCATGAGCCACGACAGGCTCGCCAGCCGCCGCCGCAACAGGGCGACTCTTTCCGAGTCGGCTTGGATTGCCGCCAACTCGCAGGGCTCCGGTTCGGCGGGCGTGCCGCCCTCATTGCGCCGCCAGGGGTGCAATCGATACCAACGCCGAGCAACGTCTTCGTCGCTCCAGTCCTGGGAGACGTCGGGCCGGTTCCTCAAGAGCACATGGATGTGGTTCGACGATCAATGCCGACGACGGTTTCATCGACGATTTCTTTTCTGGCGTAGGCGGGCATGGGATGGACTCTTTGAACTGGTGGCCAGTACGAGACGTATGCACAGTATACCGCGGTTCGGCACCCCGTCAAGCACCTCGCCACGATTTTTCTGGGTGTCTTTGCGCGCCTGGATTTTTCTTTCCAAGTAGTGGGTCAATTTAGATGAGCAATGCCGGGTCAATTTAGGTGATCGCTATAGCGTACGCGGACTCGCCGCAAAGAACGTCCATCAGTTGCCTTAACATCACACCTCCTTGCGTGTTGGAAATGAAAAGTGCTGAACACCCCCGTGCGTGTTTGAAATGAAAAGCGCTGACCGGCTCACGTCGGCGTAAGGTACATTAACAAACTTCCTGAGGTGATCGGCAATGCCGTCAACAAAGATTCGTCGAAGAACGCGCCGCCGTCGGCCAAAGCTTGCAAAGGAGATCGGACGGGGTACAGATGCGCGATGCGGGGGGAAGAAGTCTTAGCGCGTCTAAGGCCGGACAATCCGCCGAGACGGATTTCCTGGTCGGTACAGGTACGGTTTTGCCAGTTTTTTCTTGCGCAGTTTCGGCTTCGCCGAACCCGCGTTTTGCGCGCTCGGGTTTCCCTTCGCCGCGGAACGTCCTAAACGCCCGCACACAGTACGTGTTTACATATGCGCACGGTTGGTAGCTGTTTTGGGGTGGTTTGAAAATGATCCAGGAAGCAAGGTAGGTTCGACGCGGGGCCTTGCTTGCGCTGCGGGTTAGTGTGGAAAGCCGAAGTCGCAACCTGTCCCCTCTCAATACTTCCAGGTCACGCGGGGTTCGAGCCACACGGCGTAGGCCGAACTATTACTTCTGCCCGCGCACATGACGCGCAATTCGAGAACCTTGACGTTCGCCACATTCAGTTCGCAGCCGGCCACCTGTCCCTTCGCGATGATGGGCACCGATGACCACAGCAACTTGTCGTCGCCCCAAACCTGAAACACCAGCGAACAGCGGGGGGTGATCACCGCGCCGTCGTCGATCGCCACGTTGAGGGCCAGGCGCCGCGCCTTTTTTTCAAGATCGTACCGGACGCTGGCCGTGGAGTTGTTGTCGGGGTGCGTGAACAGGCCGTGCGGCGACTCCTTGCCGAGAAACGTGAGCGGCGTGTTCGTGGCCGCGTTCTTTCCCTTGGCGAACCCGTTGTTGGCGACCACGACGTTGGTCTGCGTCAACTCCGAGAGGAACTGCGTCTTGTCGGCCAGGCCATCAGCGCCGATTTCCTCCAACCGCGCTTCGACGGCCTCCTTCTCGATGCCGCTCAGGAACGTCAAGGCGCGGCGATACCAGAAGCCCGCCCGGCCGGCCAGCGCCGCCTTGACCGCTCCCTTTTCCTTGCGGCTCATGTCCCACCAGTCGTCGCCCAGCGATTTCTCCTCCTCGGCCCCATTGGGCTTGGCCAGCTCGCGCTGGGCCAGTTCCTTGAGCGCCGGGTCGCCACCGGCGGCCAGGCGCGGCAGGCCGCGATCCCAATCCTTCTTCCCGAAGCAATAAAACCTTCCCACTGCCAGATTGGCCGCCGGATCGTTGGCGTCGGTCTCCAACCGCGCCTGGTGGTCCTTGATCGCCGCGAACTCCAGGCGGCCTTTCTCCGGCGCGTCCCAGCTTCCCGGCCAATTCCACGAGCCGAAGTCGCCCCGCCAATTGATGATGCCCCGCCAACTGGCGCTCGCTCCGTTCACCGGTTGCAACAGCACCACGCCCGTGTCGCGAACGCAATAACCGAGCGTCACCCGTTTGCCGACCGGCAGCCGCCCGGTCTTCGCGCCCTTCGCGGAACCTTGGATGCCGTGCAGACCGGTGGGAAAGAGCTTGCGGCCATCGAGCCAGGCCGGCGTCCACCACTCGCCCGACGCCAGACCCACGCCAAACGCTTCGTCGCCCGTAAGCCGCTCGACCTCGACGGTGACGACGTATTCCTTGGGCACCGCGTACGGAATCTTCAGCCGCGCCAGGCCGCCCGCGGGCGACACCACCCCCTCGGCATCCCGTTTCCATTGCCCAGCCACTCGGTCGCGATCGACGTCGATTCGCCCCAGCAGATCGACCTGGCCGGGAAGCTGGAGCAGGTCGACCGGGCCAGGAAGCACGTTGATCGGGCTGCCGCCGCTTGGCGGTTTCAAATCATCGGGCTTGTTCTCGTCTGGCTTGTCCGGTTTGGTTGGCTCCGTTTTGATCCGCGCATCCGTTCGCCGTTTGCCGTTCCGTTTTTCTTGGGAATCGTCCGGCGGGTGCTTGGCGACGACGTTTTGGTTGTCGCGCGGCGGAAGTCCGTCGGCGGGAGGGCGGCTCTGTTTGAATACGACATAGGCCGCTCCGGCCAATAGGGCGCAGATAGCCACCGCGGCGGCCGGAACCTGCCAGCCGCCGCCGCGCCGGCGCGGCGCGTAGCGCGTCACGAAGGGCGCGGCCGGCGTATCCAGCGGCCGCCCCACGGCCCTTGCAGGCGCCGTAAACGGAGTGGAAACGGGGATCACCGCCGTTGGCATGATCGGCCGAGCGGTGGGCAGAGGCGCGGCCAACGGTTGAGCGGCGCGTAAAGGAGCTGGCGGTGCAGCCATCGCGGCTGCCGCGGCGGCCTCGCGCGCGGCGAACTCTCGCCGCAACGCCGCATCGTACTCGGCCTTCCTTTCCCGGTTCAACAAGCACACGCGCGCGGCGGACAACTCGTTGAGCAGCTTCTGCGACAGGTCCGAGTGCGGGCCGGTCTGGAACGTCCGCACATGGGCCATCTGCCGGTCGGCGGCGTTGGAAATGACGTCGGCATCGTCCTCGAACAACTCGAGCGACAACAGGCGATAATGGTTCGGCGGCCGGTTGTTGGGAGGCCGATCCTTGGGCGGAATTCCCAGCCATTTGCGGTAGGGGTCGAAGGCTTCGGGCATGCCACCAATTTATGCGAACGAAGCCGGCGAATCAACCGCGACTCATTCCTTGCATTCCTTGTTCCCACGCTCCGCCGACCCGCTGCGCGGGTGCCCCGAACACATCTTCGGCCGCTGGGCGGCCCCGAGGTGCGACTGGGGGTGGTTAGGAGTCGGCCGCGGACGTGTTCAATTGCCGCCCTGGAATGCCGCTCGGCGAGCGGCCGGCATCGTCGCTGGACGTCGCTGGAAGGCAGGCTGGAGGCTGGAGAACGAAGTGTCAACACCGTAAAATGGAGGCAAGGGCACGCGAAACCAGGAGGAGAGTGATGGACAGTGCCACAAACATCCTGAGCGTGGTTCGCTCGAATGGAGCGGAGTTGCGCCGCCTCGGAGTCCGGCGGCTCGGCCTGTTCGGCTCCGCGGCCCGGGGCGAAGCCACGCAGGCCAGCGACCTCGATTTCCTTGTGGAACTCGACCGCAAGACGTTTGACGCCTACATGGACGTCAAGGAGTTACTGGAACGGCTGTTTCAGCAGCGCGTCGATTTGGTCATTGCCGAGGCGGTCAAGCCCCGACTATGGCCGCGCATTCTCGAGGAGACCATCTATGTCGAGGGACTATAAAGTATTCCTTCAGGACGTGCTGGAAGCCATCGACAATGTGGCGGAGTTCGTCGGGCCGATGACGTGGGATCAGTTCCAGGCCGACAAAAAAACGCTGCACGCGGTGGTCCGCAACCTGGAAGTCATCGGCGAAGCGGTCAAGCAGGTTCCAGCCGAAACGCGCCACCGGCATCCGCAGATCCCCTGGCAGAGGATCGCCGGCCTTCGTGACATCCTGATCCATAACTACTTCGGAATCGACCTCGAAATCGTCTGGGACATCGTGCGAAACAAACTCCCGGAGTTGAAGCGTCAGATTGACGCCGTGCTCTGCGAGGAGGAGTCGACGTGAAGTCCGCTCGCCCATTTTCCTGGTTTCCAAACTGCCGTCAAGATTTTGGCCCTGAAGTTTGCCGCTTTTTGCTCCACCAGCGCCCCAGGCTACCGATGTGAACAACGTTCGCTCGGCGGCAGTTGGCGTTGCGCGACCAGCGTCGGATTCGCACTTTCCCGCGCAGGCTGGAAGCCTGCTCCATAGACTCCGCATGGGGTCGTCACCGCTGGATACGAGGCGCACTCCCGGGTATAATCAGTGGTTCGTCAAAATTCGCACCGAGCGCCGACCCATGGTGGGCCGGCGCTGGCTGCGCCAGTTTGTCCCACCCTACGATTTCTAACCCGAAGCGCAAGCGGGGCAGGTACTTACGTGCCTTGCTTGCGCCGCGGGTTAGTGTCGAATCGCGCTCGCCTGGTATACTGGTATAATCATTGGACGGCGTAAATTCCCACCGAGACCGCATCGTGCTTGTTTCCCGCCAGTTATACACCGCAATCCGTGTCCCGCTGTGGGTCGCCCTCGCCGTGGCTCGACTCGGCGCGGCAGCGAGTTTGCGCGCGGATGACGGCGCGCTGGGCGGCACGGTTCCTTCGTCCGAACACATCGAGTTCTTTGAAAAGCAGGTTCGGCCGCTCTTGGTCGAGCATTGCCAAACGTGTCACGGAACGGAAAAGCAAGAGGCCGGATTGCGGCTCGACGGCCGCGAAGCCATGCTCAAGGGAAGCGATAGCGGTCCGGTGATCGTGCCGGGCGATCTCGAAGGGAGCAAGCTGATTGCCGCCGTGCGCTACGCGGGCGACATCCAAATGCCTCCCGACGGCAAGCTCGCCGACGAACATGTGGCGGCGCTCGTGGCCTGGGTCAAGCTCGGCGCGCCATGGCCTACCGCGGGCGCCGACGTGACCGTCGCCCGCCCGCCCGCCGAGCGAATCGACGAAATCCGGGCGGCGCATTGGGCCTACCGGCCCGTGGCGAGGCCGGCCCCGCCCGTGGTACACGACACCTCCTGGTGCGCCACGCCGTTGGATGCGTTCATTCTCCGGCAGCTCGAAGCGCGCGGTTGGTCGCCGTCGCCGCGGGCCGATCGCCGGTCGCTGTTGCGCCGGGCGGCATTCGACCTGACGGGCTTGCCTCCGGCGGCCGAGGAGGTCGAGGCGTTCGAGCGCGACGACGCGCCCGACGCTTGGTCCCGAGTCGTCGACCGCCTGCTCGCCTCGCCCCAATACGGCGAGCGATGGGGCCGGCACTGGCTCGACATTGCGCGCTACGCCGATACCAAGGGGTACGTCTTCACCCAGGAACGGCGTTACGCCTTTTCGTACACCTACCGCGATTACGTAATCCGCGCCTTCAACGAGGATCTTCCCTACGACCGTTTCGTGCTCGAGCAACTCGCGGCCGATAAGCTGCAAGATGGCGACCCAATGGCGTTGGCGGCGCTGGGTTTCTTGACGCTCGGCCGCCGCTTCATGTTCAATGAGAATGACATCATCGACGATAGGATCGACGTCGTCTCGCGCGGCTTGCTCGGCCTGACGGTGACCTGTGCCCGCTGCCACGACCACAAGTTCGACCCGGTGCCCACCGCCGACTACTATTCGCTGTACGGCGTCTTCGCCAGCTCCGTCGAGCCGGACGAGGGACCACTGCTGGGCATGCCGGAGGAATCGGCCGTCTACCACGCGTTCGTGCAAGAGCTTACCTCGCGGCAGCAAGCGTTCAAAGCATTTCGCGCGGAGCAGCACCGGGCGTTGGAACACGAGCTGCGCCTGCATGCCGCGGACTACCTGACGCGGATCGCAAGTGAAAAGTCGGACGCGCCGGTCGAAGGCCAGGCCGCCGTCTCGCTGGGATCGGGCGACCTGCGCCGGCGGATCGTCGAGCGCTGGCGCGAGTACGTCAAGCAGTCGGCCACACGGCGCGATGCGGTGTTCGCACCCTGGCACGAACTGGCCGCGCTCGAACAGGCCACGTTCGCCGAAAAAGCCCGCGATGGTATCTCCCGTGCCGACGATCCCCAGCGGCCGATCAACGCCCTGGTCCGCGACGCGCTTTCCAAACAGCCGCCGTCCTCAATGGCCGACGTGGCCAAGGTCTACGGCGCGCTGTTGGCGCAGGTCGAAGAGCAATGGACCGCCACCCGTGGGGCGTCGCCGCCGCCGGAGAAATTGGCCGACCCGGCGGCCGAGGAACTGCGCCAGGTGCTGTATGAATCCGGCTCGCCGACGGTGGTGGACCCTAAGGCGGCGGGGCGGCTATTCAACCGCGACGTCCAGGGAAAGCTTGGCGAGCTCCGCAAAAAGGTGGAAGAGTGGGAAGCCAATTCGCCTGGGGCGCCGCCGCGAGCCATGGCGCTGGCCGACGCGCCGACGCCGCGCGAGCCGCATGTGTTCTTGCGCGGCAACCAGGATCGGCCCGGACCGCCGGTGCCGCGACAGTTCCTGGCGGTACTGTCCCCCGCCGAGCGCCGGCCATTTACCGACGGCAGCGGCCGACGCGAACTGGCCGAGGCGATCGCGAGTCGCAACAATCCCTTGACGGCCCGGGTGCTGGTGAACCGCGTCTGGATGCACCATTTCGGCGCCGGGCTGGTGCGAACCGCCAGCGATTTCGGCGCGCGGAGCGATCCTCCGACGCACCCCGCGCTATTGGATTGGCTGGCCGCCACGTTCATGGACGAGGGCTGGTCGATCAAGAAACTGCACCGGATGATCTTGCTTTCCAGTGTCTACCAGCAGGTGAGCGTGGCACGGACGGAGTGCGAGGCGGTCGACCCGGAGAACCGGCTCTTATGGCGCATGAACCGGCGACGGCTCGAATTCGAGGCGATGCGCGACGCGATGCTGGCCGTCGCCGCTCGGCTCGATCCGTCGCTGGGAGGCCGCCCGATTGATCTTTGGAAAGCGCCGTACACCACGCGGCGCACGGTCTATGGCTTCATCGACCGGCAGGATCTGCCGGGCGTGTTCCGCGTATTCGACTTCGCCAACCCCGACGTCTCGAACGACCAACGTCCGCGGACCACCGTGCCCCAGCAGGCGCTCTTCGCGATGAACTCGCCCTTCGTGCTCGAACAGGCCAAGGCGCTGGCCGCCCGGCCCGACGTGGCCGGCGAGCCCGACGCGGCACGGCGCGTGCGGATCCTTTATCGGCTCGCACTGGGCCGAACGCCGACCGCCGCAGAGGTCGAGTTGGCGGCGCGGTTCGTCGCCGCGCCGCTGGCTTCGGGCGAGACGAAGCTCTCGGCGTGGGAGTTGCTGGCGCAGGTTCTGTTGTGTACCAATGAGTTCGTGTTTGTCGAGTGAGACCATGAATAAACATCCGACCGAATCAAGCTGCGCGTTGCGCGCTGCGCGTTGCGCGCTTCCTGCCCCGCTGTCCCGTCGCGATTTCGTCGTCCGTTCGGGCATGGGCCTCGGCCTGGCCGGATTGGCGGGCGTGCTGGCTTCCGACGGCCTCGCGCAGCCGGCCGGAGCGGCCGAGCCGGCGACCGGCTATGCCAACCCGATGCTCCCCAAGCCACCGCACTTCGCCGGCCGGGCAAAGCACGTCATCCACATCTTCGCCAACGGCGGCCCAAGCCATCTCGACACGTTCGATCCAAAGCCCGCCTTGCAAAAATACGCCGGCCAGAACCTGCCGACCGTGAACCTCCGCACCGAGCGCAAGACGGGCGCCGCGTTTCCCTCGCCGTTCAAATTCCAGAAATACGGCCAAAGTGGGATCGAGGTCAGCGAGCTGTTTCCGCGCGTTGCCGAGAGCATCGACGAAATCGCCGTGGTCCGCTCGATGCATGCCGACGTGCCCAACCACGAACCTTCGTTGATGCTGATGAATTGCGGCGATGCGCGACTGGTGCGGCCCAGCCTCGGCTCGTGGGTCACGTACGGCCTGGGGACCGAGAACCAGAACCTGCCGGGCTTTCTTGCAATGTGTCCCCGCGGCTACCCGATCAAGGACGCCGAAAACTGGCAGTCGGCTTTCCTGCCCGGTGTCTTCCAGGGCACCTACATCGACACCCAGCACACCGAGATCGAAAAGCTGATCGAAAACGTGGTCAATCGCGACGTGGCGCGAGGCGACCAGCGGCGGCAACTCGACCTGCTGGCCGAGTTGAACCGGAACCGACTGGCGCAGACTGGCGGCGACGCGGCGCTGGAAGCACGGATGCACGCCTTCGAGTTGGCTTTTCGCATGCAGACCGAGGCCACTGAGGCTTTCGACGTCAGCCGTGAGCCAAAGCACATTCTCGACATGTACGGCGCGGGAGTGCATGCCCGGCAGACGCTCGTCGCGCGGCGGCTCGTCGAACGCGGCGTGCGGTTCGTGCAACTGTGGCACGGCGAAGGCCAGCCCTGGGACAACCACGACGACATCGAGGTCAACCACCGCCGCCTGGCGGGCGAATGCGACCAGGCGATCGGAGCGCTGTTGAAGGACCTCTCGCAGCGGGGCCTGCTGGACGAGACGCTGGTGATTTGGGGAGGCGAGTTCGGCCGGACGCCCACGGTCGAGCTACCGCAGCCCGGAGCCAACGCCGGCAAAGTCAACGGCCGTGATCACAATCATTACGGCTTCACGGTCTGGCTGGCGGGCGGCGGCGTGAAGGGAGGGCAGGTCTACGGGGCCACAGACGAGTTCGGCTTTCAGGCGGTCGAGAACCGGGTCCACGTCCACGACCTGCACGCCACCGTGCTGCGCCTGTTGGGCTTCGACCACACGCGTCTTACCTACCGTCACGCCGGCCGCGACTTCCGCCTCACCGACGTCCACGGCGAGGTGGTGCGGGGGTTGTTGGCGTGAAAAGGCGCGTCGCGCCGACGAGGGCGTGCCGGCCAGGTGGTTGACCAGGCCGCCGCCGATTTCGAGCGGCTGGCTCAGCATTTCGGTCTGAAGTCCAACCGAGCGGGCCCAACCTGGCGGACGTCGCCGGCGGCCAGCAACTCCGGGCCTTCATCGACTCGGCGCCGAGCTCCTGGCCTTCACGGCGTGGGCCGGCCAGGTCGCCGATCGTCGCTCCATGGCCGCGCGTTCCAGGGCGGCAATCCGTTGTTCCAATTCGTGTCGGCGCCGGCAGCGTTGACAATGGTAGCCGGGGAAGGGTCGTCGGCTCCGGCGGACGGGCCTCATCTCCGGCGTTGTTCCGCTTTGGCCGTTTTCAACGCGAGGTCGATTTTGTCAACGGTTGCCACGTCCGGCGACGACTTGCCCTTTTCCAACCGATTCAAGGTCTCGGGGCGAATGCGCGCACGGCGCG
>DATKSN010000065.1:0-24892 GCA_035531595.1 Pirellulales bacterium | reverse complement strand
CCGACAAGGAAATCCGTCTCGGCGGATTGCCCGGCTTTGGATGCGTTAAGACTTCTTCACCCGCAACGCCCATCTGTGCCACTCGCGCCGTAGCTTTCGTCGGGTAAAGGTACGGTTTTGCCAGTTTTTTCGGAGCCCGGGAGGGCGCCCCCGACCGTCGTCCACATGAGCGTCGCGTCGGGAACTCGCTAATCTGGGCCTCCCGTGACTCCCTTTCACGCTGAACCAATGCAGTGTGGGGACCATGAATCATCCGGGCTTACGGCCGTTACGGCCGGCGGCCGGTTGCGTCCACGGTCGAGTCGCCTTAGCATGGGAGGCAGATCCAAGGCGGTCCACACCTCATGCCCGCACGGGGGGGCCAACCCATTCATACCACACCTGTCAGCTTGCTCGAACAATTGCGCGGCTCCGCGGAACCGAAGGCCTGGGACCGGCTGGTGGCGCTTTATGCGCCCTTGATCCATTACTGGGCGTCAGCCCCCTGTTGATCCTGTCACACGCCCCGGCTTGCCGGGCCGAACTGAACAGGGGGCTAACGCCGGTGTACCCGCGCAGCGCCCGACAAAGGACAAACAGGGGGCTAACGCCCCCCGCTCGCCAGAGCCATCCTCGCCTTGAGTTGGAGGCACTGCACGGACTGTCGCAACTCAAGACGCTCGAACTCCGCGGCACCCAGGTCACCGAGGCGGGCATCGCCGCGTTCAAGGCCGCGTTACCGGAGTGCCAGGTGACGAAGTGAAATCTGTTCCGTGGTCCGGGAGGGCCACGATGCGGACGCCGCAGAGCGGCGATGGTGCATAGCCTGGGGCGATAGCCCCACGTCGACGACCCACCTTCGGGACCGGCACCAAAGCGATAAATCCATCGTTGCATCCGCACTCGCTTGTCCCGACGAGACGCTCATGTGGACGACGGTCGGGGGTGCCCTCCCGGGCTCCGAAAAAACTGGCAAAACCGTACCTTTACCCGACGAAAGCTACGGCGCGAGTGGCACCGATGGGCGTTGCGGGTGAAGAAGTCTTAACGCATCCAAAGCCGGGCAATCCGCCGAGACGGATTTCCTTGTCGGTACAGGTATGGTTTTGCCAGTTTTTTCCTGGGCATTTTCGGCTGCGCCGAAACCGCCGTGCCGCCCCCGCGGCGTCCGCATCGTGGGTTCAGAAACTCACTCGGTCAGGCGCGTGACAGGAAATCTCCCGAGCGGGTATCGACCTTGACCACCTCGCCCTCGGCCATGTATTCGGGCACCTGGATCACAAGACCGGTTTCCAGCGTGGCGGGCTTGGTGCGGCCGGTCGCCGAGTTTCCTTTCACGTTGGGATCGCACTGCGTGATCTTCAAAGCCACGGTCTGCGGCACGTCGATCCCCACGCACTCGTCGTTGTAGATTCGGGCGAAGACCCCTTCCAACTCGTCGGTCAGGTACTTCGACTCTTCCTCCAGTTCGTCGGCCGGCAGCGAGTACTGGTTGAAGTCGGTCTGGTCGAGAAAATGGAGATGCGTGCCGTCGGCGTAGATGAACTTCACGGGCCGTTTCTGGAAGTCGGCCTCGGCGAGCCCGTCGCCGCCGCGCAGCGTGATGTCGACCTTCTGCCGGGTCAGCAAGTTGCGCGCGCGGTACTTGTAATAGGTCGCGGCGCCGCGGGCCGACGGGCTTTGCACGGCGATCGTCTCGATCATGCAGGGAACGCCGTTGAAGCTGACGATCGTTCCGCGTTTGATGTCCTTGGCGAGCAACATGGCAGTGGCCTGTGGTTAGGCGAGCGGGGGGCGTTCGCCCCCTGTTTGTCTCTCTTTGTTAGGTTCCAGCAACGAGCAACTTTTATAACAACGATCCCGACTGCGGATCGACGCCGACGCCGTCGGTCAACTCGACCAGCGCATCGAGCAGCACCAACAGGGCGCTGGGGTCGAAGGTCTCATCGTCTTCGTCGGCGCCATCGACCATTTCCTCGAAGTGCATGACCTCGAAACGAGCGTCGCAGCCGCGGAGTTTCTTGAGTTTTTCGCGGTCGGCGTCGCCCCCCTTGCGGATCTCGCCGGTGAGCTGGGCCACCTGCTCGACGACCTCGGTGCCGCAAAGGTAGTCGATTTCGAGCGCGGAATGGTCCTCCGGCGAAACGACGTTGAGCGATTCGATTCGGCCGTCATCGTCGGCCATCGGCTCGGTCATGCGGAAATGCCCATCCAGGCGTTTGACGGCGGTTTCGACGTCCTTGAGCAGCGGTTGTTTGGCGGCCTGGAAGAGCACGAAGTAGGTTTCGCGCCATTCAAATTGGCCGCTTTCGTCATCCGGTGTCATGGCATCGTTCCTTTCATGGTTTGGTTCACTCCCAATCGGTTTCCTCGTCGTCGGCGGGCATGCCGCCGGCCCACTCTTCGAGGGCCACCAGCAACATGTCGCGTTCCTGATGGTTGGCCCATACGACCTCGCCCTGTTCGAGGCGGACTTCATAATACCCCTCGCGTTCGCAATCTTCCGCGCCGCAGAAATGGGGCGTCGCGGAAACCCAAATGACTCGGTACAGCGGAACGTGCTTGTCGTCCACCAGAAAAAACGCCGACATCGTCATTTCCCCTCCCGCGCGGTTCACGAAGTGATGATTCGCCCGCCCCCAACTCGATCCGCCCCCAACTCGCCCACCCCCAACTCAATCGATCGTCGCGTGGCGGCCTCGACGGCCGCCATCAGCGCCGAGCGCAGGCCTCCCGCTTCGAGCGCCGCCAGGCCGGCGATGGTCGTGCCGCCGGGGCTGGCCACGTGGTCCTTGAGCACCGCTGGATGCTCGCCCGACGACAAGACCATCTGGGCCGCCCCCAGGACGGTCTGGGCCGCCAGTGCCAGCGACACGTCGCGCGGCAGGCCCATCCGCACGCCGCCGTCGCTCAAGGCCTCGATCACGACGTAGGCGAAGGCCGGTCCCGATCCCGATAAGCCCGTCACCGCGTCGAGCAGCTTTTCCTCCAATTCAAACGCCCGGCCCACCGCGCCGAGCAACCTGGCCACCAGTTCGCCGTCGGCCGCCACGGCTCCCGGTCCCAGGCAATAGGCGCTGGCGCCTTGGCCGATCAAACAGGGCGTGTTCGGCATCACGCGCACCAGTCGCGGCCCCGTGCCCGCCTGCGATTCGGCGCCCGCCTGCGATCCGGCGCCCGCTTGCGATCCGGCACCCGCCTGCGATCCGGCGCCCGCTTGCGATCCGGCACCCGCTTGCGATCCGGCGCCCGCTTGCGATCCGGCGCCCGCTTGCGATCCGATACCCAGTTGCCGCGAGATCTCGGCCAGCGGCACCCCGGCCGCGATCGACACGACCAAATGCCGGGCCGAGAGCTTCCCACGTAACGCGGCGAGCACGGAACCCATCTGTTGCGGCTTGACGGCCAGGAACAGGCAATCGCTCTCGGCGGCCACCCGCGCGTTGTCGTCGGTGGTGCGAGCGCCGGTGGCCGCCGCGAACTGCCGCGCCGCCGCCGGCGCCGCGTCGCTGGCCAGGATCTGCTCGGCGGCGGCGAGCCGCCGCTCGATGAAGCCGCGCGCCAGCGCCGTGGCCATCCGTCCGGCGCCGATGAATCCTAAGCGGGTGTCTGCCATAAGTCTATTTATACATCAACGAGCCGCTTAAACGCTAGTTGGTGGGCAGTGCCGCGGCAACGGCATCTGTAGGGAACGCCCTCCGTTGCGTTCCGTGTCCTGCCAGATGACGTCGCTCCAGCTTCACGGAACGCCACGGAGGGCGTTCCCTACAGAACCCTAAGGGACGATTCTGGCAATGAAGCGGGTGCTTGAAGTTTTTAGCAGCCCAGGCAGACCTTACGGCTTCGGCAACTCGTCACGCTCGATTTCAATGGCCCGCTCGAATACCCGCCAGATTTCGGGCGGAACCTCGGCGAATGCCTCGAGGAACCGCGGGCCGTCGCGCCTCTCGCGAGTGACGTTGCGGATGTAAATCCGCGCGATCTGTCGTGGGTGCCGGCGGTAAAGCTCAGCGTACATCTCCGGGTCGCGCTGGCCCGAATCGCCGACCATGATGAACCTCCGCAGGGGAAACTCGGCCAACAGCGCGTCGATCGCCGGGCGTTTCAGCGAGTCAGGCTCCCGGAACAGGTTGAAGGCGCTTTTGTCCTTCCAACGGAATGGTTGAAGCTCGAACGAGCCGGCCGGAAAACCCGATCGAACTTGGAACTCAGTCAAGGGCGCGTACAACTGCCAAGGGCCGGCCGAGACGTAGTGGAACACGGCGCCCGACTCGGCCCAATCGCGGTAGACGTCGGCCATGCCGGGCACGGCCTCGAAGGAGCGTAGAAAGGTGTTCTTCAAGACCTCCTTGTGGTCGGCGACCTCGGTGATCTTGATCGTGTCGTCGATGTCGGAAACGACCGACAGCCCCCGCGGCGCGATCAGCCGCGCCCACCCGGCGAACTCGCGGTCGTCGTCCTCGGCCGTGACCAGCGAGAATTGTATCCAGCGTCCGGTAGGCTCGCGTCCGAGCGAAAGTGTGTCGGCTTCGGCGACCGGCAGCCGAATGGTCTGGCGAATATGCCCGTTCGATTCCGACTTGGGCAGGATGAAGTAACGGTTCCCCACACGCACCGAAAATTCGCGGCGACTCCTGTTTTCGACCAGGAACGGCCAAGCGCGCGCCCTGAAGACGGGCAGTTCATCGGGCGTCGGCTCGATGTCCAACAGCCGCCTGAGCCCCTCGAGCGTCGCTGCCTTGACCTTCGACTGTTCGTCCGGTTCAAAGACCCAGCCGTGAACCGGCAGCAACCAATTTCGGCCTTGCGGGTCGAGGCATGCCGAGGTGTTGAAAAACACCATTTCCTCATCCCTCGGCAGGTCGGAAGCGCGCGCCGCGCAAGCAACCATGGGAACCAGCAGCGCGACCGCCAAGCCGCGCGGCCAGGTAAAATAGCCGTTCATGCCGACATCTTGGCCGAAACGGCGGAAAACTGCAACAGATGACTACTCGACCGGCTTGGGCCACTTCAGGTGCTCGTGGAGAAAGTCGAACGTGCCGACGCCGTGGATCTCGTGCGGGCCATCGAAGAATTCGATGGTGGCGCGATCGGCGATCTTGAGGTCGACATAGAGCAAGCGGACCTTGGCGAACTCGTAGGCCACCCATTCGTCGGGCGCCACGCCGTCGCGGTGGCCGCGTTCGACCATGAACGGCCGCGGCGCGATCAGCCCGGCCATTTCGGCGTAGTTGAACGTGTTGCCCAGGTCGAACTCGAAGATCTCGTATTCGCCCGTCCCGATGTAGCTGTAGCCGGAGCGCGTCGAGGTGTTCTTCCAGATCCATTCGTTGAAGTCGGCCGAGCAGATCGAAAGACAATAGTTCTTGACCAGCGCGGGAATTCGCATCGCCGATTTGCCGCCGTACGACAGTCCGTAAAAGCCGATCCGCTCGGGATCGACGATCGCTAGCGAGGCGAGCCAATCGACGATCTGCTGATGCTGCGGCACGATCGTCGAGAAAAGGGTCTTCTTGATCGGGTTGCTCTTCCGTTGCAGGGTGCGGAAGCGGTCGGTGAAGATGTACGGGTTCTGGGGCGAGAACGTGATGAAGCCGCGTTCGGCCAGCCGAATGGCGAACTGGTGGTAATAGGGGCTATTCACCTTGGGGTCGGCCACGTCCTGGGGCCGCCCCTCCAGCCCGTGCTGGCAGACGACCACCGGCCGCCTTTCGCCGGGCTTGACTTCCTTGGGTACCAGCAAAATGCCGTACGCGAACACGTCGGGAAAGACGTCGAGCACGACGTCGTAGCCGGTAAACTTGGCCTCGTCGTAGACCTTGCGGCTGCGGACGTTCGGTTCCGATAGCGGCAGATCGAAGCGGCCAATCACCTCGTCGTGGAACAACTTGCGGTACGGCTCGGAGGTTTCCCGCCACTTTTCGACGGAGCGGCTGCCGCGGTCGGCCCGCTCCCAGTATTTCTTGCGCGTGTATTCGCTTTCGCGCATCAGGGCCTGCGTGAACTCGGTCATTTCGTCGATCTGCCGCTTGAGACGGACCTGGGGATCGAAGCCCGGCCGGTCGTACGAGGGCGAGGCGGCTGCCGCGGACAAGGCGCCCGCCCCCAACCGTGAGAGGAATTCCGTCAGGACCATCTCGCCACCCGGTAAACCGTTGTCCGTATCCAGGTTCGCCAAGAGCGTGGCGCGAGTGTCGCCGAGTTTTGAAGTGTCGCCGAGTTGTGACACCCACTTCGCGGCGCGATTGAACTCGGCTTCGACGTCCGCGAACTTGGGCGTGGTTAGCTTGCCTGGAGCGGCGCCGCCCGAGCGCCCGTCGTGAGGCGCTGGGGGACCATTAACTTCCGGCACGCGGCAGGCCTCGACGACCCATGCCCGCGGCGCGATCAGGCTGGCCAACTCGGCGTCGCCGAACTCGTGCAGCAGGGCGAACACGTTGCGGTAGATCGGCTCTTCCCAGACGTTTTCACGCGGACCAAAATAGCCGCTTACGCAAGTGGCGCGGATCCGCGTGTCGAGCGCGCCGGCGTAGAGGGCCAGCAATCCGCCCTCGGCATAGCCCATCACGCCAATCTTGGGGGCGTCGTTGGCCGCCTCGGCGGTGAAGTAATCGACCAAAGCCAAGACCTTTTGCACTTCATAGCCGATGATGTGCCGCCCCATCTCGAAGGCCTGTCGGTAGATGAACTCGCGGTGCGGCTGGTTCAATCGCCGCTCGCCGTTGACGGTCATCGAGAAGGTATCGGCCCGGTCGATGAGCATGGGCACCACGACGCGGCAGCCGCTCTCGGCCAGCCGCCTGGCGAACTGCGCCGCCGGCTCAACGCCGGGCACCAGTCCGACCAGCATTTCGGGCGTCTGGTCGGCATCGGGAATCGCCACCACGTTGGCCCACGGCTTTTTGCGATTGGGTTTCAGCAGCAATCCCTCGCCCGTCATGCCCGCTAAAACGGGCCAGCGAACCGCGTAGACCTCATACCCTTCGCCGCGGCCGATCAGGGCGGGCTGGCTTGTCGTGCCCACGAGTTCCAGCGCGTCGCACTTCTCGCGCGGGTCGAAGGCGCCGATGATCTTGGCCAGCCGTGCGCGGTTGGGCGCGACCGACTCGTTGTACTTTTCGGCCGACGAGAAATCGCGGTTCCAATGTTTCTCGCGATCCGCCTTTGCGGCTTCAATCTGCCCCAGCAGGAACTTGTCGATTCCCTGGACCATCAAGTCGGCCAGGTCGCCTTCGATCGTCAGCGGCTCGGTGTCCGGGTACGGTTCCGCGGCATGTGCGGAATCCGCGGCAAATGCGAAAGTGGACGCGGACATCGCCGCCATGCCGACAAGACTCAGTACCGCGACTCGTATGGAATTGCGGCTGCTTGCAATCGACTGATATAAACGACGCATGGCGCTGGATTCCTCCGCAAAAGAGAATTTGATTGTGATGGCCAGCCGATGACTTTCATCCGCTCGAATCCAACTTGAGTATATTCTAGATAAAACTGGTTGGGAAGCAAAGCGGTATGCCTTGTTGCCTTGTTGCACGCGCCGCTTCGCGATCCGCTCACACATGCGCCTCGGCCCTGCCGGGCGGCGCGCGGCCGCGGACTTTGGTGTCGAAGCGGATCAACCCGACCACACGTTCGACGCGCAGCGCGGAGTGATCGGCGGCTCCGCGGTCCCTTTCTTCGCCTTGCACGAAGATCGCGTTTTCGCGGGGAAGAAAGGCCAAGTGATCGAGTTTCTTGCCAGCTTCGGCTGAGCCCGATTTTCCCCAGCCGCCGTCCGTGCCCGGTGGTTCGGTAACAATATACGCTTCCGCCGGATGAACTACAAAGCGGTTGGTGGCGCGGGGCCTTCGGCGCGTTATAATCGGTTGCGGTACGAGGTACGATTCGTGGCACCGCGAGCGGGCGAGGGAACGATCATGCGTCCGAAGGCCGGAGCATTCTCACGCTATCGACCGCGAATCTTGACGCTCATCGTGTTGATCGTCGTCGCGGCGCCCACCGTGCTCGCCAATTTGAGTTCTGAAATCGTGCCCGCCAATGAATCCCCGCCGAAGGGATACATGTACAAGGGAACGTACGGCTGGCCGTTGATCTGGCACTGGCACAACCTCTTCTTCAGCCCGGGTCCAGGTGGCATCGTCAGTTGGGACTATAGCGCGAGCCGGCTTGCCGGCAATCTGGCGATGTGGCTCGCCATGTTAGCCGCAGTGGGGGGCGCCTGCGAATGGCTCCTGCGTCGCCATCGGCCCCCGTTGCGTTGGAGCTTGCGGACGATGCTGGCCGCGGTTGGGCTGCTGGCTGTGTGCTGCGCGTGGTGCGCCGCGGTACGCAATCGGGCCAACCTGCAGGACTCGATCATCGCCGCGGTTAAAGAGGAAGGAGGAGACGTTCTCGTGGAACGCCGCGGACCGAAATGGCTCGATTTCGTCGTGGCCGATCGTTTTCGCCGACGTATCATCGGTGTGGAAATGCAGATGACTGCCGGCCATACGCTCGCTGAAGAGTTTGTGGTGGAACTGCGAGGATTGCCCCGCCTGCAATACCTCGAAATTAATGTTGAGCAACTGACTCCCCGCATGGCCGCCGCGCTCGCCGACATGCGGCAACTGCGATCGTTGGGTATCCAACAGGAAACTCGGCTAAAGTTCCACGACGAACCAATTCCGCATGAATGCCTCGCGGACATCGGCAAACTGAATCAGCTTGAAGTGCTCCACTTGGGAAATATGAAGATTTCCGGCGAGGATTTGGAGTGCCTGGCCGGCCTGACGAACCTGAAATCACTGAGCTGGGAGGGGGCGGTCATCGCTGGCGAGAGCCTGGGGAACCTGGTCGCCCTGACGAACCTGAAATCACTCAGGTTGTGCAGGATCTATTGCGACGATGACGAACCAGGGGCAGAAGAACCTGAGACGAATCACGCGCCCCCCCTGCTCGCCCACCTGCCGGCGTTGCCGCGGCTCGAAGCCATCGACTTGTCGAACTCGGAAGTCGGCGACCGTGACCTTCGCCACCTTGCGGGCCTTCATTGCTTGAAGTCGCTCGACCTTAGTTATACGGACGTCACCGACGAGGGCTTGGCGGAATTGGCGTCGTTGCAATCCCTTGAAGATCTGGAGATCGACGACAACATGGTATCGGCGGCGGGGATTGAATCGTTGCTCGCGCTCAGGCATCTCAAGGCGTTACACATGTACCGCTCTTACGACAAATCCGCCCGGCTGGCCCCGCTGGCGCTCGATGATGGCGATGAATTATTCGTATTGGAGAGCGAGGTCGAAGGTTTCCGCCGGGCGTTACAAATGTTGCGGCAATCCAACCCTGGAATCGTAATCGACACAAGATCCGGGGAAGCCCATCGGTACTTTGAACTAATGCCTCCGTATGATTACGACGCAAGTCCTGATCGGCACCCTATCTGGCTGCCGGCGCAATACCCGTGGCTCCCCCCTTCATTCCTTCGTCGCTTTGGACTCCAAGGGCCCGGCCCAGCAGGCCAAAGCGCGCAGGAAGAGAGCGAAGCGGGCGATGAATGATCTATACTGCGAGCGGCCCACGATGAGACATTCGCGTTTCATCACGGCTGTAGCACGCCATCTGCTTCACCGACCCCGACGAGCGGGGTGGGGTCGTTGAAGTGCGCAACGCCGGGCCGATTCGATCTATACTGCACGCCGGGTGGTTCCGTCAGGCTGGAAAGCCTGACCTACGACGTGCGCGTCATTGTGTCATTCTTGCCCGCGTGTAGTCTGGACATTGGGCTTGGGCGACATTGTACCCGGCATGAATGCCGGGCCTACGACCGCTACGCGGGATGCCCCGTGAACGGGGCGGTTCGCCATCGCCTCGTCGCACGATCCCCGTCGTGGCGGACCAGCCAACACAGCATGAAGGTGCCGCCACCGATGACCGTCACGGCCGGCAAGGGCGCGACGGTGAGCTTGCTGCCGTTGACGTCGATGGTTAGCCGCGAGACCGGTTACCGCCTGAATTCCTTTGCCAACCACCCGCGGAACACGTTACCATACAGGGGTTGCCGGCCCACTGAGGCCGGTTCACATGGGAGGTTGACATGCGGACGGATGGCCAGTCATCGCGCGGCGGCGAAGCGGCGCGAACCGGTGGAGACCCGGTCGATGGGATCCTGACGGTCGACGATCGTGGAACGATCGAATCGCTCAACCCCGCGGCGGCGCGGATGTTCGAGTATGCGGCCGATGATCTCGCCGGACGCGCCCTGTCGCTGCTGCTACCGGTGTTGGCAAGCGATCGCTTCGATGACCGGCTGCTCCCGTACCTTGGCACGCGCGACGGCCGCCTCGGCCACCGTCGGCTCGACGGTCGCCGCAAAGACGGCACGCCCTTGCCGCTGGAAATGGCCGTCGGCGAAATGTCGCTGGGCGGCAGGCGGCTGTTCACCCTGCTGCTGCGCGACATGACGCCTCAGCCGGCGGCCAATCCGGCGCTCGGCGCCGACGGCGACCGGGGCGACGCAGGCGACCGTAATCAGGTCGAGGAAAATCTCCAGCGGGTGACCCGCTTCCTCGACTCGGTCATCGAGAACCTGCCGATCATGCTCTTCGTCAAAGATGCGGAGCACCTGCGGATCGAGCGGCTCAACAAGGCCGGTGAGGAGCTTCTGGGCTACTCGCGCGACCAGCTTCTGGGCAAGAGCGACTACGACTTGTTTCCCAAGGAGGAAGCGGACTTCTTCATCGCCAAGGACCGCGTGGTGCTCGAAGGGCGGCAACTCGTCGACGTTCCAGAGGAAGTGATCGAAACGCGACACGGGCGGCGCGTGCTGCACACCCGCAAAATTCCGATCTTGGACGAGCAGGGCCGGCCGACCCATCTGGTGGGGATTTCCGAAGACATTACCGTCCGCAAGCAGGCCCACGAAGCGCTCGAGCGGGCCAAGGAAGCGGCCGAAGCCGCCAACCGTTCCAAAAGCGAATTCCTTGCCAACGTCAGCCACGAAATTCGCACGCCCATGAATGGCATCATCGGCATGACGGAGTTGGCGCTCGACACCGAACTGGCGCCCGAGCAGCGTGAGTTCCTGAACATGGTCAAGTCGTCGGCGGACGCGCTCTTGGATGTGATCAACGACATCCTCGATTTTTCGAAGATCGAGGCGGGGCAATTCGACCTCGACGAAGTGGCCTTCCGCCTGCGCGACAGTCTGGGCGACACGATGAAGACGTTGGCCTTGCGGGCCCACAAGAAGGGGCTGGAGTTGGCCTGCCATGTGCCGGCCGAAGTGCCGGACGAGTTGGCGGGCGACCCGGGGCGGCTGCGGCAGATCATCGTGAACCTGGCGGGAAACGCGATCAAGTTCACCGACGCCGGGGAGGTGGTGGCGCGGGTCGAGCTTGCGTCGCTCAGCGACCAGGAGGCCACGCTGCACTTCGCGGTCTGCGACACGGGCATCGGCATCCCGCCGGAGAAACAAGCGGCGGTCTTCGCGCCGTTCGTCCAGGCCGACGGCTCGACGACCCGCAAGTACGGCGGCACCGGCCTGGGGCTGGCGATTTCGACGCGCCTGGTCGAGTTGATGGGGGGCCGCATCTGGGTCGAAAGCGCCGTGGGCCAAGGGAGCACGTTCCATTTCACCGCCCGCTTCGCGCTGGCCCGCGGCCGGACGGCGCCGGCGACGGCGGCCGGGCCGGGGCATCTCGACGATCTGGCCGTACTGGTCGTCGACGACAACGCCACGAACCGGCGGATTCTGGAGGAAATGCTCACGCATTGGCACATGCGGCCCACCGTCGTGGCGAGCGGCCAAGCGGCCCTGGACGAAATGCGACGGGCCTTCGCCGCGGGCGAGCCCTACGCCCTGGTGTTGCTCGATGCGATGATGCCGGGCATGGACGGTTTCACCCTGGTTCGGCGGATCCAGGAACACAAGGAATACACCGGCGCCACGATCATCATGCTCTCCTCGGCCGAAGGGAGCGCCGCCCGCGCCGAGGAACTGCGGATCGCCGCGTCGCTGATGAAGCCGATCAAGCAGTCGGAGTTGTTCGACGCCATCATGACCAGCCTGGGCGTATCGCTGCGCCGCGACGATACGGCCGCGCCCGTGGCCGGTCCCGCCGCGCCGGAGTTCGGACGCGTGTTGAAGTTGCTCTTGGCCGAGGACAACGCGGTGAACCAGAAGCTGGTCGTCCGCTTGCTCGAAAAGCGCGGCCACCAGGTGACGATCGCCGGCAACGGCCGCGAAGCGCTGGCGGTCTTGGAACGAGATCGCTTCGATCTGGTGCTGATGGACGTGCAGATGCCCGAGATGAGCGGTTTCGAGGCCACCGCCGCGATTCGCCAGGGCGAGCGCACCACGGGCCGGCACATGCCGATCGTGGCCATGACCGCCCATGCGATGAAGGGCGACCGCGAGCGATGTCTCGAGGCCGGCATGGACGACTACATCGCCAAGCCGGTGCAAGCTCGCGAGTTGTTCCAGGCGGTCGAACGGGCCGTGTCGGCCGAGCGCGGGGCCGAGGCGTCGGTCGCCGCGATCGCGTCGGCGGCAAGCGGCCTCGACCTGGCGACGGCCCTCGACAAGCTCGCCGGCGACCGCGAGTTGCTGCAGGAATTGATCGGGCTGTTTCTCGACGAATGGCCGCGCTGGAGGGACGATCTGGAGCGGGCCTTGGCCGACGGCGACGGCGAACGGCTGAAACGCCTGGGGCACACGGTCAAAGGCGCGATGGGGCAACTTGGCGTCGGCGCGGCGGTCCAAGCGGCCTTGCGAGTCGAGACCTTGGGGCGCGACCTGTCCGGGGCGCGCGAGGCCTGCGACGAGTTGGAAGCCGAAATCGAGCGCGTCACGCCTTGGATGGCCGCTTGTGTCCAGGGCCCGATGTGAATCAGGCGACGGACTTGGGCTCCTCGACGTCGGTCTTGCCGACGGCCGTTGGCTTGGCTTCGCCGTTCGCGGTTTCAGTGGCGCCGCTCGCCTGGGGATCTTGGACCACGGCATGCGCGCTCTCGGTCGCGCAAGTTCCCTCCTGGGCAAGGTCAGTGGCACCGCTCGGTTTTTTTTGAATGCGCCATCGCCAGTAGAAGTATCCCGCGGCGCACGCGGCGACCAATACGACAACCACGGTGATCGCGAATTCCACCCCTTGGAATCTCTCCCACAGGTGTTTGAAGCTTTCGGCGAAGACGTAACTCAAACCGAAGAACAGGCTCACGACCAGCGCCGCGGAAATGGCATCGACCAGCAGGAACCAACGGAACGAAATCCGCAAGATGCCCGCCGTCATGTACATCGGCGAGCGCAGTCCAATCAGGAACCGGGCCCCGAGAAATGCCTTCAGACCATGTTGCTGGAAGAGTTTTTCGACCTTCTGCTCGCGCTCGACGGTGAGCAGGCGTGAAAACCAGTGGCGGTCGCGTAACAACGCCCGGCCGAAATAGTAGCCGATGGTATAACTGACGCAGTCTCCCGCCACGGCGCCCACGAGGCAGGCCGCCAACGCGGTCAAGGGCTCGAAGGTGCCGGCGTTACTGGCAATACCCGCCGCAATGACCAGGATTTCCTCGGGCACCGGCAAGCCCATGCCGGTCAGGATGATGGGTATCGTGATGCCGAGGTATCTGGGAAGGAAATCGAGCATCGAGAACCACCGCCGAAACTTGCGCCCGCACTGTACTTTAACCAACGATTCGCTTCAAGGCTAGGATCGTTGCGGCCACTCCACGACGGGGGCACCGCCGGAACTCTTATGAGTTCCGCCACGTTGGAATAGTCATCAACTGACCAGGTGTACCGCGCGGCGGCGCTTCGATTCGTGCGATGCGGTCGGCCCGGCATCGCCGACGCCGGCGGCGGGCAGGGCTTCGATCGCTTCGGCCAGGTCGATCTCGCGGCCCGGCACTCGCCGAGAGACGTAACGTTTGATGAAGTCGACCGTTTCGTCGATCACGTCGGCCTGGATCACCAGCAGTTCGCCCGGCCGTACCAGTTCCAACGCTTGCTCCACGGCCTTCAGCGCTCCGCGAATTTCCAGCACTTCCACCGTTCGCGGAGAGGCGATCAGCCCCTGGCGGAAAAGGGCCATGATCTCGCCGTCGGCGCGGCCGCGCAGGTAATGGTCTTCGTACAACACGACGCGGTCGAAGGCGGCGCCCAACATCTCGCCCTGCTCGATCAAGTCGCAATCGCGGCGGTCGCCGGCGGCGGAATAGACGATCGAGCGCTTCGGGTGGGGGAATTGCCCGACGACTTCGATCAGCGCCGCCAACGCCGAGCTGTTGTGGCCGTAATCGACGATCACGGCGGCGTCACCGATCTCCAGCAGGTTGAAGCGGCCCGGCACCTGGTCGAGCTTGGAAGCGAACGACTCCATACCGCTTTGGATCTCGCTGAAGGCGAAACCCACCGCCCAGCCGGCGGCGGCCGTGGCCAAGGCGTTTTCGACTTGGAAGCCCACCCGGCCGCCATGCGTGAGCGGGACGCGCGCCAAGGGAACCAGCGGCGTTTCATGATCGCCTTCGGCGGCGACGATCGTATCGTCGCGGACGAAGACGGCCCGTTTTCCCGCGGCGCGATGCGCGGCGATCACCGGGTCGTCGGCCGAACGGGCGAAGAAGATCACCGAGCCGGGGCAGCGTGAAGCCATCTGGGCCACCAGCGGATCGTCGGCCTTGAGCACGGCCGTTCCGCAAGATGAGACGGCCTCGACCGGCACGCGCTTGACCTTGGCCAGGTCTTCGAGCGTGTCGATGCCCCCGGTGCCGAGATGGTCGCCGCCGGCGATGTTCGTGACCACGGCCACGTCGCAGCGATCGAAGCCCAGCCCTTCGCGCAGAATACCGCCGCGGGCCGTTTCAAGAACGGCGGCCTCCACCTTGGGGTTCAGCAGTACGGCCCGCGCGCTCTGCGGGCCGCTGCAATCGCCCGTGTCGATGCGCCGGCCGTCGATGAAAATGCCGTCGGTCGATGTCATTCCGACCGTGTGGCCCCGCGAGCGGAACAAGTGCGCGATGAAGCGCGTGGTGGTCGTCTTGCCGTTGGTGCCGGTGATGCTGACAATCGGAATCCGTCCCGTCCGCCCCTCGGCGAACAGACTGGCGACGATCGCCTCGCCCACCGGCCGCGGCTTGCCGAGCGACGGTTCGACGTGCATGCGCAGGCCCGGGGCCGCGTTGACCTCGACCACGCCGCCACCTTGGTCCTCGAGCGAACGGCTGATGTCCATCGCGATCACGTCGACGCCGGCCACGTCCAGCCCGACCACGCGCGCCGCCTCGACCGCCCGCGCCGCCACTTCCGGGTGAACCAGGTCGGTCACGTCCGTCGCCGAGCCACCGGTGCTGAGGTTGCCGTTGCGGCGGATCAGCACTTTGCAGCCCGCGGGCGGCACATGGGTGGGCGCCAGACCCTGCTCGGCCAGCACACCCATCGCGATCGGGTCGAGCCGGATTTTCGACAGCGGCGTCGCATGATCGTTGCCGCGCCGGGGATCCGCGTTGATCTGGTCGACCAACTCGGCGACCGTGTGCCGACCGTCGCCCACCACCTGGGCCGGCTCGCGGCGGGCCGCGGCCACCAGTCGATGACCCACGACCAGTAGCCGGAAATCAGCGCCGGCCAGATGCCGCTCGACGACGATCGACGAGCCTTCGCGCCGCGCGGCTTCGTAAGCGGCATGCACCTGCTCGCACGTCGTCAGGCAAGTGGCCACGCCGCGACCCTGATTGCCGAATTGCGGCTTGACGACCACCGGCGTGCCGATTTCTCGGGCCGCTTCCCAGGCATCGTCGGCGCTCTCGACGGGCCGGCCCGTGGGCACCGGCACTCCGACGGCGCGCAACATCGAACGGGTGAGATCCTTGTCTTGCGCGATGCTCTCGGCGATGGCGCCGGTGCGGTCGGTCTCCGAGGCCAGAATGCGGCGCTGTTTGGCGCCGTGGCCGAACTGAATCAGGCTGCCGCGGCTCAGGCGCCGCCAGGGAATTCCGCGGGCCTTGGCGGCGTCGACGATCGCGCGCGTGCTCGGTCCCAGACGAACTTCCTGGTTCAGTTCCCTCAGCCGCGAGACGGCGGCCTCGATGTCGTAGGTGCGGTCGTAAACCGCCGCCAGGCAGAGTTCGTGGGCTTCGGCCAGGCAGGCGCGGGCGATCGATTCGTCTTCGTACTCGACGACGACCTTGTACGTTCCTTCCTTCGCCGTCTCGCGGGCGCGGCCGAATCCGACCTCGGTGCCGGCCAGCGTTTGAAGTTCGATCGTCACATGTTCCAGAATGTGGGCCTGATACGTGCCGCGGCGCAGGCGCTCGAAGAAGCCGCCGCGCTCGCCGATGCTGCAACGGTGCTCGATCATCGACGGCAGCCAGGCCATCAACCGCTCGTTGAAACCGGGCAATTGGTCCGAGGGGGAATCCCGCAGTTCGCCCAATTCGACCCAGGCTTCGAGCACGGGGAAATTGGCCCAGACGTTGGGACCACGCAATGCGAGAACCTTCAGGATTATCATGCCTCTCCACTCACCCGGCGGCGGGTTAGTAATGACTGAATCAAGCAGGGTGTTCCGCACCCCGACGCCGCGCGCCGCGGAATGCGGCGGAATGGCGTCTCAAGGAAAAATACGTGACGATCGGGCATTTGGTTTGAGCGTAATCGAAATCGAGCGATCTCTCCAAAACTAATCGGTGGCCCACGGCCTCGGCATGATCCACCGCCTCCGAAGGCCAGCCGCTCCGGTGGAACCGATTACTCCGAATTGAGCGACAACTCCCACGCGCGCCGCTGTCTGAAGGCGACGATAAATATGTTAAAAAGTTGAAAATACGCATTGCGGACAAACCATGTGTCATACACTAAAATAGGCGCCGTCGTCAAACGGCGACGATATTTTTCGCCAACGGAACGCAAAACGCCTTTGTCTCGCCCAACTTAAATGACTAGAATGCCTGTGGCGTTACACAGCGCAAGCACAGGCGTGCAAAATCAGTGCCAGTGAATCCCTAGCCCGGATTATTCATGGTCCCGTAGCTGTCCACGCGCAACCTGTTGGGAGCCAAGCACCTGTGGACGATTTACCCGATCTTCGCGGGCGGCTGCCCGAAAGCTGGCGCGCGTCGGTGGGGGCTCAACTGGCTCCCGGCGAAGCCTTACAGGCCTGGTTCGAGCCGGATCTCGACACCCGTTTGAGGTTCGACAAGGGCTTGGTCATCCTGACCGACCGGCGTCTGCTCAGCGCCGGGCCGGCCACGTCACCCCCGCCCAGCGAAAAAGGCGACAAAACCCGGTGGCAATGGGCGTCTTGGCCGCTCGACAGCGTGACCGCGCTGGTCAACGGACGCCATGATGGCGCCGGCTGTTTGGAGTTGCTGGCACTCGACGAGCGCTTGGCTCATTGGCGTTACACCCTGGGGCGCGCCGGCGCCGCGGATCGTCTGGTTCAGGAATTTGAAGCGCGACAGCGCCATGGCGGCTTGGGCGGCGGCGGCTTGGGCGGCGGCGACCCGTTGCGGCTCGACGGCGATGTTTTGACGGATCGCGCCAAGCCGCTTTGCCCGAGTTGTGGCGGGGCGGTTTCGCCGGTCGAGGTTGACTGTCCCACCTGTGGGCCGGTCAAGGAAAGCCGGCCGGCCGCTTCGTTGTTTCGACTGGCGCGCTTCGCACGGCCCCGCGCCCGCGCGGCGGCGCTTGGCTTCGCACTGACCCTGGCGGCGACCGCGGCCGGCCTCGTGCCACCGTACCTGACGATGCCGCTGTTGGACCGGGTGCTGATCCCGTATCAAAACGGCAGCGGTCCCGCCCGTTTCGATCTGCTCGCTTGGTATCTGGCGGGCCTGGGCGGCGCGGCGGTGTTGGCTTGGCTCTTGAGTTGGGCCAAGACTTACGTGCTGGCCTGGGTCTTCGAGCGGATCAGTGCCGACTTGCGCAACGAGACCTACGCCCACATGCAGCGGCTCTCGCTGGAATTCTTCGGCGGCAAGCGAACCGGCGACCTGATGTCGCGTGTCAGCAGCGACACCGACCGGATCTGCAACTTCTTGTCGCTGAACCTGCTCGATTTCGGCACCGACTCGCTGATGATGCTGATGACGGCCGCGATCTTGCTGGCGATCGATCCCTGGTTGGCGCTGGCGACGCTGCTGCCGTTCCCGATCATCGGCTGGCTGGTGGGCCGGGTGCGCGAGCGGCTGCGGCGTGGCTTTCTGGAAGGGGTGCGGGTGTGGGGCCAAATGACCAGCGTGCTGGCCGACGCCATCCCCGGCATTCGCGTGGTCAAGGCGTTCGCCCAGGAAGATCGCGAGATCGAGCGTTTCCGCCAGAGCAACGAGCAGGTGTTGGCGGTGAACGACCGGGTGAACAAGGTCTGGTCGTTTTTCGGTCCGATGGTCACGTTCATGACTGAGTGCGGGCTGTTGGTGGTTTGGGCCTTCGGCGCCTGGAGGGTGTTCCAGGGGCAGGTCACGGTGGGCGTGTTGACGATGTTCTTCGCCTATATCAGCCGCTTCTACTCGAGGCTCGATTCGATGAGCCGCATGGTCGCGGCGGTGCAGCGAGCGGCCGCGAGCACGCAACGCATCTTCGAGATTCTCGACCGCGTACCGAGCGTGGCCGAACCGGCGCGGCCGGTGCATCCGCGCCGCATCCACGGCGAAATCGAGTTTCGCGGGGTGGGCTTCCGCTACGGCAACCGCGACGTGCTCGACGACATCCGCCTCGCGATCGAGTCAGGCGAGATGATCGGCCTGGTGGGGCCCAGCGGTTCGGGCAAGAGTACGCTGGTGAACCTCGTTTGCCGGTTTTACGACGTGAACGCCGGAGCGATCGCCGTCGACGGAGTGGACATTCGCTCGTATGCGCTTGAGGAGTATCGCCGGAACATCGGCATCGTTTTGCAAGAACCGTTCTTGTTTTACGGCACGATCGCCGAGAACATCGCCTACGGCCGGCCGGAAGCCACGCCGCGAGAGATCATCGCCGCGGCCCGAGCGGCACGCGCCCATGAATTCATCTTGCGCTTGCCCGACGGCTACGATTCGCTGGTCGGCGAACGCGGCCAACGGCTGTCGGGCGGCGAGCGTCAACGGGTCTCGATCGCCCGGGCGCTCTTGATCGACCCGCGGATTCTGATCCTCGACGAGGCCACCTCGGCCGTCGATACCGAAACCGAACGTGAAATCCAACTGGCCCTGGACAATCTGATCCGCGGCCGGACGACGATCGCCATCGCCCACCGCCTGAGCACGCTCCGCCGGGCCGATCGGATCGTGGTTCTCCAGCGCGGCCGGATCGTCGAGATCGGTCAACACGACGCGCTGCTCAGCCAGGACGGCGCCTACAGCCGCTTGCATAAGGCGCAGGTGGAATTGGCGGAGATGGGCCGGGGAAGTTGAATGACCAATGACCCACGACCTATGACCTCCCGCGAGCCGCTGCTGCCCGGCGCTTTCGGCCTTGCGCACGATCCGCGCGGACGCCTGATCTTGATCGACGCCGAGGGCCGGCGCCATGTGGGGGTCGAGCCGATCCGCGCGTTTCCGATTTCCGGTTCGACTCGCTGGGTGTCGATTTGCGATGCGCAGGGAGGGGAGTTGGCGTTCATCGACGACCTGGCCGAATTGCCGCGACAGGTCCGCGCGGTGTTGGACGAGGATCTGGCGCGCCGCGATTTCGTGCCGGTGGTCGAACGGATCGTCAGCGTGTCGTCCGAATCGGAGCCGTCGGACTGGGACGTGTTGACGGATCGCGGCGCCACCCGGTTTACCTTGGCCAATGACGAGGATGTACGTCGTCTAGGCCGGCAAGGAGCGACGATCGTCGACGCCCACGGCACTCGCTACCTGGTGCCCGTCGTCGCCGCGCTCGACGTCGCCAGCCGGCGGTTGCTCGAGCGATACCTCTAAAGTCGCCCGATGGACGACTTGATTGCGGCGAAGCCCGCGTTGCGGAAAGGCTGCCGAGGAGCTCGCCGTGGCTAGTCTGTTTCCTGGTATTGTGGTGTAGGCGTCCCGCCTGCCTGGCGGCTACGCAAATCGGTGGCCAGCCGGGTCATGATATGGCGGTCGAAATAGAGCCGGATGAAGAGCGCTTCAAGGCCGGGTGAATCGGGCATGAGCTTGCTCTTCCTGGGCGATCAACGCCAGGATTTCGTCGCGATGATCGAAGAAGTAACTGAGTGCGTGGACAACTTGGGCCTCGGTAATGCCCAGGGCCCCGATGATGTCGAGGACCGTTTCGCCGCGCTGATGCAGTGCAACCACATGACGGACGGTCACCCGCAGTCCGTCGATCAACAGTTCGCCACCGCAGACGCCTTCGAGCCGGACGATGTGCGGGTGTTCGGTCTTGATGGCTTCGGACATGTGGGTTTCTCCGAAGAGCGGTCATACATTCCTCCCAGTATAGCAAGTGGTCGAATTCCCGACCAGACGTCCGCTATCGCTGCCGCCGCGGCGGGCGTAGCGGGACACGGTCGGTCTTGACTTGATACCGACAGGATGTGCCGGGTTCATCCGGCGTCCGCCGCCGTGGGGGGCTGGTACAAGCGGTTCGTCTCGATGTACTTTTCGACGGCCCGCGGCGTTTGATAACGAATGCTCAAGCCCGCGCGCGCGCGGCGGCGGAGATCGCGGCTCGAAAGCTCGATCCTCGGCATCGGCACGAGCGCTTGACGTATTTCCGCCAACCGGGCGGGCGAAACGAAGGGCGCCAGGCAGGCGAAGTCGGGCTCGTCGGCGCCGCGGCGCACCACCACCGGCAGCGCCAGTTCGCAAATCCGCTCCGGTTCGCGCCAATGCGGCAGATCGGCGAGCATGTCGGCGCCCAGCAAGAAGAACAGCTCGCGCTGGGGCTGCTCGGCCCGCAGCGCGGCCAGGGTATCAACCGTGTAGCTCAGCCCGCCGCGCTCGATTTCCAACTGCGAAACCGTACACGTTTCGTTTCCGCCGAGGGCCAACTCCAGCATTTCAATCCGTTGCCGGGCGGGCGTCAATGCGTGCTGCCGCTTGTGCGGCGGGCGCGCGGCCGGCACGAACCAGACGGCATCGAGCCGGCATGCCTCGCGGCACGACTCGGCCAACAGCAAATGGCCATAGTGGACCGGGTCGAAAGTTCCGCCGAACAATCCCAAACGCATCGGTCGCGAGTCTCCGAAAAATCATGTTGCATTTGAGCATCCGCAAAACGGCCCGTCAATCGCCTTGATCCGGCGGCCTCGCGACGCCGCTTGCACATTTCTACCCCAACACTTAGAGTAGTTGATCCGATTCCAGGTGGAGAACAAGCGACCGACGAGACCGGTCGGGCGGCGGGCCGTGCAGCCCGCGAGCGTCTCGAAACAATGCGCGACACGAAGCAGCAAAACCTTTTCGACGCCGAGCCGCCCCGCTGGGAGCTCGACGACGTCGAGCGGCAGTGGATCGCCGCGGTGGTGGTGCCGAAGGGTCCGCCGCGAGAACTCGACTACCTCGTGCCCGACGCCTTGCGCCGGCGGCTGGCCGTCGGCCGCCGTGTGCGCGTGTCGTTGGGCCAAGGCGACCGGACGGCGGTGGGCTACTGCGTGCGCCTTGAATACCGCGCGGCGGGCGCGCGGCGGCTCAAACCGTTGGCCGCGGTGATCGACGAGGAGTGCCTGCTCACGCCTTCAATGCTGAAGCTGACCGAGTGGATCGCCGACCGCTACCTATGCCCGTTGGGCCAGGTGTTGGAAGCGGTGGTCCCCTCCGGCGTGCGCGGGCAGGCCGGCACGCGGCTGACGACCTTGTTATCGGTTTCGACGCAGGTGGCGGCCCGGCTCACGCAACTCGAATTGCCCAAGAAACAGGCCGAAATCTTGCGATTCCTCGCGGCCTCCGCAGAACCTCTGACGCCGGCCCAGTTGGCCCAGGGCGCCGGCTGCACGCAAGCCCCGATCGGCGAACTGCGCCGCAAGGGACTGATCGCCTCGGCGACGCGACGGCTGCCTCGGAATACCGACGTCGCGCCCTCGGCGGACCGCCAGCGCGATCTGACGCTCAACGCCGACCAAGCGACCGCATTGAAGTGCATTCTCGCGGCGCTCGTGGCCCGCCGCCACGAGACGATTCTGCTGCACGGCATCACCGGTAGTGGCAAGACCGAGGTCTATATTCGCGCGATCCAGGAGGTGGTCGGTTATCGCCGGCAGGCGATGGTCCTGGTGCCAGAGATCAGCCTCACGCCCCAGGCCCGGCAGCGGTTCCTGGCGCGTTTCGACTCCGTGGCCGTGCTGCACAGTCACCTGAGCGACGCCGAGCGGCACGCCGCGTGGCGGCGGATCGCCAAGGGCGAGGCGTCGGTCGTCGTGGGGGCTCGCAGCGCCGTCTTCGCCCCCACGCCGGACCTGGGGTTGATCGTGCTCGACGAGGAGCACGAAGCGAGTTTCAAACAAGACAGCGCCCCTCGCTATCACGCGCGCGACGTGGCCCTCGAAAGGGCCCGCGCCGAGGGCGTGCCGCTGGTGCTCGGTTCGGCGACCCCTTCGCTCGAAAGCTGGCACCAGGCGCGCCAGGGCGCTTACCAGTTGGTGAGCATGCCGCGTCGCGTACTCGACCGCCCCTTGCCGGCGGTCGTCACCGTCGATTTGCGCAACGAAACCCGCGACAAGACCCATACGGGCGCCATCAGCCGCCCGCTGCACGCGGCGATGCGGGAAGCGCTCGACGCCGGTGGCCAGGTGATCTTGCTCCTGAACCGCCGCGGCTTCTCGACGCACATCCAGTGTAGCGCCTGCGGGGTGGTCGTCCGTTGCCCGCACTGCGACATCGCGCTCACGCACCACCGGCAGGCCGCGATCGCCTTGTGCCATTATTGCGACTATGAGGTGCCCGCCCCGGCCAGGTGCCCCGACTGCGGATTCACCGGCATTCGTTACAGCGGCCTGGGAACGCAACGGCTGGAGGCCGAAGTGCGGGCGCGTTTTCCCGACCACCGCGCGCTGCGGATGGACACCGACACCATGAGCGCGCGCGGCAGCCACGAGCGGGCCTTGGATTCGTTTCGCGAGGGCGAGACCCGCATCCTGCTGGGGACGCAGATGATCGCCAAGGGGCTCGACTTTCCCAATGTCACGCTGGTCGGCGTCGTCAATGCCGACACGGCGCTGCACCTGCCCGACTTTCGCGCCGCCGAGCGGACCTTTCAACTACTGGTTCAAGTCGCCGGCCGAACCGGGCGCGGGCCGAAGGGGGGAAGAGTCCTGGTGCAGACGTTCAGCCCCGACCACGCGGCGATCAAGGCCGCGGCGCGGCACGACTATCATACGTTCGCCGAGCAAGAGCTTCCCGGCCGCGAACTGCTCATGTATCCGCCCTTCGCCGCCATGGCGCGGCTCGTGGTGCGCGGGCCGGCGGAAGTCGTGGCGCGTGAGTTCGCCGCGCAGCTCGCCGAGCGGCTCGCCGCCGCTTTGGCCCGGCACGAGGCCCAGGCGCGTCTGCTCGGGCCGGCGCCGGCCCCCATCGCCAAGCTGCGCGGCCTGCATCGCTTTCAACTGCAAATCCAGAGCCCGCTTGCCGAACGGGTCCGGGCCGCCGTTCGCGAAACCACCAGCGAGCTCAAGCCGCCCTCCGGCGTGCAATGGATCGTCGACATCGACCCGCTGGACATGCTCTAGACTGTCCTTGAAAAGTCCCGTGAGGAATTCCCATGCGTATCACCCGCTTCGAAACCTTCCTGGCCAACGCCGGGCTGCGCAACTACCTGTTCCTGCGGCTCACCACCGATACCGGAGCAACCGGCCTCGGCGAAGCGTCGTTGGAATGGCAAGAGCGGACGGTCGAGACCCTGGCCCACGAATGGGTCGAACGCCGCGTGCTCGGCCGCGAGGCGTTTGACGTCGAGGAGATTGTGGGGGGCATGATGCGCGACCAGTACCAGGGCGGTTCAACCGTGATGACGGCGATCAGCGGCGTCGAAATCGCGCTCTGGGATCTGATCGGCAAGGCCTGCGGACAGCCGGTTTACAAGTTGCTGGGCGGCCGTTGCCATCGCACGCTGCCGGCCTATGCCAACGGCTGGTATGGAGGCGCCGCGACGCCGCGTGAGTACGCCGAGCGCGCCAAAGACGTCGCCGGCCGCGGCTACACGGCGATGAAGTTCGACCCGTTCGGCACCGCCTGGAAGACGCTTTCAGCCGACGGGCGCGAGGCGGCGGTCGACATCGTGGCGGCGGTGCGCGGGGCGGTCGGCCCCAGGGTGGGGCTGATGATCGAGTTCCACGGCCGGCTGGGCGCGACGGCGGCCATCGAGATGATGAACGACTTGGCGCCGTTCAAGCCCGAGTGGTGCGAAGAGCCGGTGGCGCCGGAATGCCTGGACTTGCTGGCCGAGGTCAAGCGGCGGACGACCTGCCGTGTATCATCGGGCGAACGGCTCTATACGCTGGCCGATTTCTTCAAGCTGGCGGCATTGCGGGCGGCCGACGTGGTGCAGCCCGACATCGCGCACTGCGGCGGCCTGCTGGCGGCCAAGAAGATCGCCGCGATGGCCGCGGCGCAGGACATCCAGGTGGCGCCGCACTGCTCGATCGGTCCCGTGGCCCTGGCGGCCGCCTTGCACTTCGACGTCAGCACGCCGAACTTCCTGATCCAGGAAGCCTTCGCCGAGTTCGACGTCGCCTGGCGCAACGACCTGGTAAGGGGTTGGAACCCATTGGCCCGCGGCGAGTTCACCTTGTCCGACGCGCCGGGGCTGGGCCTGGAACTCGATGAGGACGCGATCACTCAGCATCCCTACCAGCCTCACGCCTTCCCAAGCTTGTGGGACGAGCAGTGGCTGAGGGATTTCACGCCGCGCTAGGAGTCTGTCCGAGATTGACCTGTACCGGAATTGGGAGAATGGGGATACTGCGTGGGGTGCGGAGGAAAATGGATTTTTCCCGATGGGAGACGGATCATGGACGATCACGGCAAGCAGTTTCGGGCGTGGGATTCT
>DATKSN010000064.1:0-24065 GCA_035531595.1 Pirellulales bacterium | reverse complement strand
GGGTCATCGTTTGGACAAAATAGGGATCCGAAGTCGTAACTCAAACTCTGCCTCGTCCCATGCATATTTACGCGTTTTTGGCCTCAAGGATCCTTTTTCCAGATGTGGGTAAACCTAAGGGCTAACGCCCCCCGCTCGCCTCCCTAACGCCTAACGCCTAACCAACAGGGGCTAACGCCCCCCGCTCGCCCCTGAATCCGAACGACGAACAAACAGGGGGCTAACGCCCCCCGCTCGCCCCTGAATCCGAACGCCGAACAAACAGGGGGCTAACGCCCCCCGCTCGCCCCTGAATCCGAACGCCGAACAAACAGGGGGCTAACGCGGCTAACGCCCCCCGCTCGCCCCTGAACGCCCAACGCCGAACAAACAGGGGGCTAACGCCCCCCGCTCGCCACCCTAACGCCTTCCAACCATGACCCATAACCAACTCCTCCGCCTCGTCAGCCGCCGCGCGTTCCTGAACCAAACCACAGTCGGCATCGGGTCCGCCGCGATGGCGGCCGTCTTACGCGGCAGCTTCGCCGAAGCGGCGGCGGGCGCCAATTCGTTGGCCGGCGGAGGCGTCGTCAACCCGCTCGCCGGTTCGCCCAAGGCGAAGCGAGTCATTTTCCTCTGCATGGCCGGCGGCCCGACGCACCTGGAGACGCTCGATTACAAGCCCAAGCTGGCCGAGTTGCACGGCCAACCCATGCCCGAGTCGTACACGAAGGGACAGCCGATCGCCCAATTGCAAGGGAAAAAGCTGACCTGCTTCGCGCCGCAGCACCCCTTCAAGAAGTTCGGCGAGAGCGGCCAGGAGATGTGCGCAATCTTTCCGCATCTCGGTTCGGTCGCGGACGATTTGTGCATCATCCGTTCGATGCGCACGGAGGCCATCAATCACGACCCGGCCCACACGTTCATGAACACGGGCACGACGATCTCGGGCCGGCCGGCGATGGGTTCGTGGCTGTTGTACGGGCTGGGCAGCGAGTGCGACAACCTGCCGGGTTTCGTCGTGCTCACGTCGGTCGGCACGGGCGGCCAGGCCCAGCCCATCGCGGCGCGGCAGTGGCACAGCGGCTTTCTGCCCAGCCGGTTTCAGGGCGTCGAGTTCCACTCGAAAGGCGACCCCGTGCTGTACGTCGGCAGCCCGCGCGGCGTGAACGCCCAACAGCAGAACGACGTCGTCGGCGCGGTCAACTCGCTGAACCAACTGCGCGGCGCGGCCGCCGACGACCCCGAAATCGCCACGCGCGTGGCGCAATACGAAATGGCGTTCAAGATGCAGGCCAGCGTGCCGGAATTGATGGACATTTCCGGAGAGCCCAAACACATTCTGGATCTCTATGGCACACCCGGCGGCGACGGCTCGTTCGCCTCGAACTGTCTTCTGGCCCGGCGGCTGGCCGAACGGGGCGTGCGTTTCATCCAACTGTACCATCGCGAGTGGGACCATCACGGCAACATCAAAAACGGGATGCTGGTCACCGCCAAAACGGTCGATCAGGCTTCGGCGGCCTTGATCCTCGACCTCAAGCGGCGCGGAATGCTCGACGACACGCTGGTCATCTGGGGCGGCGAGTTCGGACGCACGCCGATGGCCCAGGGCGACGGGCGCGACCACCACATCAAGGGGTTCTCGCTCTGGATGGCCGGCGGCGGCGTCAAGGGGGGCATCGCGTACGGCGAAACCGACGAACTGGGCTACAACGCCGTCAAAGACCTGGTCCACGTACACGATTTGCACGCCACCATTCTGCACCTGCTCGGGATCAACCACGAGCGGCTCACCTATCGCTACCAGGGGCGCGACTTCCGGCTCACCGACGTCGCCGGCCAGGTCGTGCGGGCGGTGCTGGCATGACCCGCGTCAGGCTGAAAGCCTGACCTACTGTGTTTTGGCGAACTCGCGCATGAAATCGGCCAGGGCCTGGACCCCTTCGAGGGGCATCGCATTGTAAATCGAGGCCCGGATGCCGCCCACCGAACGATGTCCCTTCAACTCGACCAGTCCGCGGTCCTTGGCGCCGTTCAAGAAGCGGGCCTGCGATTCGTCATCCGGAAGGCGGAACGTGACGTTCATGAGCGAGCGGCTGTCGGGCTGAGCATGTCCGCGGTAAACGTCCTGGCAGGCGTCGATCGCGTCGTACAGCAACTTGGCTTTGCGGCGGTTCCGTTCGAGCATCTTCGCCAGGCCGCCGACGTCGTCGAGCAGCCAGCGCGTGATCAGGCTGACCAGGTAGATGGCGAACACCGGCGGCGTGTTCTGCAACGACTTTTCCTTCACGTAGGTCCGGTAATCGAGCATCGGCGGCGGCCCGTCGTCAATGCCCGCGAGCAAGTCGTCGCTCATGATGACGATCGTCACGCCCGCAGGTCCGGCGTTCTTCTGGGCGCATGCGTAAATCAGCTCGTAACGCTCGATCGGCAGCGGCCGGGAGAGAAAATCGGACGAGGCGTCGCAAACCAACGGAACGTCGCCAACCGCCGGTTCGTCGAGAAATTGCACGCCCTGGATGGTTTCGTTCGAGGTGAAATAGGCGTAGGCCGCCTGGGGGTCGATCTCGATTTGGCCGGGCCGCGGCAGGCGGTCGAACTGGAACGGTTTGCCGTCGTAGACCACGCGGACATTTCCCTCGCGGGCGGCGTCCTGCGCCGCCATCTGGCTCCAGGAACCGGTGACAATGTAGTCGGCGCCACGGCCGCCACCGAGCAGGTTCATCGGCAGCATCGAGAACTGCAACCGCGACCCGCCTTGCAGGAAGACGATGCGGTAGTCGTCGGGCACGCCAAGCAGCTTCCGCAGATTGGCTTCGGTTTCGGCGAGAACACCTTCAAACCAAGCGGAGCGGTGGCTGATTTCCAGCGGAGAGATGCCGATTCCCGGCAGGGCGAGCAGGTTCCGCTGGGCCTCTTCCAGCACCTTCAGCGGCAGCACGGCCGGACCAGGGGAAAAATTGTAAACGCGGCGTTCCATGTTGCGGGAGGTTCTCTTGCCAGGCGGGGTAGCGATAACGCCTTGATGATAAACCTTGCCCCTTGCGCCGGCAACCACTTGTTCCCATGCTCCGACACCAACCCGGCAATTAGATGCCGCTTTCGCGGCTCGCTCAGACGTCATGGGGTATTCGGAAGTCGTTTTTTTTCGCTTCGCCGCCGTTTTGTTTTTTGCACGTTCGTTGCTTCGCAACGAGCGTGCTTTTTTCCGAAAATGATCCCTTCCGATTCGTGGGCCGCCCTGGGATCCGATGAGCTTGCGCCGCGGGTTCGTGTGACGGCGGACTGCGCGACGCGCACGGGGAGCCATGAATAATCCGGGTTAGAAATCCGCCTTTTCGTCGGGTTGCATGGCCGTGTGCGGCGTGGCGCGCACTTCGGCTCCGTGGCGCAGGTCGACATCTTGCGAGCCGCGCGCCCCTTCGAGCGTGCCGCGGTCGGCGAAGAAGCGCTTGAGCCGCGCGACTTTGTCGGCGGCGGCGGCGCGGCCGGGGGCGTCGCCGCCGGGGGCTGGTCCCCAGACGATGCGCGTGCCATGACGTGTCATGATCTCGTATTCCGGCCCGCCGCCGCCGTCGTCGGCCGAGGTCAAGGTGAGCTGGATATGGTGCATTTCCATTTCGTGCCACACGTCGCGCAAGGCGGCGGCAATCTCGGCGCCGCCCAGCACCCGCTCGTCCGGCCAGCGAACGCCGGGAGGCGGCGCCGTCGAGAGGGGAATCCCCGAAAGGCGCGGATACCGGCTCGCTTCCAGCGGCGAAAAGTCGGCGGTCAGGAGCAACACCCCTTCGACGTCGACCGGGAACAGCCCGCCGGGCACCTGCACCATGCAGACGGGGCGACGATAAATGAGATCGACCTCAACCCGCGCGGGACTGCGTTTCGACACCCGCTCGACCTGGGCCACCCACGGGTGAAGAGCAAACGCCTCCCGTAAGCGTTCCAGCAGCCGCTGGTCGAGCAGCGAGAGGGGACCGGCGACGCTGGCATCGCGGACGACCTCGGATTTGATGTCGGCGCGAATCCACTCGGGCTGGGGCGTCACGAAGATGTCGTCGAGCGAGAGGTGATAGTGCGACGACTGATAGACGTGTTCGCGAACCGATTGCCAGATCGCATAACCGGCGGCACCCAGCAACCCGGCCGCCAACGTCGCCAGCAGCAGCCCGCGCGCCCGTCTCCGCGCCACCTTGGCCGCTTTGGCCGGCGCGGCTCGACCGGCGGCATTGGATTTTTCGAGGCCTGATTTGTTCTCGATCCGTGATTTGGCGTTGGGCATGTTCGCTCCGTGTTACTTCTACTGGTCACTGGGTAACGAGCGCAGACCGCCGTCACACTAACCCGGCACGGCCGACACCGGCGTGTGACGGCCGCGACGTAGCGCATCCTGCAGCATCCAGTCGCACACTTCGGAAAAGGCCAGCCCGGCACGCTCGGCGGCCAGGGGAGCCAGGCTATGGTCGGTCATTCCCGGCACGGTGTTGACCTCCAACACCCAGGGGTCGCCCGCGCGCGACAACATCAGATCGACCCGCGCCAAGCCCTCCGTACCCAGCGCCGCGACGGCCGCCGACGCGGCGCTTCGCACCCGATCGGCGATTTCCGGCGGCAAGCCGGTATCGAAGCGGTATTCGGTGGCCGTGCTCCGGTACTTGGCCTCGAAATCGAACAGCCCGCGCGGCGTGACAATTTCCAAAATCGGCAACGGCTCGTGGCCCAACATGGCGACCGTGAATTCGCGGCCGTCGATCCAAGGTTCGGCCAACGTCAGTGCGCCATAACGTCGGGCGGCAGCGAGGCGGGCGGCCAACTCGCCGGCGTCCCCGGCGAAGCCGACACCCAGGCTCGACCCTTGCGCGTCGGGCTTGACGACCGCCGGATAACCCATCTCCGCGACACGGACCACGATGTCAGCCAGTGGGTCGTCGGCCTCGAAACGTACGCAAGGCAACGTCGGCACTCCGGCGGCGCGCAGGCGCGCCTTGGCGGCCGTCTTGCTCATGGCCCTACTCGCGGCGAGTGAGCCACTGCCGGTGAAGGGTACGCCCCAAGCTTCCAATCGGGCCTGCACGCGTCCGTCTTCGCCCGCCCCTCCGTGCAGGGCGATGAAAGCCAGGTCGAAGTGGCCCCAGGGAATCCTCGCCAAGTCGCGTCGCGCCGGATCGAACCACTCGACGTCGTGCCCGCGCTGGGAAAGCGCGTCCAGCACCCGCCGCCCGCTCGCCAGGCTGATCTCGCGTTCCGCTGAATCGCCCCCTGCCAAAACCGCGACGCGTAGCTGGTCATTGGTCATGGGTCGGCATAAGGCGTTAGGCGTTAGGCGTTAGGCGTTAGGCGTTAGGCGTTAGGCGTTAGGCGTTAGGCGTTAGGCGTTAGGCGTTAGGCATCGGAAACCTGCCCTTCGTCCCGCCCACTGTCTCCTGTCTCCTGTCTCCTCTGTATCAACAGGGGGCTAACGCCCCCCGCTCGCCTTCGACGAATTACCAAATCTCAATCTCCAACTCCAAATCGACCGCGAGCCGGTCGGCGACGCGGCTGCGGACCACCTCGATGAGCCGTAGTACGTCCTGGCTGGATGCGCCGGGCTCGGCGATGATGAAATTGGCGTGCCGGTCGCTGACTTCGGCGCCGCCGACACGCGTGCCCTTCAGGCCGGCCTGCTCGATGAGCATGCCGGCGCTCATGCCGCGGGGATTTTTGAAGATACAGCCGGCGGATTGGTGGGCCAAAGGCTGGCCGGCCTTCTTGACGATCCACTGCTGCTGCATTCGCTTGGTCAGTTCGTCGGGATCTTCCTGGTCGAAGTGGAACTCGGCGAAGAGGATCACCAACTCGTCGAGGCTGCTCCGGCGGTAGGCGAAGACCAGTTCGTCGCGCGCGCGTTCGATGATTTCGCCCGAGGAGGTCATGATCGCGGCGCGGCTGGTCCATTGTCCGACATCGCCGCCGCGGCTGCCGGCATTGCCGTGCAGGGCGCCGCCGATGGTGCCGGGGATTCCCACCAGGGTCTCCAAGCCCGCGAGCCCTTCGCGAACCGATGACGAAATCACATGCCCTAACTTGGCGCCGCCGCCCGCCGTGACACGGCGTCCCTGAACCTCGATCTTGGAGAATTCAGGCGCGCTCAAGCGGATCACGACGCCGGGCACCCCCTCATCGCGGACCAGAATATTGGAACCCCCTCCCAGTAGCCGGACGGGCAATTCCTCTTCCCGGCAGCGGCGGAGCAGGCGTGCCAACTCGTCGGCGTCGCGCGGCTCGGCGAAGAACTCAGCCGCTCCGCCCAGTTGGAACCAGGTGTGGGGCGCCAACGGCTCAGATGGCCGCGCGATAGGTTCGAAGTCGTCGAGCAAAGGCATCGCAAACCTTCCGAATGTCGCCCGCACCCAGTGTAATCAAGAGGTCGCCGGGGTTGAGGGCCGCGGATACGTGCTCCAAGATGCCGTTTGTGTCGTGCGCCGTCAACACCATTCCTCCGCGGGCACGCACGCGCGAGGCCAATTCGGCGGCCAAACGCAGGTCCGATTCGCTCGCCGCCTCGCGCGCCGGGAAGACTTCGGTCACCGCCACGCGATCGGCGTCGCGCAGGCTGGCGGCGAGCTCCTCCAGCAGAAACCTGGTGCGCGACGCCTGGTGCGGCTGAAAGACGCACCAGACGCGCCGGCCGGGGTAGGCTTCGCGAACCGTGGCCAGGGTGGCGGCGATTTCGCTGGGATGATGGGCATAATCGTCCAAGAGCACGATGTCCGCTTCGATTCCAACCGCTTCGATTCCAACCCTTTCGAATCGGCGCCGCAAGCCGGCAAACTGCGACAACCCGCGCACAATGTCCCTGCCGCTGGCGCCGGACTCTCCGGCCAAAGCGGCCGCGGCCAGCGCATTGACCACCTGGTGCCGCCCCGCGACGGCCAGCGCCACCTCGCCCAGGCTTCGGCCTCGGCGGGTGATCTTGAAGTCGTATCGCCCGCGGACGCCGCGGAGGATCTTGGCTCGCCAGTCGGCGTCCGTTTCCAGGCCAAAGGTGGCGATTCGGCACGTGGCGCCCGCCAAAACCCGCCGCGTCGCCGCGCAGCTTGCCTGGGCCAACAGCAGGCCGTCGGCCGGAACGCGCCGTACGAACGCGGCGAAGGCCGCTTCCAACGATCCGCGAGAAGGAAAGCAGTCGAAGTGGTCCGGTTCGATTCCCAGGATCACGGCCGTGCGGGGCGTGAGGCGCAGGAAATTGGACCGGTATTCGCATGCCTCGACGAGCACGAACTGACCGCGTCCGCGGCGACCGCCGGAGTTTCGACCCAACGGCGTTCCGCCCGCGACGACCGACGGCGAAAAGCCGGCCACGTCGAGGATCTCGGCGGCCATCGCGGTGGTGGTGCTCTTGCCGTGCGTGCCGGCCACCGCCAAGCCGAAACCTCGCTCCATGAGATCGCCCAACATGCTCGGATAGCTGCGTTGCGACAATCCCAGTTCCGTCGCGCGGCGACGTTCGCAGTTGTCCTCCGGCACGGCGTCGCTGTAAATCACCAGGTCGGCGTCGGGCGGAACGTGCTCGGCGGCATGTCCGGCATCGAGTCGCACGCCCGCCTCCGCCAGCCAGGCGGCGCCGGACGGATCGAGATCGGAACCCGTCAGGCGCCAGCCTCGCGTCAGCAGCAGTTCGGCCAGGGCCCGCATGCCGCAGCCGGCGATGCCGATCAGGTGGGCCCGCTGGATCGTATCCTCCGCCAGGCGCGGGAAACCCATCCGTGTCGCGTGCAGGGCGATATTCACTGTGCGGAATTCCCAAGGAATTGTGCGTGTGCCGACCCGGCGGCATTTCGGCGAGGATCATACGCGGTTTGGCAAGGCCGAGTCAATGCGAACGCGTTTTTTCTCGTTTTTCAACGTCTACCTGGCCGATGTAGTGAATGTGCGCTCCCGGAGCGGAACGCCAAACCATCCGGGCACCCCACGGAAGGCAGGTCTGACGTATGCAAATCAGGACCACCCGTTTTGGACCGCTCGACATCGAGGCCGACGACGTCATCCATTTCCCGGCCGGATTGCTGGGCATGGAGGATTGCCGCTCCTGGGTGTTGCTGGCCGACGCGCAGAACGACGCGCTGGGTTGGCTGCAGAGCACGACCCGCCCCGAGGTGGCGCTGGCCGTGGTCAGCCCGCGCCGCTTCGTGCCGGACTACCAATTCCGCGTGTTTCGCAGCGAGTTGACGACGCTGGAATTGGACGACGTCAAAAGCGCGCAGGTGCTGGTGATCGTCGGCAAGCACGAGTCGATGATCACTTTGAACTTGAAGGCGCCGGTGGTGATCAACCTGCAGCGGCGGTTGGGCCGCCAGGTGGTGGCCAATGGCGACCAGCCCGTTCAATTCGAATTGGCCACGATCCCAGCCCCCCTCAAGAAAAGCGCCTGACCGCCGCGGCGCCGAAGGAGCCCCCGATGCTCGTCTTGTCGAGACAACGCGACGAAAGCATCATGATCGGTGACAACATCGTGATCACCATCGTGGACATTCGCGGTGACAAAGTCCGGCTGGGCATCAACGCGCCGTCGGAAATTCCCGTTCACCGGCAAGAGGTGTACGAGGCCATCCAACGCGAAAACCTGCGTGCCAGCCAGTTGGAACCCAAAGACACTCGCGGCCTTGGCAAGCGGCCCAGGCCGGCCACCGAGGGTTAAGGGGTTCTTTACGACGGGAACGACTGCACACGGGCATAGTATTCGTCGGAGGCGATGAAACCCTCGATCACGATCTCGTTCGTGGCGCCGTTCTCGAAGGCGTTGACGAAGCCGGCCACCTCGGAAGGCGAGGCCGCGCGGCCCAGGAACTTGAAATAGTCTTCCTGGATCTTTAGCGCTTCCGATTCGGGGCTGCCGGTGAAGCCAAGGGCCACCTGGGCGCGGCTTTCGCCGGCCGCCAACTGTGCTGTCCAGAAGGCTTCTCCGCCTGGGTCGGCGGGCCGGCCGAGCAGATCGCTGTACACGGCGTCGACCCAGGAGAGGTCGGTGCCTCCGGCACGGCCGAAGAACTCCGGCGAAGCGATGAACTGGGCCTCCAGTTGCTGGTCGGTCAGGCCGTTGAGCATCTGGTTGGTCCAGTAGTTGAGGCCGGCCGGATCGGCGGCGCGGCCGAGGTATTTTTCGTAGACGGGCTTGATGACCAGGCCAAAATATTCCGGCGTGTGGATCAAGTTGGCGGCCACCACGCTGCGCGATTGGCCCTGGTCGAGCAGGTTCGACCAGTACTGCAGCCCGGCGGCGTCGACCACGCGGCCGAGCACGTCGGTGTAAACCTCGGCGACGTACTTCTGGTTGGGTGTCGCCGGGCCGGCGATCGGCAGGATCTCCGTCGCGATGGTCGCCACCCCGCTCGACGTTGCCGACGCGCCCTCTTCGCCCACCCTCACCTGCACCGTAAAGTTGCCCTCGTCGCTGTACGTGTGCGAACCGGTCACGGCATAAACCTGGCCCAGTTCCGATATCGTGCCAATCGAAGTCGAGCCGTCGCCCCAGGCGATATTGGCGGTAAATTCGCCTCCGGGTTCCTTGCCGCCCCCGTGCGTGAACGTCGCCACGGCGATGTTCGACAAAGCGGTGAACTCGTGGCCGGCCACGGGCACGCTCAGGACATTGACGGCCCCTTCTCCCACGACCATCGTGCTGTTCACGACGACCGGCGGAAGCGACAGATGCTTGATCGTGACGACCACGGCATTGGATACGTCGTCGATGCTCGGCGGCGGGTTGCCGCTGACCGTGAACGTGCCGAGCGAGGGGTTGAACGTGATCGTGCCGGCACTGGAAGATCCGTTGCCCCAGACAATGCCGGCCGAGTATTGGCTCGGATCCTCGGGTCCGCCCGGATCGGTGAAATTGGCCACGACGACGTTGGTTGACGAGGCGGCGACCGAAGCCGCCACGGACGTAGCGACGATCTGAGGATCGGTGAGGTGTACCGCGGCGGCCACCGTGGCATCGGGCGTCGCCGAGTCGTGATGGATGGTCACGGTGATGCCGGCGGAGTTTTGCTCGTCGACGTACAGGTGGCCGCCACTGACGCTAAAGGTCTGAGTGAGCGAGTCGTAGGAAATCACGCCGGGCGTGACGCTGCCGTCGCCCCAGGCGATGGTGGCCGTGTAGTCGGCCATCGGCTCGGTGACGGCGCCGGCCGGGTCGGTGAACGTGGCCAGCACCTGGTTCGCCGAGGGAAGGCCCTCGGCCGCTTGGAACGTGGCGCCCCCCGTCACCGAAAGCGCCGCGTCGATCACGTTGCCCGCGCTGGTCGTGGCCACGGCGAAGCCGTCGTGCTGGATGGTCACCGTAACATTGTACGCCCCTTCGTTGGCGTACAGATGACTGCCGACGACCGAGAACTCGCCGGTGGCGGTGTTCAACGAAATCGTGCCCGTACTGGTGCCGCTTTGGTCGCCCCAGTCGATCGACGCCGTATAGTGGCTCGTCGGTTCTGGATTCGGCGCGGCACTGACGGTGAGTCCTGAGTTGAGGACGTTGACGCTGGCGGCGCCGTCCAGCGCCAGCGCATTGCCGCTTGCGACGGCATTCACGCCAATGGCGGCGCCATTGACCGCCGTGGCGATGTCCTGTGCCAGTTTCCCAGCGGTGTCCGCGGCGATGAAGACGACGGCCGTAAAGCCGGCGTTCGGCACATGGTTGTCGCTATCGAACTCGAACCCATGGTTGTTGATCGTGAACTGCTTCCCGTTCAACGCGGCGCCCGCGGCCGTTGTGGTGAGCGCCGCGAAGGTGCCCGGATCGGTGAACGTGGCCACCGACAGATTGCTCGCTGTGACGCCTTCCGTGGCGGTGAACGAAAAGCCGCCCGAGGCGACGATTCTCTGCCCGGAAACCGAGGCGTTGCCGTTGATCGTCACGTCGGGGCTGGCAACCCCAGGATGGTTGGGGTCGACGTGACGAACCGTGACCGTGTACGGGTAATTCAGGGCCGGCGAACTGCCCTCGGGGTACGTATGGCCGGCGTTCACGGTAAAAACACCGGTGCTCGCGTTCCAGGTGATCTGGCCCGGTTGCACCGGCGTGCCGTCATTCCAATTGACGATGGCCGAGTAATCGCTCAAAGGCTCGCTGCCGGCCGGATCGGTGAACGTCGCCACCGCTTGGACCGGCGTCGCAATCCCCTCGACGGCGGCAAAGGTCGTGCCGCTGCCGGGAACCACCGCCGGGTCGCTGACGATCGCAGTGACCGGCTGGCTGGCCGGCAACGTGGCGTCGAAGGCCGAATCGTGGTGGATGGTCACGCTGATCGGGTAGATTCCCTCCTCGGCATAGGCGTGGTCGCCGGTCACCGAGTAGACTCCGAAGGCGTTGGGTCCGGTGATCACCACGGGTGTCGTCGGCGAGGTGGACGTCGACGAAGTGCCGTCGCCCCAGTTGACCGTGGCCGAGTATTCCAGCGTCCCGTCGATCGAATCGCTCAAGGGCTCGCTGCCGCCCGGATCGGTGAACGTGGCCACGACCTGATTGGCCGCCGGCAGGGCGGCCTCGACGGCGTTGAAGGTTTGGTTGCCGGTGACGGCCAATGGGGCGTCGGCCACCAGCGCCGAACTGTTCGCCGTGACGTCCATCGCGGTGCCGTGGTGGATCGTCACTTGGATGGGAAAGAACGTTTCCGGTGGGTTGGTCGACGTATTGACTTCTTCCGTATACGTGTGGCTGGCTTGCACGGTGTACGTGCCGTCCGCCCCCAGCGTGATGCCGCCGGTGGAGATCTGCGAATCGCCCCAGTTGATTGTGGCGCTGTAGTCGCTGATCGGTTCCTGGTGCAAGGGGTTGCCCGGATCAGTGAATGTGGCCACCGTTTGCAGCGTCGACTGCGGCGTCCCCTCGGTGGCCGCGAAGGCGAAGTTTCCGGTAACGGAAAGCAGCGGGTCGAAGACCAGGGCCTGGCTGATGGCCGTCGCGGTGACCGTGTTGGGCAGCGTCGAGGTGGGATCGTGCAAGATGGTGACGGTGATCGTGTCGCTGGTGCCCGCCGGTTCCTCCAGGTATTTGTGGCTGCCATACACCGTGAATACGCTACCGGTGGCGCTGATCGTTCCCATCGTGGCCGAGCTGCCGTCGCCCCAGTTGATGCTGGCGGTGTAATCGCCGACGGCTTCGGCGCCGCCCAGATCCTGAAACGTGGCGACCGGCTGATTCGTCGAGGGGGTTCCCTCGGTCGCTTGGAACGTAGATCCTCCCGTCGCCGAGAGCGCCGCGTCGATGACGTTGGCCGAATTGACGAGCGTGGAGTCCGTGGACGTGCCGGGATTCACGGACGCGTCGTGGTGTACCGTTACCGTGACCGGGTAGGCGGTGGCACGTTCGGCGGCGTAAGTGTGGCTGCCGGTGACGGTGAATACCCCATTGGCGTCGGGCAAGCTGACCGTGCCCGCCGTCGTGGCGCTGGTGTTCGAGTTCGGTGGCGAGCCGACCGTGGTCGGAGCGCCGGTATCGCTGTAGCTGGTGACCCCGCCGAGCGCCGCCACGAGAACGTTCTCGCCGCCCGCCGAAGTCCCGCGGTAGAGATTGTAGCCCGTGGCGCCGTTGACCGCCGCCCAGGAGAGCGAAACGGTTTGGTTACCGGTGGTGGGCGTCGTCGGGACCTCGTTGGAGGCCGTTGTCTCGCCAAAGGCATTGATGGCGGTGAGTTCGTAGTAGTAGGTCGTGCCGGACGTGAGCGAACCGCCGGCCGTGAGCGAGGCGGCGTTGAGCATGGGCGCCGGCAGCGTGTCGCCCCAGTTGATCGTGGCCGTATAATCGAAGGATCCGGTGTTCGTTGGACCGCCGGTTTCGACTTGCCCCGGATTGCCGGCCGGGTCGGTGAACGTCGCGACCGTCACGCTCGTTGCCGCCACGCCTTCGGTCGGCGTGAACGGCTGCGCGCTACCGAAAACCACCGGCTGGTCGGCGACCGTGGCCGAGCTGACGACCGTATCGGGCGGGGCGTTCCGGTGATTGAGCACCACCTGCACGTTGCCGTACGTCCCTTCCTCGGCGTAGAGGTGGCTGCCCTGCACCGTGAACGTGCCGTTGGCTCCGAGCGAGATGCTGTCGGCGGGGGAGCTATTGCCGTCGCCCCAGAAGATGGTGGCGGAATAATCGCCCGCCACCGGGTCGTTGCCGCCCGGATTGGGGTCGGTGAACGTGGCGATCGGTTGGCTGGTCGATAGGGCGCCTTCGGTGGCGGTCAACGTCATGCCGCCCGCCCCGACGAGTTGTGGATACGCGACGGCGGCGGTGCTGGTCGCCGTCGCGTCGGGCGCCTTATCGCGCAGAAGGTCGTGGTGGATCGTCACCGTAATGGGAACGCCGGTGCTCACCTGGGTGTATTCGTGCCGGCCTGAGACCGTGACGACGTCGGTGCTGAAATTGATCGAAAGCAAACCCGGGGAGATGGCGCTGGTGGTGTTCGCCGCGGGCAGTACGGCGGATGCTGTCGGGGCGCCGGCATCGTTGTAGCCGGTGACCGCGCCGAGCGTTGCTACCAGGGCGTTTTCACCGCCGGTCGAAGCGCCTCGGTAGAGCTTGTATCCCGTGGCGCCGTTGACGACCGCCCAGGAGAGAGAAACGGTTTGGTTACCGGCGGTGGGCGTCTGTGAGACCTCGTTGGAGGCCGTTGTCTCGCCAAAGACATTGATGGCGGTGAGCTCGTAGTAGTAGATCGTGCCTACCGTGAGTGAACCGCTCGTCGCCAGCGACGCGGGGTTGAGCACGGGCGCCGCGATCGCATCGCCCCAGTTGATATCGGCCGAGTAATGGCTGATATCTTCCAGACCGGCCGGATCCTTGAACGACGCGACGGGCTGAAACGACGATAGGACGCCCTCGACGGCGGAAAAGGTGTAGCCGCCCGTCGGCGTGACGGCGGGGTCGATCACGGTGGCGTCGCTGGTCATTGTGACGGGCGTGGCCTTGTCGTGCGAGGCCACTACGCTGATCGTGTAGGATCCTTCCTCGGCGTAGAGGTGGCCGCCTTGGACGGCGAAGGTGCCGTTGGACGTGGCGGCGACGCTCCCGATCGAAGACGTGTTGTCGCCCCAGAAAATCGTCGCCGAATAGTCGGCCGGCAGCTCGGATTCGCCCGTCTGCGGGCTGACGAGCGCCGGATCGACGAACGTGGCCACTTGCGTAGGGGCGAATGCGGCTCCCTCAGTGGCGCTCAGTGTGGAGCTCGTCCCGGCCTGCAACGGATCGGTGACATGGATCGAGGCGCTCGTCGTTTGCGTGACGCCCGTGGTCAGGTTGGTGATCGAAACCGTCGGCAAGTACAGGTTTTCCCCGGTATAGGTGTGGCTGCCGCTCAGCGTGAACAGGCCGGTGCCTGCGTTGTAGGTGATGCTCTCGCCCGGCGTGTCGGTCGTCGTCGCGCCGTCGCCCCAGACGATCGTGGCTTGGAACTTGCTGGGGTCAATCGAACCGGCCGGGTCGTTGAACTGCAATATCCCGTTGGAATTGCTGCTGAAAGCGAACCCCTCGGTCGCGGTTTGCGATTGGCCGTTGAGCACATGGACTTGCAACTCCCAGGCGCCGCGGCCATGCGTGGCCGCCGCCAGCAGGCCCAGGTTGCTGTTGATTTCCAAGTCGGTCACCTGGGCGTTGGGCAGGGAGGTGGGGCCCGGCGCGAGCGAGTTCCAAATCGGACTTGCGTTGGCGTAGGTGTCGGAGGCGAACACGCCCGTATCGGTGCCCAGGTACAACACCTTGGTCGAGGCGTCGAAGGCCAACGTGTTCATCGGCTGGTCGAGCAGATTGCCGGTGATGTTGGTCCAGGTGATGCCGCCGTCGGTCGTCCGGTAGACGTGGGCGCTATTACCCGAGGCGTCGGTGTTGAGGCCGGCGATCAGGGCGTAGGCCGTGTTGCCGGTCGGGTCGTTCGGGTCGGCCAGCAGGGCGCTGAACCGGCTGTAGAAATTGATGGGGCTCGAGTTGGCGGTGATGGACGACGAGGGGATCAGGTCATGCACCTGCCAGCTCGCGCCGTCGTCGGTGCTGACGAAGATGTCGGGCCCGCTCGCGGCGTAGATCGTCTTCGGCTTTTGCGCCGCGACGGCGATCGCGTCGACCGTCGGATCAAAATTGACGGACGTGGGCACGCTCGATATCCAGCCATTCTTGCCGGGCGTGCTGATGGCGTTCCAGTCGTTACCCTGATCGACCGTCTCGTAAACCCGATCGGTCCCCAGCAGCAAGCGGCTCGAGTTCGAGGGATCCATGATGTACGGCACGTACAGGTTCGATGAATCGGTGCCGTTCGGGTTGAGGCCATTGGTTTGCACCGTCCAGGTGTTGCCGCCGTCGGTCGAGCGTTCGAAAAAACCGGACGTTGTGACGCTGCCGGAGGAAGTGAAAACGCTGACGGTGCTGTCGCCGGAAAAAGTGCGGTAGACCACGTTGGGCGTCACCTGGTCGACGCGCATGTAGCCGCCGCTGAGCGGATCGACGGCCGCCGTGGTCGGTTCGGCCGGGACCGCGGTCCAGGGTAACGTACCGACCGACTTTTCGGTGCCGTTGTCCTGGCTGCCGCCGTAAATCGTGTTCGGGTCGGTCGGGTGCAGGGCGACGCCGATGAACTGCGTGATCTGCAAGGTCGAAGACAATTTCGTGTTCGGATTCGAGTTCAAGTCGGTCCAGAGCAGACTGCCCACGGTCGGGTTGTCGAGCCGCCAGATGCCGCCGTCGTTGCCGTCAAGCGGCGTGTCGTTGGCGTTCATGACGATGGCATGGTGGTTGCCGTGCGGACCGTTGCCTTGCACGTCGACTTCGATCGTATTCCAGGTCTGTCCGCCGTCGGACGATTTGATGATGTTCTGGCCGGCGCCGCCCAGATAGACGATGTTCGGGTTGTTCAGGTCGACGGCCATGGCGAGGTTGCGAAAGCCCGTCCCGCTTTGACCACTGGCCGGCGTCAGAAAGTCGGGCGTGTTGACGAGGTTCGTCCAACTGCCGCCTCCATCGACCGTCCGCAGGAACTGGTACAAGTTGCCGCCGGCCGATTCGGTCTTGACGAGCGTGGCGTACAGCGTTGTGGGGGACGACGGCGAAATGGCCAGCGCGATCCGCCCCACGGTCGTATCGGTGTTCGCCGGAAGGGCGAGGCCCGGCGTGCCGCTGAGCTGGTTCCACGTCGCGCCGCCGTCCTTGGTCTCGTAAATTCCGTTGAGGTTGAAATTGTTGAAATTAATCGCCCCATTGGGGTTGCCGATGGCCGTGTACAGAATGTTGGGATTCGCCGGATCGATGACCAGATCGGAATACGGATCGGTGGTGTCGAATTGCTGGCCGCCCGCCAGGAGCGTCGTCGCGGTCGTATTCGTCCAGTGCGCGCCGCCGTCAGTCGATTTCCAGACGCCGGTATCCGGATTGGGGCTGGGTACCACGGCGTTGTTCGACACGGCGGCGTAGACGACGTTCGGGTTCGTGGGGTCGATCACGATCTTCGAGATCGTCTGCCGCTCGAAGACGCCGGACGGGCCGTCTGAGAACGTCCAGGGGAAGGACGTGGTGTTGGTCGCGTCGTTTTTGTCGATCAGCGTCAGCACTCCGCGGCCGTAATACGAATCGGGCGCGTTGTTGGATTCGCCGGTGCCGACGTAAACCACCAGCGGGCTGCTGGGCTGGTTGGGAATTTGGTGCTCGACGGCGATGGACCCCATGAACAGGGGAAGGGGTTCGTTCGGGGTTCCCGTAAGGCTGTTATTGGGAAAGCTGAGATGATCCGTCAGCGGAATCCAGTTGACTCCGGCGTCGATGGACTTCCAGACTCCGCCGCCGGCCGAGGCGATATAGATCACGTTGGCGTTGTTGGGGTCGGTGGCGATACCGGTAATTCGGCCGGAAACCGCCTCATTGCCGGGAGTTTGCCCGTTGAGGATCGGCGCCGGACCGACAGGCACCCAGGTATTCGGCTGCACGTTGAAGGAAAGGAAGCGACGGTCTTCCAGATGCTCCAACCGCCCCAGCGAAAGGGCATGACGGGGCGAGTCGGAACCGCGGCGGAGGGCCGCCGACCGCCGATTTTGACGCTGCGAACGCTTGGGCTTGCGAAAACCCATTGATGACCTCCAAAAAAGGGTACAAATCGTATATTAGGCAGCGATAACAACGGCCGCAACAAATTTCGCGGAATTCCGGCCCCGATACGACGCGATGCCCCGGTCGCTATCCAACCGGGGCATCGCTGAGGCTCTGCCACCAGCCACCGCTTTTCTCCCGGCATCTGTAGGGAACGCCCTCCGTGGCGTTCCGTGAAGCTGATACGACGTCCGCTGGCAGGACACGGAACGCCGCGGAGGGCGTTTTCTAGCCCGGATTATTCATGGTCCCGTAGCTGGCTTCGCAAGAAGTCAGGCCGTGGACGCGAGTTACGCCAGAATTCTTGCGAATTCTGCTACAGCACAGTGCGCGATTTCCTCCCCGGACCATGAATGATCCGGGCTAGCCTTGATGAGGGCCGTTGTCTCTAAAACCCGAGCACCTCGACCTCCGACAAACCCGATGAGCCGTCGGCCCGCCAAACGCTCTTGGCTTGCAGTTTGATGTAGCGGCCACGGACAAAGGGAACCGTGATGGCGACTCCGTAATCGCCGGCGGCGGCCATGCCCGGGGCCGCCGGAACGACGCCCCGGGCGACCGGCTCCAACAGGGTGGGTGTCTCGCTCACGAAGATCTCGATCTCCTTCCAGCCGCGGTGCTGGCCCGCCGGCTCGTTGAAGTTCCAAATCTTCACCGCCGCCACGGTTCGCTCGGCGCCCAGATCCAGCACAATCGATCCGGGCGACAGGCCAGGCTGCCGCCAGAGCTTGCCGAGATCGACGGAATCCCAGACCCCGTCGAGCACCGCCGCGGCCGGCGACGCCGGATCTTCGCCGCTGGAGCGGACCACCGTGACCCCCGCGATCGGCGCGGGCGCGATTTGCCGCAGCGCCACCGCCAGCGCCATGGCGGCGCGGGCCGAGGCGCCGGCGGCCGGCCCGGAGGCACCCGCTTTGGCAAGTGCCGCCAAGCGATCGGCCAGCCCCGCGAGCAGCTTTTCCCGCTCGCGCGTCAGTTCCAGATCGAATCCGCGCCGCGTGATCAGGTCGTGCTGGCGATGGACGTCGATCGCGCGCAGCGCGGCGGCCAACGCGGCCGAGCATTCAGGACCATCGGCATAGATCAGCGGCAGCAGGGCCGGCAGCGCGCCTTGCGGCGGATCGATGACGCCGGCCAGCGCGGTGAGCGCCGCCGAGCGGACCTCGGGCGTTTCGCCACGCAGGCCCAGTTCCAAGAGCGGCCCGCCCGCTCCGGGCCGCGCCGCCTTTTGAATTTCGCGGATCGCCGCCGGCCAGCTCTCCCGTTGACGGTCACGCGCCAGCACGGCGACCATCCGCGGAAAGGTCCGATCCGGCTCGTTGAACAGCCGCAGTAGCTCCAAGGCGTTGGCCACCAGCACCGCGTTATCGCTGGAAAGGGCCTCGCACAAAAGCGGGAAGGCGTCATTGGCATCGTCGCGCAGCCGGTTCTGCGCGGCGCGGACTTCGCTACGCTTCGAAGAGGCGAGCATCCGCAGGGCGCCGGCCAAATCGCGGCGGACCTTTTGACGCTCTTGGATCGCCAGTTTCACGGCATGGGCGCTCTCGCGCTGCTTGGCCGTGGGCGCCGCGTTGATCACCTTTCGCAGAGCCGTCTGCGCGGCTTCCAAACGCCGCGCTTCCAAGGCCGATTGGGCCTCGGCGAGCCAGCGCTCGCGCTGGGCGTCGGTGTGTGCCGCGAGTCGCTCTCGCAGCGTCGATTCGAGCCGCGGAAGCTCAGCCGCCTGCTCTTCGTCGCCCGAGCGGGCCGCTTGTCGCAATTCGGCAAGTTGTCGTTGGGCCTGATCGAACTCTCCTTGTTGGATGAACCCCTCGACGGCCGATCGTGCGTCGTTCCAGACCTCTTGGGGGTCGGGTTTTGTCGTGCCGGAAGTCGCCTCGCCGGACTGGGGTGGGTCGGCTTCGACCGGCGTGCCGGCGAGGGGCGCGCCTGGGTCCGAGGAGCGATTGCAACCGAGCACGGCGGCAAGGAGCATGGCCCAAGGGAAGCAAGGAAAGCGTCCGAACGGACGAGGTGGGATCTTCATGGCTTGGAATCGGCGGCGGGTGGGAAGTTCGGCGGCGGGTACGTTCCAGGATAACTTGGCCCCTGTCCCCTCCGCAAGGAACATGGGTTGGTCTTGACGCCCGTTCGCCGCGGGGCATACTGGTGCGGATAGCCGCTGCTACGGCGTCTGTAGGGAACGCCCTCCGTGGCGTTCCGTGTTAGGGCGTCTGTAGGGAACGCCCTCCGTGGCGTTCCGTGTTAGGGCGTCTGTAGGGAACGCCCTCCGTGCGAAGCGGCGCTCGGTCGCGAACAAGGAAAGGATTCCGCCATGTCGACCACCGACTTCGCCGTGCTTTCGCCTCGCGAAACGCTATCCAAAGCCCGGCCCGGCGACGCGGAAATGACGTCCTGGCTGGCGCTGGCTTCGTCGTTGGCCTTGGTGCTGGTGCTGGTCAAGCTGGCGCTCTTGCCATTGAGCGTCGCCAGCGCGGGCGAGTTGGCTCGCTGGCTGTTGCGACTCGATCTGGTGGCCTCGCCCGACCTGAGCTTCGTCGCCGGGCTGACCGCGCTTTGCTGGCTCGGGTCGCTTGGTCTACGTCGCGGGCCGCGCGCGGCCGCGCGTGCCTGGCAACCGGCATGCACCGCCGTCTATGCATTGGCGGCGGTCTACGCGGTGGCCAGCATCCCGATGTACAAGGTGACGATGGTCCCCTTCACGGTACGCCTGTTGTCGTTCGTCGGTGGTCCCGGCGTGATGGTCTCGTCGGTGACGCCCTACCTGCCGCCGGGCATCTTGCTCGCGCTGGTGGCGGCGCCCGCGGCGGTGGCCTTGGCCCCTTGGGCGGCGCGGCGCCGACCGTTGGCACTGCCGGCGTCGCGCTGTGGCACGGCAATTCTCAGCGGCGCCGCGGCCTTGATCGCCGTCAACGGCGCCATTTGCCATGCGTACATGAGCGTCGCCTGGACCGACCCCAACCGCTGGGAGCGGAGAATCGCCCAGAGTCCACACTGGGTGCTCGCCCGCTCCTGCGCCCAGGAGCTGGCGAAAGACCGGCCCTTCACGCACAGCTACTCCTTCGACGAGATCGACGACGGCGATTTTCACCGGCCCGCGGTCGACGGCGCCGCCAAGGCGCCTTTGTTTGCCGAGAGCGCGCGGCCGAAGAACGTGCTCTTGATCGTGCTCGAATCGACGGCCGCCGAGTTCTTCGGCGCGCAGGGCTCGCGCTGGCCGACGACTCCGAACCTCGATGCGCTCGCGGCCCGGCACGGCGTGGTGTTCGAAAACATCTACGCCCAGGCGGCCTCGAGCTGCAAGAGCCTGGTGGCCTTGACCAACAGCACCTATCCACGCCCCGATTGGCTGTTGATCGTCCGCGACCATCCCGATTTCGACGTCCCATCCCTGCCCCAGGTGCTGCGCCGGCGCGGTTATCGCACCTGTTACGCGCATTCGGGCTATTGGTCGTGGCAGGGGCGCGATCGCTTCCTGCTGGCGCGCGGCGTCGACCAACTCGTCGACGCGGCGCAAATGCCCGACGAGCGGATCAACTCATGGGGAATCAACGACGAGGCGATGTACCAGGGCGTGCTCGATTGGATCGACATCGAGCCCGATCGGCCTTTCTTCGCCTTCGCGTACACCAACGAGACGCACCATCCCTACGTCACGCCGCAAAAATCCCACGATTTCAAGGTCGACGACGAGGAATTCGGCCGCTACCTGAGCTCGGTTCGCGGGGCCGACGAGAAAATCGCCTGGCTGCTGGCTGAACTCGATCGCCGCGGGCTGCTCGACTCGACGTTGGTGGCGATCACCGCCGACCACGGTGAAAGTTTCGGGCAGCACAACCAGTGGACCCACGCCTTCGGGGTCTACGAGCAGACGGTCCATGTGCCCTTGGTGCTGTCGCACTCGGCGTTGGCCGGGTTGCCGCGGCGCAGCGCCACGATCGGCAAGCACCTCGACATCGCCCCCACCTTGCTCGACGCGCTGGCGATTCCGGCCCCGGCCGAGTGGCAAGGGCGCAGTCTGTTGCGGGCAAGCGCCGGTGAGCCGGCCTATTTCATGTCCGTTGGAAACGAGGTGACGCTCGGCCTGCGCGACGGGCGGTACAAGTACCACTACTACGTCGACACCGAGCGCGAGGAATTATTCGACGTGCAGACCGACCCCCAGGAACTGGACAACCTCGCCCAGGGGCGGCCTGACCAGTGCGCCGGATTCCGCCGACGCGTCGGCGGCTGGGTCACGTACCAACGGGAGTTTCTGGCAAAGCACGGAGCCCGGTGAGGGCCATTGGCTACTTTCGGCCTCCATCCGACTGCTTTTGCAGCTTCTCGATCGCCTCGCGCAGCTCGTGGATTTGCTGATTCAATTCGTCCAAGCGGCGTTCAACCCCCGCCACATCGGGATACGGGCCCGGGAACCGCGGTTGGCCTGGAGCAAACCGCGGAAGACCGAAGGGGTTTGCCGTGTTCGGGTCGGCCTCGACGCGCACCGGCGCATGGGGGGGAACCATCATCGCCATCATCGGCATGCGGCCCAGCATCCGTTCGACGTGCGGGCGAATGTCGTCCGGCAGCTCTTGCAGCTTGTCTTCGGTCAGCTCCCAACTTTTGTCGTCCTGTTTGACGCTGACCTTCGCCGGTTGCTTGCCTTGCCGGCTGATACTGATCGACAGGTTTTCGGGCAAGATCGTGTCGAAATGAGCCCCCGGTGGCGCTCCTGGCGGCAAGACCATGCCGGGTTGCAGCATGCGCATGCGCCAACTCCCGCCTCCATGTCGCCTCATGTATTGCTGGATTAATTCCCGCAGCGCGCCGGCATCGACGTCGACGGGCATCTCCACTTCGGCACCCGCGCGGGGCTGCGCGGGCCGCATGGCCGGCATGACCGTGAGCGTCAGCTTCTTGCCGGCACGTATGAATTGCAGGCTCAACTCGGTCCCCTTGGCCTGCGCCGCCGCATCGACCAGATCCTGGGGATTGGTGAGGGCCTTGTCGCCGGCCGAGACAAGCACGTCGTACTTCTTGAGACCGGCCTGTGCGGCAGGGCTGTCGGGCACGACCTCGTCGACCAACACGCCTTGCCCTTCGGTCAACTCCAACTGGGCTTTCAGGGCGTCGGTCAGTTCGCCGCAGGCGACGCCAATCCAGTACGGTTCCGACGGCTGGCCTTCGTTTTCGACCAGCACGATCGCCCGGCGCAGCTCGTCGCGAAGCTGCTGGGCAAAGGCCGAGGTGCCCGACAGCAGCACGACGGCGGCTAACGCCAGCGATCCGACACGGCCAAACCAAGGTTCCATTCGTGAGCGCATTGAATACTCCTTTTGATGTTGGGTGTTGAATTGGCGGGCGGTGCCCGCCCTACTGATAGACCTGCCGGTTGCCCACAGGATGCACATCGACCTGATCGACCGGAACCACCAACCGCCGGCCGTCCTGCATATTCAAAGGAACCAGTTCACGCCGCTGCCGCACCCGATGACCCGACCGCTGCAGCGCTTGCAACAAGTCGGCCGGCAGCGCCGACGGCTGGCTGCGAAGCCAGTTTTCGTCCAAGGTCGCGCCCTCGACGACCGGCAACTCGATGGCTTCGGTCGTTCCCTCGGGACCGTCCCACACGAGGCGAACATTATCCAAGGGACGCGGAACACGGCCGTCGGCCGCATCACGCGATCCGGCGGCGAGCTCGTCCGACGGTTCGCCCCCGACGCCAATGGGAGCCTGGTCAGCCAGCCCGTCCTGAGTCGCCAACCGCCCGTCCTGAGTCGCCAACCCACCGCCGCGGATCAGCATGCCCAGCGTGAGGGCCAGCAAGAAGCTCGCCGCCATCGCCAGGGGCGAGAGGAATGAGCGCGGAGCGCGGAGCCGCCCCGCTGCGCGGGTATCCCGGCGCGAAGCAGGAGTCGAAGCGATTGTGGATTGCGGATTGCGGATTTCGGATTGGAAGCCATCCGCCCTTCCTTCGCTTGCGGCCATCGACTCGAACTCCCGTCCCCAGCACTGCGCTTCCAAGAACGCGGAGGCGCAGCGGCGCCATCCATCGGGCTCGCGCTCGCACCAGGCAAGCAGGGCGCGGCGCTGGGACTCCTCCAACTCACCATCGACCAAGAGGTCGAGCAACTGATCGTCGTTGGCGTGAAAACCATCCATCCTGTTCATCTCCCCTCAAGTTCAACCACGTTCAAAGCAGCCAATTCGGCGCGCAATCGACCGCGGGCACGGTGGAGCCGGGCCTCGACCGCCGCATGACCGATACCCAAATGGGCCGCGATCTGGTGGTAGCTCCAGTTTTCGGTATACTTCAACAACAGGATTTCCGCGTCGCGCGGCGCCAAGCGGCCCAGCGCCGCTCGGACCAGCTTGCGACGCTCGTCGGCCAAGAGCCACTCGAGCGGGTCGGGACTGCGCGAATCGCTTTCGTGCGGACGTAGTCGCTGGGCATAGTTGGTGGTCAGACGCCGTTGCCTCCCCATCCGCCTGCGATACAACAAGGCCTTCGTCACCGCCAGTTTGTAGAGCCAAGGAGCCAGCTTGGTCCGATCGGCCAGCGGAGCGCGCTGCTCCACGGCCGCCAGCGCGACCTCCTGCATGACCTCGTCGACCGCCTGACGTTCGCCAAGCCGCGCCAGCACGATCGTCCGCAGCCAGCGGTCGTGGCGCGCCAGTTCGGCCTGCCAGTCGATGGGCGTACCGGCCGATGGTGGCTCGTCGGCTTCGGGGGTCGATTGGGTCATACTCACGAATATAGTTGCCGCGGGCGGGAAAATCTTGCTCCGACCGCGTGCTTTCCGACTATGGAAGTTGCATCTGCACTCGCTTGTCCCGACGAGACGCTCATGTGGACGACGGTCGTGGGCGCCCACCCGGGCTCCGAAAAAACTGGCAAAACCGTACCTTTACCCGACGAAAGCTACGGCGCGAGTGGCACAGATGGGCGTTGCGGGTGAAGAAGTCTTAACGCATCCAAAGCCGGGCAATCCGCCGAGACGGATTTCCTTGTCGG
>DATKSN010000063.1:0-22051 GCA_035531595.1 Pirellulales bacterium | reverse complement strand
GGCACAGATGGGCGTTGCGGGTGAAGAAGTCTTAACGCATCCAAAGCCGGGCAATCCGCCGAGACGGATTTCCTTGTCGGTACAGGTACGGTTTTGCCAGTTTTTTCTTGGGCATTTTCGGCTGCGCCGAAACCGCCGTGCTGCGCCGCATGTGCGGCGCCGCCTTTTTTTGGATCTGGTGGGTGCCAACCGCCCGCTTCCCGCGCCGTACAGCACTTATTAAGCGAGGCAGCAGGCGGGCGAAGCCCGCCTGGGATATGCTCTAAGCCCTAAGCACCGCGCCGTACTCCGCGCCACACGCTCGGACGACGGCATCGCGGATGGCGTCGGCCTGCTGGCTGGTGAGCGTACCCTCGCGCGACCGCAAAGCGAGACGGAAGAGCACGCTCTTGCGGCCCTGGCCGACCAGCGCGTCGTCGCTGTAGATTTCCTTGAATTCGAGCCGCTCGAGCGACTCGCCGCCGCTGGCGCGCACCACGGCGGCCAGGTCGGCCCAGCGCACCGCCGCGGGTAGTTCGAGGTTGACGTCGCGGCTCGTGGAGGGAAAGGAAGGTAACTCGATGTACTGCGGAACCCGGATTGCGATCGCCTCCAATTCCCTCACCCACAACTCGGCCACCGTCGTCGGCCCGCGCAGGTCGAATTGTTTCAACCCGGCGGCGCTCACTTCCCCCAGGCAGCCGAGCAACCGGTCGCCCAGGTACAGCCGGCAGCCTCGCCCCGACGTGAACAACGCCTCGGAGCAGTCTTCCATGCGCGGTTGGGCCGCCGGGTCGAGCGCGGCGAGCAGCGCTTCGATCACCCCCTTGACGGCGAAAAAGTCGCCGCCACTGGTCAGCCCCAGCATCAATTCCTCGCACGGCAAGCCGCCGTGCCGGGGCAGGTACGCCCGCGCGATCTCGAACAGCTCGATCACGCCGTTGGCCAAGGTCTCGTTGGTGCGCCGCGCGCCCAACAGGCTCGGCACCAAGCTGCGGCGAAGTTGGTCGGCCCGCCGCAAAATCGGCGTTTGCGCGACGAGCGCCGGCAGGGTCGTCCAGGGACTGAAGGCGTTCGACCAGGGTTCCTCCACCGCGCTCAAGGTCAACGCTTCATCGTAGCCGGCGGCCGTGAGCACATGCCGCAAACGGTCCAGCACCCGATCGTGTTCGGTGCGGGCCGACGTGGCCATCGGCACGCTCACGTCCTCGGGGATCGCCTCGTAGCCGTGAATTCGCGCCACCTCTTCGATCAGGTCGATCTCGCGCGAAAGGTCGCGGCGCCAACTGGGCGGCAACACCTCGATCTCCCGCAGGTCCGCGCGGCGCTCTTCGTTGCCCAGCGCCTTGAGAATGCGCCGAACCGCGCCGGCGTCGATCTCGATGCCAAGAATCCGTTTCAATTGCCCCATGCGAAGCACGATCGGCTCGCGCGGGCGGGGTTGGCTTCCCACGTCGATCGAGCCGGCCGCCAGTTCGCCGCCGGCCAACTCCAGCACCAAGGCGCAACAGCGGCGGCTGGCCCAGTCGAGGCCCTCCGGGTCCAGTCCGCGCTCGAACCGGTAGGATGAATCGCTGTGCAGGTTCAAGCGGCGCGCGGCGCCGCGGATCGAAAGTGGATCGAACTGCGCCGCTTCGATCAGCAGATCCTTCGTCGTCTCGACCACCTCCGACCGCTCGCCGCCCATCACGCCGCCGATCGCCACGGCGCGCTTCGCGTCGGCGATCACGCAAATTCCCGGCCCGACGGCGTAGGTCTTGTGGTCGATCGCCGTGAGCGACTCGCCCGGCAGCCCTTCGCGCACGACGATCCGGGCGTCCGCGAGCCGCGCCAGGTCGAAGGCGTGCAACGGCTGGCCGCACTCCATCAACACGTAGTTGGTGACGTCGACGACGTTATTGATCGGCTTCAATCCGATCGTCGCCAGCCGCCTGGCCAGCCAGGCCGGACTGGGCCCGATTTTCACGCCGAGAATCGCGCGGGCCGTATACCGGCTGCAAAGAGCGGGGCATTCCAGCCTGACGTCGACCAGGTCCGTGACCCGCAACTCGCTTTCGCGCGGCGCCGCGGCCGGCCGCTTGAGCTGGCGGTCCCAGAGCACAGCCACCTCGCGGGCGATGCCCAAGTGCCCCAGACAGTCGGGCCGGTTGCTCGTCACCTCGAGGTCGATCGCCAGGTCGCCGCCGACCTCTTCGGTGCTTTCGTGGTTCAAGCCGGCCATCATCAGCCGCCGCTCGAGTTCGGCGACCGGCATATCCAACGGCACGTATTCCTTGAGCCAGTTCCAGGAGACGAGCATCAAAATTGTTCCAAGAACCTGACGTCGTTCTTATAGAATTCGCGGATGTCGGTCACCTGGTGCCGGCGGGCACAGACCCGTTCGACGCCCAAGCCGAACGCGAACCCGGTCACTTCCTCCGGATCGTAACCCACGGCCCGCAGCACGTTGGGGTCGACCATGCCGGCGCCGCCCATTTCGATCCAGCGGTCGTGCCACCGCATGTCGACCTCCACGCTCGGCTCCGTGAAGGGAAAAAACGAAGGGCGAAAGCGAATATGGACTTCGCCGCCGAAATAGCTCATGGCGAACAGCCGCAGCACGCTCTTCAGGTCGGCCATGGTCACCTGCCGATCGACTAGGAGACCCTCGATCTGGTGGAACATCGGGTAATGTGTGGCATCGGCCGGGTCGGGCCGGTAGACGCGCCCCAGTGAGATGATGCGCACCGGCGGCTTCGTCCGCTCCATCACCCGAATCTGCACCGTGCTGGTCTGACTGCGGAGCAACAGCGGCACATCGTCTCCGGCCGTCCGGCCCGGCCCTGAATGGCCGGTCGCCAGGTGGAAATTTTCCAGCGGATCGCGCGCCGGGTGCTCGCGCGGGATGTTGAGGGCGTCGAAGTTGTGCCACTCGTCTTCGATTTCCGGGCCGTCGGCGACGCTGAATCCCAGCCGGCCCATGATTTCCTTGAGATCCTCGATCGTTTGCGTGAGCGGGTGCAAGTGGCCCAAGCGCGGGCGTCGGCCGGGCAGCGTGGGGTCGAATTCGATCGGCCCCTCGGTAGCGGCGGCGCGTCCAGTCAAGCGGGCATCGGCCGCCTCGAACGCGGCGTCGATCTCCCGTTTGACCTCGTTGAAGCGTTTACCCGCGATTGGTTTGTCGGCCTGGTCGATCGCGCCCAGGCTCTTCTGCGCGCTCTTGAGCCGTCCGCTCTTGGCGCCCAGGAATTCGATTCGCGCGGCCTCCAACGCGGCCGCGTCGGCGGCCTTGTCGAAGGCCGTCTTGGCGCCGGCCAACAGGTCGTCGAGTTCGGCCAGGAATTGGGCTAGTGCCACGATCGCGCCTTCAATCTATTCGCTGTTATCCTGGATTTGTTCCGCTCGCATTCTTCCCGCCACCGCGCGTACGCTTGGAAAGGCGAAGGCGCGGAGAAACGCGGCACAACAGCTTCGGGATCGGCACGAAAGCGACAAGATCGTTTTTTTTCGCTTCGCTATCGTTTCCGTTCGCACGCCCGTTGCTGTAGCAGAATTCGCAAGAATTCTGGCGTAACTCGTGTCCACGGCCTGACTTCTTGCAAAGCCAGCTACGGGACCATGAATAATCCGGGCTAGCCGGGGCATCGCCCAGGCTCTGCCACCAGCCACCGCTTTCTCGTGGTAAGGAGCATGAAGTATAAGATGGGTAGTCCAACGGAGATGTGGCGCCATGACGAACTTACGCCGCCAGCGCTTGTTTCACCTGCGCCACCACCGCGTCGAAACCGGCCGAGTCGGCCACGGCCATCTCGGCCAGTGTCTTACGGTCGAGTTCCAGCCCGGCCTTGGCCAGGCCGTGGATGAACTCGCTGTAGCGCAGACCCCGCTCGCGAGCCGCGGCGTTGATGCGGATGATCCAGAGGCTGCGAAAATCTCGCTTGCGCACGCGCCGGTCGCGGAAGGCATACACACCCGCGCGGACCAAGGTTTCCTTGGCCGTGCGATAGAGCCCGCCGCGGCCCCCAACATACCCCTTGACCTTGCGGAACAAGCGCTTTTTGGCTTGCGTCCGGGCCGCGCCCTTCATGGACCTCATGGCAATTCACCTCGGTTACGGAATCGCCTCAAGGCCCGGATTCAAGCCTTGAAGCGGGTTGTTGATATTAATAACTGTTTCCACAGAGCGATCTTGCGATCCGCTTGGCTTCCAAGGGCACGGTGGCCGTGGTGCCACGCAGGTTGCGGCGGCGTTTCTTCGACATTCCGGCCGCCAGGTGGCTGGTTCCGGCGTGGCGATGCATCGCCTTGCCGTTGGCCGACAGGCGAAAGCGCTTCTTAGTGGCCTTATGCGTCTTTTGTTTGGGCATATAAAGTCCGTGGTCGGTTGTTGAGCGGTAAGCGAAATCCGCCGGAGGCGGGTCGGTGGCCACTCGATGGAAAGTCATCATTATAGACTCCCCGCCGAGTTCTGGAAGGGGGATCAGCCACGGAAAACCGACCGGGGCAGAGAGGGCGTTCCCTACAGAACCGCCGCGGAGGGCGTTCGCTACAGAACCCAATGGTTCGTTCCTGGCCTTGAAGCGGGCGGCCGTTATTTTTTGACCGCCTCTTTTTCGACCGCCCCTTTGTCAGCCTGTTTCACTTCGACGTCCTGCCGGCGCTCCTCCATCGTCAGGTCGAGCGTGCCATCGACCTCCGTGCCCATGACCGAGGTCTTGATCGATCCCTTGACTTGCATCTCGCCCCGCTCATCGACCATGCGCCCCAATTCGCGGTCGAAAAGGTACGTATGCTTCGTCGAACCGACCTTGAGATCGCTCTCTTTGACCTCGATCGGAAGGGAGTCGCCAATGACCTTGTACTCGACGGAAAGGTCAACGGCCGTAATCTTGTCGAGCTTCGGGCCGTCCTTGTCCTTGGGGGATTTGGCCGTCGTGCCGGCATACTTGTACTTGCGATGGATGACGAACATCGCCCCCTGCCCCAAGTTGATTTCCTCGCTGCGTTCCCAGGTGTCGCCCGGTTTGACCGGCTCGCTGGGGAGGAGATTGAGACGGTCCTTTTGAAATTGCTTGAAGTCGTCGGTGCTCAGCCAGCTTCCCTCGTCGAGCCCGTCGACCGAGATGAGTTGATTGTCCTTGTCGAGGGTGAAGGTCAGCGTCATGTCTTTCATCTTGCGGAAGGTGTCGAGCACCGCTTCGATGATCGGGTTGTCGCTCTTGGCGTCGGGATTGGCCGAGTCGAATTTGATTCTGGAGCCGAACCCCTCCAAATCGGCCACGATCGAATCGAAGGTCGTCTCGTAGGCCAGGTTCTTTTCCGAATCGCGTTGGCCGCAGACCATGGTCGTCGTCATGTTGACGTCGCTCTTGCCGTTGATATTCGTGTTGCCGAGGCCAATCGATTGCTTGATCTTTCGTGCTTCGCGGGTTTTGTAAGTCGCCCCTTCGGTGAATTTGTGTTTCAACGTAACCTGCGCCTGTGCCACGGCCAGTGAAACGGTTTGGGCCAGAAAAACGGGCAAGACGATGGCCAAGGGGCGGAACAACATGACGTACTCCAAGATTGTGTCAGCGGCCGGACGAATCGAACGAGTGCGAGCCGGGTCGGTGGATGGCGCGCCGGGGCAACCAAGATGACTACCTGACAAGATTACAACCTAAAAAGGGTCCAGGTATCAAGGTGGACGCCCCGTAGCCCGAATTTTGCCGGCGGCGGAGAGTATTCGGGTCGGACCCCGGTGCGACTCGAACCGATTGCCGGTATAATCGTTGCGACTGCGGTACAAGGCTCGAACGATCGGAGGCAAACACCAACCCGCGGCGCAAGCAAGGTAAGAGCCTATCCCAAAACCGCCAGGCAGGCGGGACGCCTGCACCACAAGGCGGTTTTGGAATAGGCTCTAAGTCCAACGCCGGGCCTTGCTTGCGCCGCGGGTTCGTGTGGGATCTTGAATAATCCGGGCTAGGACACTGCCTGAACTGCTGCTACACTAGAGGCTGGAAGGTCGGCGGCGGAGAGCGCGATGCCCAGCATTTCTTCTTGTCCAGCGTGTCACCGCGACATCACCCTACCCAACGACGTCGCACCCCAGCGGCGTTTGCGATGCCCTCTTTGCAACGCCCCATTCCTCGCCGAAACGGTGCTCGCTACCAGCACCCCCGCGCCGCCGGAAGTGTTGTTCGAAGTCGCCGAGGGCGAGCCTCGGTCGTCGTCGCTGCTGGCATTCGGCGATCGCCTGGACGAAATCGTCGGTGGTGAATCGCGGTTTTGGAACACCAGCCCTGAAACCGCCGCCCCCGCGGCTGAAATCAGGGGGGAAGATAAATCCAGCGTGGTGTGGCCGGCGGCTGACACAGCCAGCGCCGGCGACGCTCCGCAATGGGACGCATCGCGCGACGAACCCGCGGCGTCGGCCAGCCAGGTGTCGCCTTTCGCTCCGCGAAAGGACGTACTCGACGCATCGCGCGACGAACCTGCGGCGTCGGCCGCCCCCGACGACCGAGCCCCCGACGACGGGGTCATGGACGAGCGTGCCATCGACGGCGAAGCCGCCGCCGACCAGGACAACGCGGCCACCGCGGAGGACGAAATCGGCGCCGGGCCGGGCGACGAGTCGGTCGACGCGCCGGTCGGGTCGTTCAACATCGCCGCGAAGCCCAGGTCCAAGCCGGCCAGCATTGGAATTTTCGGCCAGTTCGTGGGCATGGTGGGTGGCGGGATCATCGGCCTGGCGCTGGGCTACTACGTGCTCCTTTGGATCGGCGGCGCGCGGGCCGATTTCCTCGATATTCGCGAAAAGCTCCCACGTTGGCTCGTGCCGCGTGAGCGGGGACGGAATCCGTCGACCGACGATATGTCGCCATTACGGCCGCGGCGGCCGAGCAAGGCGCGCCACGGCGACCAGGAACCGCTCGTAAGGTCAAGCCCGCCTCTGGTGCCAACGCCGGAAGCCGACCAAGGGGTGGTCCTGACGGCGGCCACGATCGACCCGGCGTCGCCGGAAATCGAAGCCGAGCGGGCGATCGGGAGATCGCTCGTACCAGCCGAAAACCAGCCGTTGGGTCCGTCGCAGTTTACGGCGCACTCGCCCGCTGAATTGGCGGCGGCCTTGGCGTCGGTCGGCGGCGAGTTGGGTTGCGAACATTGCGGCGGTACGGGAATCGTGCGCCGCATGGCGGCGAGTCGTGTATCGCCAAGCCGTGCATCGCCAAGCGGCGCCGGCCAGCCCGGCTCGCGATCGACCCAACAAGCGGCCGGCCGTCGCGCTCGCTGCGCGGTTTGTGACGGCAAACCCTCTGGAAAACTGACGCTCGACCTCTTCGACCAGCTTTGCGATCTGGCCGAGGTCGCCACGTTCACCCGGGTCGAGCCCACGCAGCCCGACTGGGAACGATTGCGCAACGAAGCCCAACGGATCCTGTTTCGCATCGGCAACGATCACGACAAGGCCCAGATCGCCGGCCGTCTGGCCGGGCCTCGATTGGACGATAGCCGGCGATTGTCGAACGGCATCGTTTTGGCCGGAACGGTACACGACGCGGGCGAGGAAGGCCGCTTGTACCGCACGCGGCTCGTGTTGTTCGGCCGTCCTCTCATGGTCACGATCATGAGCCTGCATGCCCCCACGCCGGCCTTGGCGGTTCACGACCGCGTGATCATGCTGGGCAGCATCATCGACAGTCCGCGCGACAACCTCGGCGGCTACGTCGGCGCCCTTCCCCAGGTCGTTTGGGGCGGGCTGGCGCTGAAGCTCGATTGACGCCATCACGCCAACAGCTTGGCCAAGGCCTCGCTTCCCGTCATTCCGGGTGTGATGCCCAGATCCTTGGCCGGGCCGCTGACAGCGACGATCTTGGCGTCATACAGGTCTTCCGGCTCGACGAGCGGCTGGGCGGGCGTTCCCTTGGCGATGGCCACCGCCATGCCGAACTCACCGGCCACCTGCACGTCGAAGATCCCGCAGCCGACCATGCCCCGCGCCGTGTGGATCGCGCAATATTGCCCCCCCTGCCAGCGATAACTGGCGCCAATCGCCGGGCCGTGGGGAGTATTGAGTTGGCGCTGACTTGCCTGGGGCAGTGCGGGGGTCATGGGGCATCCTTTGGCAACATCCTGGTTCGACGACAATCAGCGAGCGTATCATAGCCCATGCCGGAGGGTTTGGAAACCCTACCGCATGATCCGTTTCTAATGGCACAGTGTTTGCTCTCTTAAAGCCTGGGCTACGTGCGTGGTGAGCACATCGCGCCGGTGTTTGGCCCAAGAATGGCCGGAAGGAGCATAGATCATGCGTACGTTGTGTTGCATTCGTTGGACGGCGCTCGTGTTGGCCCTGGCGTCATTCGCCACGGCAGACACCGTGTTGGCGCGCGGCGGTGGCGGCGGTGGCGGTCATGGCGGCGGCGGTGGTGGTCATGGCGGCGGCGGAGGAGGCGGTCATGGCGGCGGAGGAGGCGGTCATGGCGGCGGAGGAGGTGGAGGCGCTCGCGGGGGCGGAGGCGGCTACAGTGGAGGGCGCGCGGGCGGGTACAACGGAGGTCGGCAATTCAATAACGGCGGCGCGGCCTACGGCGGCGCGGTGCGACAAACGACCGGTTACCGCGGCGGCAACGCGGCGGGCTCGTTTGCCAATCGTAACGTGCTCAATCGGCCGGCGTTGGTCAACGGCGGCGGTCTCGGTAACGCGGGCGGCAACTTCAATCGTTTCGGTGGTGGCTACGGCGGGTACGGCGGTGGTGGCTACGGCGGCGGACTCGGGTACGGCGGCGGACTCGGCTACGGCAGTGGGCTCGGGTACGGTAGTGGATTCGGGTACGGCGGCGGCTATGGCGGCCTTCCCTTTGGCTACGGCATGGGAGGCCTCGGTGGCTTTGGTCAGGGAGGGGGCGTGGGTTCAGGCTATGCGACGAATGCGCCAGCATCGACCGATGCGGGCTTGCCCGATCCGCACCCCGCGGCGCACGATTTCGCCAACATGGGCGACCAAGCCTTCCAAGAAGGCCGATACGACGACGCCATTCACGATTGGCAACACGCGTTTTTGGATGATCCTAAGAATGGCGGCCTGCCGTTGTTGCTCGGCCAAGCGTATTTCGCCACGAAACACTTCGAGGAAGCGGCCGGCGCCGTGCAGCATGGCATGCAACTGCTGCCTCAAAACAAGTGGGGCGCCGTCGTCGAACACTATCAGGAACTCTACTCGAACCGACAGACCTACACCGATCAATTGCGCGCGTTGGAGGCGGCGCGAAGGGAGAAGCCGGATTCCCCGGCGCTGCGGTTCCTGCTCGGCTATCATTACGCCTATCTGGGCTTTCCCAAGCAGGCGGTCCAGGAATTGGACAAGGTCGTGGAACTGAACGACAAAGACAAGCCGGCTCGTGAATTACGCGACTTGATGGCGGCCAAGGCCGGCGGAGACGTGGCCCGTCCGAAAAAAGACGATGCTTGATTGAGCACGCCAAACCCAGCCACCGGCGCCTTGGGGCGCCGGTGGCCCTTTTTTGGGTTCATCCGGAAACAAATTACGCCAGAATTCCAGGCACGACGTGGCCGTGGACGTCGGTGAGCCTGAAGTCGCGGCCGGCGTGGCGGTAGGTCAGGCGCTCGTGGTCGAGCCCCAGCAGGTGTAAGATGGTCGCCTGCGCGTCGTGTACGTGGACCTTGTTCTCGACGACGTTGAAGCCCAACTCGTCGGTGGCGCCGTAGCTCAAGCCCGGCCTGGTTCCACCGCCGGCCAGCCAAATCGTGAACGCCTGGGGGTGATGATCGCGCCCCATTTTGTCGTCGAACGACGTGTTCGACTGGATCATCGGCGTGCGCCCGAACTCGCCGCCCCAAATGACCAGCGTCTCGTCGAGCAACCCACGCCGCTTGAGATCGGCCACGAGGGCCGCGGAGGGCTGGTCGGTGACGCGGCAGTTGTTGGTGTGATTGCCCACCACGTCGTTATGGGCGTCCCAGCCCTCGTGGTAGATGTTGACGAACCGGACGCCGCGCTCCACCATCCGCCGCGCCAGCAGACACGCGCGCGCGAACGACGGCTTGTCGGGATCGGCGCCGTACATTTCCAGCGTGGCTTGCGTTTCGCTCCGCAGGTCCATCAGTTCCGGCGCCGATGTTTGCAGACGCGCCGCCATTTCATAGGAAGCAATCCGCGTGTCAATCTCCAGGTCGCCCGCGGTCGCCAACTGTCGTCGGTTCAGCGCGGCGACGAGCTCGAACGACTCTTTCTGGAGCCGCGCGTCAACGCCCGCCGGACTCGACACGTTGAGGATCGGATCGCCCTGGTTTCGCAGCCGCACGCCGGTATACACGCTGGGGAGAAAACCGCTCGACCAGTTGGCGGCCCCGCCACTGATGCCCGAGCCGGTCGACATCACGAGAAACGCCGGCAGTTCGTCCGTCTCCGCCCCGATTCCGTAGCTGGCCCACGAGCCGATGCTAGGACGCCCCGGCTGCGAAAACCCCGTGTTGAAGAAGATCTGCGCCGGAGCGTGATTGAACTGGTCGGTCGAGAGCGACTTGACGATGCACAGGTCGTCGGCCACCTTGGCCAGGTGCGGAAGCACCTCGGCCAACTCGGCGCCGCTCTGGCCGTGCTTGCCGAACTTGAAACGGGGGCCCATGGCGGCCGCGTCGGGGCGAATGAAGGCGTAGCGCTGGCCGCCAATCACTTCCGGCGGTATGGGCTTGCCCTCGAACCTGGCCAGGACCGGCTTGTAGTCGAACAGGTCGAGATGGCTCGGCGCACCCGCCATGAACAGGTGAATTACATGCTTCGCCTTGGGGGCGAAATGAGTCGGCCGGGAGGCCAGCGGGTTCTTCGCGGAGTCGCCGGCGAGTGCCGGACGCGCTCGAAACGCGCCGCCGGCGAGCGAGGCCAGAGCGATCTTTCCCAACCCGAGGGCGCAGTCGTGAAAAAAGTACCGTCGGGTCGAGTCCAAAACCGATTCGACGCGTAAAGAAGATTGGTTCATGCGTTCACAAGACATGACTCGGCCAATACCCCCCCCATCCCAGCATTCTACCGAACCGCCGTGACCGCCGCAAATGTGGCTCTGGCATCTGGTTGATTGCCGGTATGCGCTTCCGATAGCGTTCTGCTATAATTGGCTTGCAATGAGCAACGCGACCACCTCCGTCGGCCGCCTCCGCGGCTTTGCCTATGTCGACGCCGACAAGGCCGCCGTCTACCGCGCGATCATGCGCGTCTTCACCGACGCGAAGGCGCGCTTCGCGCTGCACCTGCGGCCGGCCGAAATCGTTACGGCGCTGGCCGGCGCCGAGCTGCCCGAGCGGGTCGTCGCGGAAGAGGTCGAGGCGCCGTTGGCGCAACTCTGCGAATGGGGCAACCTGGCCAAACATCCTGATACGGCCGACGTCACGACGGTCGAAGAGTTCTACCGCCCACGGTTTCTGTTCCGGCTCACGCCCGAGGGGGAAGCGGCCGAGCGGGCCATTGCCCTGTATCATGAGGCGCTCCGCCAGCCGGGCGAGTTGCAGACGGCCGCCCTGAGCGACATTCAGGCCTTGCTGGGCGAGTTGGAGCAGCTAGCCGCCGCAGCCACACCCGACGACGGCAAAGTGCATCGCACCTTGCAAACGCTCCGCGCGCGGTTCGAGGAGTTGACGTCCAAAGCTCAAACCTTCATCAGCAGCTTGCAGCGAGCCATCGACCTGCATGGCCTGGCTCTGGAAGCCTTCCTGGCCTACAAGGAAAAACTGATCGACTACCTGGAACGGTTCATCGGCGAATTGGTGATTGCCTCGGCCGACATCGCCACGCTGTTGGTGCGGATCGAAGCGGCGAGCATGGAACGGCTGCTCGACGTCGCGGCCCGGCGCGACCTGGCCGACGCGCTGCAGGCCACGCCCGACGACCATGCCGCGGCCGGGCAGCTTTGGCGCGAGCGTTGGGCTGGGTTGCGCTCGTGGTTCATCGGTCGGCCGGGCAGCCCGGCGCAGGCCGAGGTGCTGCGCGCCCGCGCGCGGGCGGCCATTCCCGCGCTCTTGGCGGCCTTGGCCGGCATCAACGACCGCCGGGTGGCCCGTAGCGACCGCTCGACCGACCTGCGCGCGCTGGCACGCTGGTTTGCCGAAACCGACAACGACTGCGAAGCGCACCGCTTGTGGCGGGCGGCATTCGGCCTGTCGCCCGCGCGGCACCTGCGGGTCGACGACGCGACCCTCGACGAACGCGATGAGCACCCGGTTTCGGCCCAGACGAGTTGGCTGCAGGCGCCGCCGCTGTGGATCGCGCCGCGGCTGCGTCGCACCGGCCGCCAGCCTGGTCCGGGCAAGCCGAAGACGGTGATCGACCGTAGGCGGGAGAAGGCGCTCCTGGCGCAGGCCGCCGTGGCCGAGGCCCGGCAGATCGCCGAGGCGCAAAGGCGTCTCGCCGACGGACGACGCCTAAGGCTGTCGGAAATCGGCCGGCTTGACGCGGCCGAGTTCGAGCTGTTTCTCGATCTGTTGGGCGAAGCGCTGGCGCGCAAAGTGCGGCCGAGCGAAGCGGTCGAAGCCGCTTCCAGCGACGGCACGCTGCGCATCGTGCTCCAGCCCACCGGCGACGGCGCCGGCGCCGAGATCGAGACCGGCTTCGGCCGCTTCAGCGGATCGGATCATTACGTCGAGATTCATCGCGTGTTCGACGATGGATCCTGCCAGAAAGACGTCGCACCAGCCTCACGGAACGCCACGGAGGGCGTTCCCCACAGAGACGGTCCCATTTTCGTAGGCTAGCCCGGATGATTCATGGTCCCCACACTAACCCGCAGCGCAAGCAAGGCCCAGCGTTGGACTTACCTTGCTTGCGCTGCGGGTTGGTGTAACGGCAGTCTGCGCTCGTTTCCCCTGGACCATGAATAATCCGGGCTAGCCTTTAAGCGGGTTGTTGTATCAAAATGCCTGACACGTTCCTCCCACCCTCGGCGTCATCCTGGCAAGCGTCGCCGCATCCGGCGGCGCTGGGAGTGCGGCTCGCGCAGGCGACCGAGGAAGAGCGGCAGCGCGCGCTGCGGGCGCTGCTGCGGCAGCCCTTGCTGGCCGCCCGCGGGCCGTACGCCGCCGAATTCGGCCTGGTGCGGCGCCACGCGGCCTGGCTGCGCGAGTGGTTGGCGCACCATCCCCATTGGGCCCTGCGCGTCGATACCGAACTGGCTCGGCTGCGCAAGACGCCGGCCGACCTGAGCGACGGCACGCGGCCCGCGCGCGACGAGAAAAACGACGCGCCGTTCTCGCGGCGGCGCTACGTCCTGCTCTGCCTGGCCTTGGCGGCCCTGGAACGATCCGACCGCCAGACGACGCTGGGCAAATTGGCCGAAGAGATCGTCGCCTTCACGGCCGCCGATCCCAGTCTTGCCGCGGCGGGCGTGGCCTTCGATCTGACGAGCCGCGACCAGCGCCGCGACCTGGTCCACGTCATACGCTTGCTATTGGAATTTCGCGTGCTGCTCCACGTGCATGGCGACGAGCAGCAGTACGTGAGTGGTTCGGGCGACGTGCTGTACGACATCAACCGGCCCGCCCTATCGGCGATGCTCAACGTGAAGCGTGGTCCGTCGACGATCGCGGCCCGCGGGACCGACGAGCGAATCGCCGCGCTGGTCGAAGAGCCCGCGCCCACGGACGACGAAGGGCGCAATCGCCGTTTGCGCACGCGGTTGTTGCGGCGGCTGCTCGACGACCCCGTGGTGTACTTCGACGATCTTACGGCCGACGAGTTGGCCTATCTGACGAGCCAGCGCAGCCGGTTGCTGCGGCTGGTCGAAACGGCCACGGGCCTTTCGGCCGAGGTCCGCGCCGAGGGAATCGCCCTGGTCGATCCGCGCGGCGACCTGACCGATCTGGGCTTGCCGGAGGAGGGCACCGACGGACACGTCACGCTGTTGCTCGCGGAGTACCTGGCGCTGCGCGCCCGCGAAGCCCCAGGTACGCCGGTGAGCGAAGAAGCCTTGCGGCGCCACATGACGCAGTTGATCGCCGCGCACCGCGGCCATTGGCGGCGCGGCGTTACGGAGCCGGGCGCCGAGTCGCTGCTTGTCGCGCAGACGATCGAGCGGCTCGAAGCCTTGCGCCTGGCCAGGCGGACGGCCGACGGTGTCGTACCTCGCGCCGCAATCGGTCGCTATGCCCTGGCGTCAAACACCTCGCCGACGGCGACCGAAAACTCGGGCCTCAAGACCGATGTTGCCGATTGCCCGCGCTGGTAGGCGCCTGCTTCTTCGTAAACGTCTCCGCTCAAGCGGAGGACGGTGATGGTTTCGGATTGCGGGTTTACGATCCAGTATTCTGGAACACGGGCTTCGGCAAAGTCGCCCCGTTTGTCAACCAGATCCCGCTCCGGCTTGTCTCCGCTGACAACTTCCAGGACCAGGTCGGCGCCGTCCCAGAAGCGATCTTGGCCGCGCGGGTCACTATGCGACAGCAACAGCAGCAGATCAGGCTCGCGAAACTTGCCCGGCCGAATTCGCAGCCGCAATGGCGCGAACAGTACATTACCGCCTCGAGTCTCGAAATAATTGAAGAAGGCGAGGAATAGGAACTTCAGCAGCATCTGGTGTTTTTTCGTGGGCATGGAGAGCACTTCCACAAATCCATCGGTGAACTCGACCAGCCGGCTGCGGTGGTCTGTGAGGACGAGGTACTCTTCGTCGCTCCATTCCCCTTGGCGCGGAAGGATTTCCTCGATCACGTCCTTCCATTCTTGGGTAAGCGAACATTCGGTTGCGCTGTGCGCTTTAGTGCCCATGCCGTCGCTTTCAAAAAAGGGGAACGCCTGCTCTCAATGCCTCGCATCGGCCAGGAATACTCCGTTTCTGGATGAGGCAAAACACTTATTTATACTGTGCGCGGCCCAGAATGAGACGTTTTGTCACGAGAAGTGTGGTGGCTGGTGGCAGAGCCTAAGCGAAGCCCCGGCTACATAGCGACCGGGGCATCGCTTAGGCTCTGCCCCAGCCACCGTGAACGTCTCATTCTCGGCCGCGCGCAGTATATACGACCTATTGACTCCAACAAATCGGCCGTTAAACTATACCCTTCCCTCCCAAGGGGAATGTCACTGCCTTAAGACTATAGTGGCTTTCTCCGGGTCGCGATAGTCTTGTCCTCCATAGCGACCCTTTATTTGTAGGCGTGACCAGAGGCATGGTCAAGGCGCCGCACACGGCGCGAGGTGACGATGGCCGACCTCTTCTTACCACTGGAGCCTGGCTTACCCCCGCAAAATGGCGACGGCCCGCGGCCGAGCCTGTTGCCCGAGCCGGCGCGCCGGCGCTGGCAGCCGCTCCGCAGCGGCCTCTTGAACCTCTACCGATACGACGAAGAGGAATTCCTTTATGAACAGGGACGCCTGTTGCTGCGCGGCAACAACGGCACCGGCAAATCGCGCGTGCTGGCCCTGCAGCTTCCTTTCTTGCTCGACGGCGAGACGGCGCCGCACCGCATCGAGCCCGACGGCGACCCGGCCAAACGCATCGAATGGAACCTGCTCTTGGGAAAGTACGACGACCGCCTGGGCTACACCTGGATCGAGTTCGGCCGCCGCGACGCCGCGGGGGCCGCGCATTATCTAACGCTCGGCTGCGGATTGCGCGCCGTCGAAGGGCGTGGGCTGGCGGCCCGCTGGTACTTCATCACGCCGCGGCGCATCGGGCGGGATCTTTTCTTGCGGACGCCGGCCAACCTGGCGCTGAGCCGTGACCGGTTGGCCGAAGCCCTGGGCGACGACGGCGAAATGTTCGCCACGGCCAAGGAATATCGCGCCGCCGTGGACCGCCATCTGTTCGGGCTTGGACCGCAACGATACGAGGCGCTGGTCAATCTCTTGATCCAACTGCGGCAGCCGCAGCTTTCGCGTCAACTCGATGAGAAGCGGCTTTCGGCGGCGCTCGGCGAAGCTCTGCCGCCGGTCTCGCCTTCGATCCTGACGGACGTCGCCGAATCGTTTCGCGGCCTGGAAGCCGACCGCGCGACGCTCGACTCGTTCGCCGCCGCGCAGCGCGGGGCGGAGGCGTTTCTGGTCGAGTACCGGCGTTACGCGCAAATCGCGGCCCGGCGGCGCGCCGCGAGCGTTCGCGCCGCGCAGGCTTCGTACGAGACCGTCATGCGGCGGCTGCGCGCCGCCGAAGGCGAGTTGGAGCAAGCCGGGCAAGTCGCGCGCGAGCTGACCGCCCAGATCGACCGGCTCGCCGTCGACGAGCAAGCCGTTCAAGCGGCCGTGCAAACGCTGGCCGAAAGTCCGCAAATGCGCGACGCGCACGCACTGGACGCCGCACGCCGCGCCGCCGCCGAGCGGCGGTCGGAGGCCGACCGCGCCGCGCACGAACTGGCCTCGGCCGAAACGCGGCGCGATGAGCGTGAGGCGCAGCGCGGCGAGGCGCTGGCCGCCGCGGCGACCTCGCAACGGCGCGTTGGCGACGTGGCCAAACTGGCCGAGCGGCGCGCCGTGGCCGCCGACATGGACCCGGCGCACCAGGCCGCCGTCGAGCGCCTCGGCCTGCCCGACGTCGAGCGGCCCGAAGCGCTGGCTGAAGTCGAAGCGGCCTTGAAAGAAGGCTGCGCGGCTCGGCTGCGAGCTTGCCGGCACATCGGCGAATTGAATCGAACCGTCGAGAAGGCATCGGCCGAGCTGGCGCAGGCTCGCGAATTGCATGCCGAACTGGCGGGCCAACTCGACGATGCGCTCACGGCGCGGCGGCAAGCGCACACCGCCCACGAGCAGGCGCGCGGCGACCTGCTCGCGGCGTACGGCAAGTGGTCGACCGCGCTGGTCGAGTTGCCGTCCGCTGACCTCGACGATCTTGCCGAAGCACTCGCGGCCTGGTGTGAAACGGCCGAGGGCCGAAGCCCGCTGGCCTCCGCGGTCGATCAAGCCGCCCAAACCGCCGGGCGGCGCTTGGCCGCGCTGCGATCCGAGGTCCGGCGGCGGATCGAGCAAGCCACGGCCGAACTGGACGAACTGCGGACGGAAGAGCGGCGGCTGATCGCCGGCCACCACACGCCGCCTCCGCCGCCGCACACGCGCGATGCAAGCTCGCGGATCGACCGGCCCGGTGCGCCGCTGTGGGCGGTGTGCGATTTTTCCGCCGACCTGGACGCCTCGTTTCGGGCGGGCTTGGAGGCCGCGCTCGAAGCTTCCGGGCTGCTCGATGCCTGGCTCACGCCCGACGGCCGCCTGCTGGACGCCGGCGGAGATGATACGTTCGTCGTGGCCGGCGACAGCCCCCTGGCGCCCGATGATCGCCACCTGGGCTTGGCGCTCGTGCCGTCGGTCGAACGAGCCGACCCGCGCGCCGCGGACGTCGCCGCGGAGACGATCCGCTCCGTCTTGCGCCACGTCGGTTACGGCGCGGGGGCCGGCGGCACATGGGTTGCGGCCGACGGAAGCTGGCAGGCCGGTCCGTTGCACGGCGCCTGGAGCAAGCCGGCCACCCAACACATCGGCGCCGCGGCGCGTGAGGCCGAGCGGCGCCGCCGGCTGGAGCAGGTGCGTGCCGAGATCGCCGCCGCGGAACTTTCGCTCGACGGCATGAGCGCGGAACTCGACGAGATCGGCCGCCGCGACGAACTGGCCCGCCGCGAGGCTTCCGCCGCGCCGGACGACGACGAGGTGCGCCGGGCGATGGCCCGCATCGACGCCGACTCGCGGCGCGTCGACGACATGCGGTCGCGGGTGGCTGACATCGATCGGCGCGTGGCCGAGCGGCGCGGCGCGCTGACGGCCGCGACCGAGGCCCGCGACCGCGACGCGCGCGACCTGGGCGTGGCCGCCTGGGTCGACCGCCTGCGGCAGTTGGAAGACACGATCCATTTTTATCAACAGGCCTTGGCCGGTCTTTGGCCGACGATCGATGGCCACCTGGCGGCGCGGCGGCAGGCGGCCGCGGCGGCCCGGAATGCCGACGAGGCGCGCGCCGAAGCCGAGCGCCGCGCCGAGCGGCGGCGCGAGTCGGAGGGCAAGGCGCAGGCGGCCCAGGTCGAGCAAGACCTGCTCGAAGCCACGGTCGGCGCGGCCGTCGAGGAGATCCTCGCACGCTTGGAAGAAGCCCGCCACATCGCCGCCACCGTCCGCCGGCGGCGCGACGAGACGCTGCGACGGAAAAACGAGGCCGAAGTCCGCGCCGCCGTCGCGGCCGGCGCGATCGCGGCCGAAACCGAGTTGCTCCGCCGTGAAACCGAAACGCGCGACCGGGCCGTCGCCGCCCTGCGCGACTACGCCGCGACGAAGCTGTTGCGGGTGGCAATCCCCGACTTCGACGACGCCGGGCCGGAAGCCTGGTCGGTGACGCGCGCGGTCGATGCGGCGCGGCTCATCGAGCCGGCGCTGGCCGAAATCGATGGCGACGACGACGCCTGGCAGCGCTGCCAGAAGGCGATCCTCGGGCATTTCCAGGAGCTGATCCGCGCGCTCAACGAGTACGGCTACGATCCGACGGCCACCGGCGAGCATGAATTGTTCGTCGTGACGGCGACGTTCCAGGGCCGCGCCTGCGCGATGGCCGAGCTGCGCGACGCGCTGAATGAGGAAGTCGTCACCCGCCGGAGCCTGCTCGACGCGCGCCAGCGCGAAGTCATCGAGAACCACCTCGTCGGCGAAGTGGCCACGCACCTGCACGAGCGATTGCACGCCGCCGAACAGCTCCTGCGCGAGATGAACGACGAGTTGCAGGCCCGGCCCACCAGCACCGGCATGACGCTGCGCTTTACCTGGCAGCCGGTCGACGACGGCCCGACGGGTCTGGCCGAGGCGCGCCAACGGCTGCTCTCGACCGGCGGCACCTGGTCGCCGGGCGAACGCGACGCCTTGGGCCGCTTCTTGCAAGAACGGATTCGCGCCCAGCGCGAGGCCGACGAGACCGGCACCTGGCTCGAACATCTCACCGCGGCGCTCGACTATCGGCGCTGGCACCAGTTCGGCGTCGAGCGGCGGCAGGAGGGGCAATGGAAGCGGCTGACGCGGCGCACGCACGGCACCGGATCGGGCGGCGAGAAGGCCATCGCCTTGACCGTGCCGCAGTTCGCGGCCGCGGCGGCGCACTACCGCGGCGCGCAGCCGCACGCCCCGCGTCTGATCCTGCTCGACGAGGCGTTCGTCGGTATCGACAGCGACATGCGGGCCAAGTGCATGGGCCTGTTGGCGGCGTTCGATCTTGACTTCGTGATGACCAGCGAGCGTGAATGGGGTTGCTACGCCACGTTGCCGGGCGTGGCCATTTATCAACTGTCGACTCGGCCGGGGATCGACGCGGTCGGGCTCACGCGCTGGGTGTGGAACGGCCGCGAACGCCTGCGCGACGACGGGCATGCGCCGCGAGCGCCGTCGCCGCCGGACGAAACGCCGGGCTCCGCGCAGGGCGGCGGCGCGGCTGGGTCGAACGGGGAATAGAGACCATGACGCTCGACGCGGATCGTCTGCGCGACACGCTGGGCGCGCCGGAGCTGGCCTGGCTCGTCGAACGCCTGCGGCAGCGGCTCGAGCGCGGTGAATCGCTGACGGGCGCCGTCACGTTGAGCGACCCCACGGGGCCGGAGCGGGCCGCCGTCGATCGACTGTTCGGCCGGCGTGCCACGCGCGGCGTGACGCTGACGGTCCAGGTGGCGCAGCTCGACGCGCTCTTGCGGCGTGCCGAGTTGTGCGACGGAATCGCGCAGGCCATTGAATGGCTGACCGGGCCGACGGTCGATGTGCGGGCCTTGGGGGCGGAAACAGAGCACCGTTGGACGGCGCTGTATGCCGCGGCCGCCGCGCGCGTCGCCGGGCGGCCGGCGCTGGCGCGTTGGATGGCCGACTTGCAATCGACGGGCCTCTTGCGCCGCCTTTGCGGCCGGCCCGACGAAGCGCAAGACCTGCTACAGACCGCGTTGAACCTGGTCGAGCGACTGCCGGCCGCCGGCATGCCGCTGGCCGAGTTGGCGGCGCAAACGGCCGGCGACAGCCATGCGCTCGACCTCGGCCGCCCTTTGGGCACGCTGGCCGTGCGGGCGGCGGCGGCGTTGGGGGGCGTCGTCGATTGGGGCGATGCCGCGGCCCGCCGCGACGCCTGGGCCTCGGTCGGCGTGTTGTGCGACGAGCTGTGCGGCGCCGTGCTCGTGCTCAACCTGCGCGGCGACGGCGAATCGCTCACCGGACGTGCTTTGCGGCTGCACGCCGAGGCGGGCGAGCCGTACCGCGTTTCGACCCGTCAATTGGCGCGCCACCCGCCGCGACTCGAAACCGGCGACGTCGGGCCCACCGTCTACGTTTGCGAGAACCCGAACGTGGTGGCCGCGGCGGCCGGCCGCCTGGGCGCGGCGAGCGCCCCGTTGATTTGCCTCGAAGGCCAGCCCAAGACGGCCGCGCGGCTGCTGCTCCACCGTCTGACCGAGGCCGGCGTGCGGCTGGTCTACCACGGCGACTTCGACTGGCCCGGCCTCCGCATCGCCAATCTCGTGCTCCTGCGGCACGGCGCCGCGGCGTGGCGAATGAGCGCCGACGATTATCTTCGCACCCGTGGCGGCGCCCGTTTGGCGGGCGCGCCGGTCGAGGCCCGTTGGGACACGCAACTCACGTCCGCCATGCGAGCCGCCGGCCGCGCGGTGCATGAGGAGCAAGTGCTCGACGAACTGCTGAACGATCTGGCGCTACCGCCGTGAGCGGATACATGATACGATACATTGAAGTGCCAATAGGCGAGTGCGAGGGGAACGCTGATGTCAGCTAGAGACTCGATCGAAGGCCATGCCAACCAGGCGGCAATGTTGCGCGACGAGTGGTTGACGCGCCTGGTCGAGCTCACGAAATCGGTGCGGCGATGGGCGGAGGAACGCGACTGGTCCACGCGGCAGTTCGCGAAGAAAATGAAGGACTCCCGCCTCGGCGCGTATGAGGCCCCGTCGCTGATGATGCAAAAGGAGACGACCCGCGTGCTGCTGGATCCCGTCGCGCGGTTTGCGCCGGGCGCCGAGGGCGTCGTTGATCTGTACTTGATGCCCGCCTACGACGACATCGCCAGCCTGTACTTCGTCGACGGCCAATGGCGGTTACACTACATTTTCGCTGGCACGCCCACGGTGGCTACGATCAACTCCCCCGAATCGCGCGCTCTGTCGAAGGAGGCACTCGGTCGAGTGCTCGACGAGATGACCGCCCATGCTTCAGAATCGCTTTGACTGGCACGAGAGCATCAAGGCTGTCGAGCGTGAATATTGGGCGGTGAGGATCGCGGTCGAGCGGCTGGTGGAAAGCGCCGCCCGCGACCCGAATGTTCTGGGCACCGGGCCAAAGCCGAGAGATCTCGTCTCGGCCGATGAAAACCTTGAGGGAACGTACCTCATCCGCATGTTCGCCAAGTTCGAGACGGGCGTTCGCTCGTATTGGCGAACCCTCAAGCCACGCTCCCGCGCGTCGGTGGAAATCCTGGTTGACCGCGTTGCGGACAAACGCAGTATTCCGATCGACGTCACCCAAGGCGTGCATGCCGTTCGGCAGTACCGCAACCGACTTGTGCATGAACGCGATCAGGCGGTTGAGCACATAACGATCGCAGACGCGCGGAGCCGGCTGGCCACATACCTCGCGCGTCTGCCACTCATGTGGGATGCTTGATTGGACAGCGCAGTTCGAAGGCAACCGAAAAACGGACCCAGGATCTGGAATTCGCACGCTTTGCCGCAGAGCGGCAAAGGAGTACAGCGTGGGGCGAAAGCCCTAGGAAAGGCCGCCGCGCCAACGCGGTCGCCCCTGAAGGCGCGCGTGCGCGACGTCGGCGGGGAATAACGATTTGAAATTTCGGCTTGGTTCAAATGCGGGCAACAAGAACTGTGTACGCGGCCGAAGCGGATTGCCTCCCGCAAACGCAGCCGACGGGCGCGACTGACAAGGCGACCAGGGCGTGATCGAATTCGAATCCCACGGTGGTAAAACGGCCTGGGCTGCGGCTTGCCAGCCGCGAAGCGGCGACAGAGAGTAGCCTGGGGCGTAAGCCCTCGTTGTTCTACACATCTTTTGATCGCAGGTGGTGAAATGGGAATGTTGGGCAATCAGGGGCTTCTTCGTCAGAGGCCAGGGGCTTGCCCCCTGGAGTTTCACGTTGGTTTCTAAATCGAA
>DATKSN010000062.1:0-9976 GCA_035531595.1 Pirellulales bacterium | reverse complement strand
TTCCGATGGGGGCCGTTAGGGGCCGGTTTTAGCCGGTCATCGAACCGCAGCTCAAAGCTGCGAGAATGAACCGGGGGCATGATGCCCGATGGTGCCTGATGGCGCCCGGTTAGCCGGGTCGTCGAACCGCGCCGGGACCCCTGCTGCGGCCTCTGGGTCGGCCATTGCTGCCTCGAACAAGCTGCGGCCGAACCGAAAGCCGTCGAGGAAACCCACGCCCCCTCATCGGGCACGAACTCCGCCCCCGTGGGCCGCCAGACGAAACGGCGGTATAATCCAAAGCGGGGCAGACGACGGAGCGTAACACAATGGCCTGGGAGACGCGGAACGGCCGCGGCCGGTACTACACGCGAAGCCGCCGGCGAAACGGCCGCGTCGTGCGGGAATACGTCGGGACCGGCGAGGTGGCCGAGCTGGTGGCCCTGATCGACGAGCAGGAACGCGCCCTGCGGGAAGCCGAAGCCGACGCTGGCCAAGCGGCCGTCGCCGAAATGCAGGCCCTGGAAGCCGCCGTGGCCGACGTCTGCCAACTGGTCGACCTGGCAACCCGGCTTGCCCTCGTGCCGAACGGTTATCATCAACACCACCGGGGAGAATGGAGATACCAGCGTGTCAAAAAAGAAAAAAACGCCGTTGCCGCCGGTGGTGCGCGTCGCTCGGCTGGGCTTGTTCGTTTTTGGGGTCTCGATCCTTCTTGCGTCGGGCTTTCGACGGCACTACGCTTACGACACGGACTTCTGTGGCGTATATGTGAGGGTCGGGCCATGTCAGACGTAATCCGCTTCGCCTGCGGCTCGTGCGGTCACAAGATGGCCGTAGGCGGCGAGCATGCCGGCAAGCGGGCAAAGTGCCGGAAGTGTGGGGGAGTGCTGACCATCCGGCCGCCTTCGTCCAATTTCACAGAAAGCGTCGCAGGTGCGGCCGTATCGACCACACCACCGAGACTGTCCCAGCCGCCCGTTCCGCAAGTCGGCACGCTTCTTTGCCCGCATTGTTCGGGAGCCGTGGCGATGGCCACGGACCTCCTTGGCCAACGCGTGGTCTGCCCGCATTGCGCGCGGCAGTTCCAAATGCCGGGCAACCCTCGATTTGTACCGCCCCCCGTCCCTCCACCCATCCCTCCGTGTCCCGAGGAGCCCGTTGTCGCCCAGTTGGTGGAAGAGCCCGTTATCACCCAGTTGGTGGACGATCCCTTTTCGGTTTTTACGGGGCAGCGGCGGGATTTTCGACACCATCAGGAGCAGATTGCACTCGTGGCGACGCTCGCGCTGACAACGCTGGCTCTCGTTTTGCTGTTCACGGCCAGTGTCGGGTTGTTCCTTGTCGTTGTGATTCTCCTGATTCTGCTTCTGCCGACGCAGGAGAAACGGCGAATTCAATCGCTGGTCCCGATCACGGCCCACACCCATCCCGAGATTTACAGTCTTACAAGACTCGCGGCGCAGCGGCTTTTCATGCCGGTGCCAGGCGTCTACTTGAGTCAGGATGTCACGGTCAATGCCTTCGCAATGGGGTGCTTCAGCCCGGCGTTCATCTGTCTGAACACGGGAGCCGTTCAGGCATTTTCCCCAAGCCAATTGTTGTTCGTCATCGGCCACGAGCTTGCCCATGTGAAGCTCGGCCATACGACATGGCTCACGTTCTCGGAGACCGGGAGGCAAGCGATCGTTCATCCGGCCCTTGGGGTGATTATGGAATTCGCCTTTCACTCTTGGAGCCGCGTGGCAGAGCACTCCGCCGACCGCGGCGGGCTCCTGGCTTGCGCGAACCTTGACGATGCCGTGATGGCCTTGGCAATCCTCGAGGAGCGAAATCACGGTGTGAGTTTGGACGAGCTCCGCCGCCGGATTCAGAGCACTGGAACCGACTACAGCGATGTGCTCTGTGACCACCCTACCACGGCGAAGCGCGTGCGTGCTCTTGCCGCGTTCCATAACCAGGTGTTGTCGCAAGCTTGTTGAACGATGCCCTGCGGCGCGTACTGCAAGTCCATGAACGATCGACGACTTGGCACGGAAGCCAAGCGGCGGTGGTGGGCGAAACCCGGCGGCCGTGCTCGCCACGTCCCCGCCTGACGCGGCGGCCGGCCCTCCGACTAAACCTCGACCGTGCCCTCGACGACGCAAGAGGCATCAACGTGGCGAACGGCGTTTGCCCTTCCGGCCGGCCGGCTTGACGGCGGCATGAAAAGTGGACTTGGCATCGCAAGAGTAGCCGCTAGAATTTAACCGTCAGGCTACTTCGCCCCCCTGTGTGCTTTTTTGCGCCAGGGGTTTTTTTGTTTGGCCCAATTCGGTAGAATGCCCGAACCGGGATCTTGCTCGGCAAGCGTGGAGTAGCCTGACAACTCTCCGCCCTTTCTGGCGATGCCCCGTGCATGCGACACCACACGGATGGACCGCGCGCGGTCGTTTGCGAACCCAGGGACGGGGCCGCGCCCCGGAAAGGATTTTGTCGTGTCGAAATACGATCGCCCGAAACCGCCGAAACCATCCCGCGATGAACGCCACAAGGAGCTAAAACAACTGATGCGGACGAACCCAGGGGAAATCACTGCCTTGTATATGCAGCGCACTGGTAAGGCCCCCAAAACTAGCGATTTGCTTGATCAGCAGTTCATTGCCGAGATTCTCGACTTGGAATACCCGCCGAATCCGTCAAGTTGAGCAGGTTTCCGGTATCGGCTTGTCGTCCGGTCCAAGAACCAATTCCTTGGCGATTTTCACCCGCCAACCACTTGAATGAGTTGGGTCGCGGTGTGCCCATATCCGGTGCCAACCGTCGTCCAGCTTGATGACATCGACAAGCTGCGGGTCTTCGGTGTCGATGGCGTCGCTTCGATCAACCAACATGGGACTTGCTCCAAAGACAAAAACAAAAGCCCGGTCAGCGGCAATCGCTGACCGGGCTTACTTTCGGTCGGGTTGTCACGCGCCGAGCCGATCAGTGTGCGCAACGGTTGCGCCCGGCACGTGACCCTTGGATTATCGGGCGTGGCGGCTCGCTGGTCAAGATGCTGGAGCGCCGCGTGGGACGGTCCCGCGGCTCGCCGCCCTACCTGGCCCCGGATACTGTTGGGCTGGGCTCCTTGGCGCGGGCCGTTGGGTTCCGGCGCATGCTCCCCTTCTTGCGATGGTTCTTTCGCCACTCCCATGGCGCTATGGCGTTGTCATCGGCCCAAAGGCCCCGCTTGCCGTCGCGTGCTTCGCCCTCGGCATCGGCCAACTCCTTGGCGTCCGAATACCGGATGTAGTGCCAGGCCCAGCCATCGGCGACAAGCCGCCGGTTGACCGATTCGCCATCCAACCAGACCGTCCCGAGCGTGCGGTGCGGCCGTAGCGGTCGCGCCCCGCCGTCTCGACGCGGATGGCCTCGCCGAAAACCAAATCTGACAACGCCTGTTTCGCCTTGCGGCCGTAGGGCTGCGCCAGTTCTGGCGCGTCGATGCCGGCCAGCCTTACCTTGTACTCGCGTCGATCGACCAAGAGGGTGAGGGTGTCGCCATCGTGGACGCCGACGACCCTCCCGACAAGCTCGGCGGGGAGCGGATCGCCCGGCGGCTTCGCTGCAAGGTCGGCGACCAGCAAGAGGCTCGCCGCGGCAGCAAGCAGAATCGTCAGGTTGCGGCTGTTGTCGCATGCCTTCGCCCGCCTTGCGGCGCGCGCAGGCGTCGAGGATGTGGGATTGCCTACACGTGATCGGAGTCTACGTGTACAGCGTGGAGTGCTCGGACTTGTAGAGCGCTGAGACTTTGCCACCTTCGAACCTCCTGACTGCCTCTCGGACATCGGCGTTGAGCAGGTCGAGCGACCGGAGTTTCCCGTCGTCGGCCTTAGTGACGGACTCGATGCGCAAGAATCGCTCGCCATGCTTATCGGCGAAGTCAGCAAGCGCACGCAGCTTGCCCTTTGCATCAGCCAGGTAATCGCCGTGAGGGTCTACGATTGACGCAGCAAGCGTGCCATCGTCCCGACGGGATACGATGAGGAAGTCCACTTGAAGGGACGCCCACTTCTCGGCGTCATCCTGATACGGGATTCGCAGCGCGTCCGGGGTGGCTCGCTGCGGGTTGCGATACCATGCCACAAATGAGGCACGGCCGATCTCCGCAGTGACGACAGTCGCCTCCCAGTCGTTCAGATCGGCCGGGAACTTGCCGTTAGCATCGCTGTAGATGTGACCGTCGAAGGTCGGCAGGTCATCACCGTCGCGGTCCTTGGTGGCGGCCTTCGCGTTGTCCCGCAGTTCTACAGTAACCGCTTCGGGATCCCTGGTTTGCTCCTGTACCTTGCGGTAAGCGTCTCGCGTAGCGCCTGTCTTGTTCTTGATCTCGACGGAGAATTTTGTCAAATACTTCTGGACGAACTTAGTCGCCGTCGCCTCGATTTCGGCAATCACACCGTCGATTTGAAGCAGGGCGGCGACCTGGACGCGGATGTCGAGCTTATTGGCGTCTGGCTTGGCCTTGCCGATCCGACGGGCGTAATAGGCTTTACCAACTCCTTCCTTCACAGCGTTGATGATCCTGCGCGTGTCGCGGTCGATGTCTTTGGCATGGGTCTCGATCTGTCGGGTGCTGGCACCAGCATCTTGGCCGGTGATCGTCACCTTCGACCTATGCACATCGACCGTATTTATGTCGGCGACGTTTGCAACAACTACGTCCGCGTGCTCAGCCGCCAGGCCGTCCATTCGGGAGCTGAGCTCGTTGGTGAGCTGCAGGTCGGCATCTTTCAGCAAAGCGCGGCCCGTTATGTCGTCGGCAAGCAATCGCACCAGATTCTTGGCTCGGCGCAGCGGGTTGGCGGACTTGTCCGGCTTCGGGATGCTCGGCAACGTCTCGACGAACGCGAACACTTCGGCGGCGAGCTCCGGGTTCCGTCCGAATACCTTGGGGTCGCGCACCACCTCGGGGCCAACCTTGTTCTCCTCGTTCTCCGAGTCATTCCCCTCCAACTCATCCTTGATCGAGGAGAGCGCCTTTCGGTCGAACAACGGCAGATAGCAAGTCACCGAGTTCAGCGCATCGTCGGTAGCGATCCTGTGGGCCAACGGCTGCCGGACCATCCGACCAATCACCTGGGCGATATGCGTGGCGTCCTTCGCGGGCCGCTCGGAATAGAGTACCTCCGCGCGTGGGCAGTCCCAGCCCGTCGAGATTGCCTCCTTGGCAAGCACCAGCCGGATATTGGTTTCGGTCTGGATGGACTCAGGATGCACCCAATTGATCGTCCTGGACCCGAGCACGATCGGCTCATGCTCGCCGAAGACGTGCGCGATCGCATTGGGGCCAAGACCGGGCCACTCCGCGTCAACGACTTGAATGACGTCCCCGATCTTCGATGCGTCGGACTTGTCGGGAACCTGTATCACCATCACAGGCAACACCTTCGGCTCTCCTTCGGCCTCGGAGTATGCCGACCACCTCGACTCGAAATCACGGGTAGCTCTCACGGCATCACGCAGCAGTGTCGTGGAGAAACTGCCCGTCTCATCGGGTTGGTCGAGGCCAATCACGTCTTTCACTAACCCGGAGGCTCGAACCTTTTCGATGTCAACGAGGACGTGCGGAAGGGCGGTGCGATATTCCTTCTCGCCCATGGCCTTGATGAAACGATCGATCGTCGCCGAGATGCCCCACACAACCGGCACCGCCGGGTTAGAGCCCCTCTCGCCGTGGATGAGCCGCTGTACGATCGTCATGCGATCTGCGGAACGCTTCATGCCTCGGTGAGCCTCGTCCAAAATCAAGTAGAGGTGTGCCTTCTCACCATTGATCGTGTTGGCCAGGACTTCCCAGAACGATAGCTGCCGCTGGTTAGTCCCGCTCTGGACCAGTCGGCTTGTCTTTGAGAGCTTTTGCGTGTTCAGCAAGTAGAGTCGCCCCGGCATAAGCTCGGGTTCGAGAAATCCGTCATCGACTTCAACCAATGTCTTTGGCAGCAGCAGGTCCGAGGAGTCGAGCATCTTGGTGCGAGTCTGGCGGTTCAGTGCAGGGTCGTCCGTAATCCATAGGAACGTCGCCGTCGGGTCGGCCTCTGCCCCAAGGTCGGACGAGCCGTGGAGCAGCGCTTCGATGACGGCAGCGGCGATAACCGTCTTGCCGGCACCAGTGATGGCTGAAAGGGCGAAGGACGACGGCATCCTGCTGCTCGTCCACAGTCCGCGTGCCAGGGAAAGAAGTTCCACCACCGAGCTCGCGGCTTCGCGCTGGTAATCCTTCAACTCGTAGCGCATCAGATGTGACCTCGATTGATTGCAAAGGTCGTCAAGTAGTTCTCGTACAGACGAACCACATCAAGCGCCCCAGGTAACTCCGACGCGATCCCAGCGAAAGTGGTCTGGGAGTCGGTGACTATGAACGCCGCCGAGGCAGAATGGGGGAGCCTCTCGACGAACGTGCGCCAGCGGTCGGGGTTGAACAACACGCCGTAGTTTTCGGTCCAGGCGTACGGTTTGCGACGGTCCGCAGCGTCGAGGCACTCGCAAATGATCGGACCACGACCGCCGGCGCGCTTCCAAAGGAGCGGGGCGATGCTGCTAAACGCAATGTCAATTTCCACGTCGTCGGGGTCGAGGTATGTCAGTTCGAAGAATTCCACGTTCTCGTCGAAGCCTTCAGCCATCGGGAACTCATCGGTGAACTTGTAGTCGCCGTTGATTGACTCGCCGTCCAGAGTGCGTCCCGTAATTGCGGCGGTGATCCGTGGCCGGGTGATGTACTCGAAGATGCCCAGCGCTTCCCAATTCGGGTGCCCAGGCCGCGAACCCTTTTTGCGGAGCGTCTCTGCTTCGTCGCTCGAGACCTCGTTGTTCGTTACAACGATTGACTGCCGACGACCTCCATCCTGACGGTTCAGCCGGGCCACCGCATGGGTCGTCGTGCCGGAACCAGCAAAGAAGTCCAGGACGACAGCATCCGGCTTGTCCTTCACGAAGAAGCGAAGGGTATCCTCAACTGCGTACAACGACTTCGGGAAGGGAAACTGTCGACCTGGAATAAGATCTCGCAACACCCATGTTCCGTAAGTACGGGAGTCATGTGATGACTTATTCCAAATGGTCTTCGCGTAGAGCGAACGTGGTCGATCGGGTGCATAGTCAAGCAGGAGACTCCCGTCCGCCGAAAACCCAGCGGTTTCTAGTTCGCCGTTCGCAAGCCGTTCAATCTGGGCGTTACGTAGATACTGGATGTTAGGAGTTCCGTTTTGCGTGCATCCAGATTGTCGCACGTATCCTTTCTCAAGACGCTGAAGAAAGGACGATCTCGCAAGTTCCCATCGCGCCTCGTCACCGTTCGTCAGGAGTGGCCAGACAGCGGCCGTTCCGCGTGGCGGGACGTATGTTTCCCTGGCAACCCCGAGAGGTAGTGCCTCACCGGCGCCAACGACACGCCCTGTCGACGGCTCAACCAGAACCGCGTAGAACTTGCTTGGCGAATCAGCTCGCTTCGGCCCAGCCCCAAGCCTACGTAACGAATTCCAGATGGGCGAGCGGTTGGCGCTTACCGAACGGTGCTCCGTGAACAGCATGTCATCGGTGGTCTTGCATGGAGTCGCGGCACCAAGCATCACGAAGAACACATACTCATTCACACGGGTGAATTCAATGTTTCGCGCCGCTCCGCTCGGGCTAATAACCGTGGAGATCATCTGGACCTTGCTTCCAACGAAAGTCTGGCGGAGGAGCATCCCCAATCGCAGGTATTCCTTCTCGTCGATCGTGACAATGAGCACCGAATTCTCGGGGTTGAGGAGTTGCTTGGCGAGCACGAGCCGGCGTTCCATGAAGGCCAGCCACTTGCTGTGCCGGTAGGCGTCGTTCTGGTCAACGTAGTTGTTGTCGTACTTCCAGTCCCGCGCCCCGGAGTTGTACGGTGGGTCGATGTAGATACAGTCTATTTTGCCAGCGTGGGTGAACTGGAGGGCTTCGAGGACGTGATGGTTTTCGCCTTTGATAACAACGTGGGCGGGCTTATCGGCACCCCGCGCAATTGATCCGAGGTGACGCAGGCCAGGAAAGACTGGTTCGCCAAAGTCGGCGATCACAACGAGCGAGTCGAGCTGAGCCTTTTCGTCGGTCACCTTGGCTGCTTCCTCTGCCGACAGAAAGCTCCCGTCGGAGTTCCTCGCTTTTCGCAATGTAGCAGTCTTACCCTTGATGGCCTGGACCTCGAAGGCAGGGCTTTCGGGCTTGTCCCGGTGGACAACTTTCGCACCGACGCGCACGGGGTGCTCAAGCAGTCGAACGCGCTCGGGGAGGTGGGACTCGAATACCAGGCCGAATGTTCGCTGCGCTCGGAGGCGCTCCACCTGCGAGTAGATGTCGGCACGTAGGGTCGGATCGTCGATTTTGTCGAGGAGTACGTCGAGTTCGCTACGCATGAGACGGGGACGCGCCGGGGATTGAGGCAAATACTGCCTGGACCAACTTGCGGCCCTGGCAGTCGGCATCCCCAAGAAAAAAGGGAGCGCCGTACCAAGGCCGCTCACGCAACCCCCGCCAAGGGGCAGAAGAACAGCACCTGGCCGACGCTCCCGTTCGGGAGCGCGGTCCAAGCACTGCTTCTTCTGCAAGAGCCCGGGGGCTCAAGTTGGCGGTTTTTGCGTGAAGCAGAACAGGACGCTTTCGCGTCGTTCAAATTGTCGTTATGGCCCTTGCGGGGCCGTGTTTACTCCTTGGTCAAATCAATGGGGTCAAACCGCCGGCTATTGGCCGACGGTGCAACAAGTCTAACGGCCGGCAACCGGTGTTGCAAATCGTCGTCGGGGCCGCGGGGGCGCCACGAAGGTGCGATTCGACTTGCGGGCCGGCGGTGGTGCAATTCGGCCGTCGCCGTTTTCGCCGTTGGCCGCAACGGGGGGAACGGCGGTTTTGACGAGGGCAACGTGGCCCGTCGTTCTTGAAGGATTTGCCGGCAGCGTGCCATTACCTCGTCGAAACTCTCGGTCGGTGCGGCCTCGGATTGCTGGGGAGCCCTGGCCCAATTTAGCTCCAATAGCCGGTCCATCGCGGCTAGCAACACCTTGGCCGCCGCCAGGCGCACTTCGCTCGATTCGTCGTTCAGAAGCTGGCGAGGATGCGGCGGACGTAACATTGCTGGTCAGCGGCGGCGGCCCGATCCAGCCGCTCGCGAATCTTGGGGCGAGTCAGCCAATCCCTAACGATTGGCTCGGCGATGCCGAATTCCTCGGCCAGCGTTGCGATTGGGGCACCATCAAGCACGCGCTCGATGAATCGCTGGCGGGTCGCTCGATCTTCGAAGGGATTCTGTGCCATCGTCGTTTTCCGTGGTTTCCGTTGGGGTTCCGGCCGAAAATCGGCCCGTTTAGATTAGATGGCTGGGCAACGGCCGATTCCTCCCGCCATTCTACCCGGCCAGAGGCTCGTCGGGCTTGGGAAACGCCTTGACGCCGCCCCCTGCAACGTGAAAGACGGCATGTCGCACGGAACCGACCAGACTGCTTCGAGAGAGGCACTGTTTACAGCAACGCCCGGGGTCGGTGGCCCGCTTCCGATGGGCTTCGCGCATGCCAACTCCGCCACTTGCCGGCGGACGGCGTCGGGGACGCGCCTCCCTTCACGAATCGCTCGGCGGACGAGCAACCAACCGCGGGGGGCGGCACGCGCACCGCCCACGGGGTTCCGTCAAGCGCTGCGCAGTTCAGCGGTCAGCTTCGCGTGCTCGCCCCGGTTACGACGCCCACGATCTCGTTTGGGATGGCATGTTTTGCTCCGCGTCAGGCCCGACGGCGCGATCGGAAGCTACTCGGGCCATAGGCGCGGGAGAACAGGTAACTACTGCGCAAGACGCGGGTTTGCCGCTGCCAACTTCTTAGCTAGTGCCTGTCGGAAAATCGGTCATTCGCCGGAAATCTAAGCCTGGAGGGGGGGTGGACTTGGCACGAAGATGGTCGCGGATGGCCGTTCTGCGCGTGGGACTCGTTGTTTCGGGCGCGTTGGGGCGCGAATTTCG
>DATKSN010000061.1:0-5215 GCA_035531595.1 Pirellulales bacterium | reverse complement strand
AGGACGAATTATTGGTCCGTGGTCTTCGACGTTGTAACGCCCACCGCGTGGGAGCGCCTCGTCGAAATTGGCGACGCGATGGTTTGCGCCGACGTCACGAAAAAACTGGCAAAACCGTACCTTTACCCGACGAAAGCTTCGTGGCGTGCCTTCGAACACCTCCACCTCGGTCAGCCTGATCGAACGCTTGCGCGACGGCGGCGCCGCCGACGCCTGGGCGCGGTTCGTCCGGCTCTACACGCCGATCCTGCTCCGCTGGGCGCGGCGTTGGGGAATGCAAAGTGCCGACGCGACCGACCTGGCGCAGGACGTGTTGCTGCTGCTGGTGCAAAAACTGCCGGAATTCAAGTACGACCCGCGGCGGAGTTTCCGCGCCTGGCTGTTCACGCTGGCGCGCAACCGCTGGCGCGACGCTTGCCGCCGGCGCGGCGCCGAGCCGGCGGCCGAGGGACTGGTCGACGACGTGGCCGCCCCCGACGAGTTGGGGGCGCTGGACGAGGCCGAATTCCTGCGGCAGTTGTCGCGGCGCGCGTTGCGGTTGATGCGGGCGGAGTTCCAGCCGCGGACCTGGCAAGCGGCCTGGGAGCACGTCGTCGTCGGTCGTCCCGCCGCCGAGGTGGCCGCTGAAATGGGGCTGCAAGTGAACACGGTGTATGTGAGCAAGGCGCGCGTCTTGCGCAGGCTGCGCGAGGAATTGCGCGGGATGTTGGATTAGATCGCGTCCAAACGACTTGCCCCGACCCGGCTTCTTGGGAACGCTTCCTGCTCGGCTGGCTACCGGCCGACGAGTCCGAGACGCTCGAGGCCCACCTGGCCGGCTGCCCCGGCTGCGCGGCGAAGCTGGCCACGCTCGACGCTGGCGACACGCTGGCTGAGGCCCTTCGTCTGCGGCCGGGCGAGGCGGCCGACGAGTCGGACCCCGCCGAGGTCGAGGCCGTCGAGATTCTGGTCCAACGCGTCGAGCAAGCGCGTTCGCTCTACGACGACACCCAGCCCGACGGCGGCCATTCGACGCCGACCCCCTCGGTCGACGAAAGCTGCGATTTTCTCGACCCGCCTTAAACGCCCGACGAACTGGGCCGCTTTGGTCCCTACCGCGTGTTGCGGGTGCTGGGCGCCGGCGGGATGGGACTGGTGCTCGAAGCCGAGGAGTTGACACTCAAGCGCCGCGTCGCGCTCAAGGTCATGAAGCCGTCGCTGGCCAAGCACGACATCCAACGGCGGCGGTTCCTGCGCGAGGCGCAGGCCACGGCGGCGATCGAGCACCCGCACATCGTCACGATTTTCCATGTCGGCGAAGTGGGTGAAACGCCCTATCTGGCGATGCAATTGCTCAAGGGTGAATCGCTCGACGCCCGCCTGCGTCGCTTGGCGAGCGGGGGGCGTCAGCCCCCTGTTGATTCTGTTGATTCGGCGAGCGGGGGGCGTCAGCCCCCTGTTGATTTGGCGAGCGGGGGGCGTCAGCCCCCTGTTGATTTGGCGAGCGGGGGGCGTCAGCCCCCTGTTGATTTGGCGAGCGGGGGGCGTCAGCCCCCTGTTGATTCTGTTGATTTGGCGCGCGCGGGGCGTCAGCCCCCTGTTGATTCGGCACCGGAACAAGATGAACAGGGGGCTAACGCCCCCCGCTCGCCTAAATTGCCGCCGCTGGACGAGTCGTTGCGCATTGGCCGCGAGATCGCCGAGGCGCTGGCCGAGGCCCACGAGCGGGGCCTGATCCACCGCGACGTGAAGCCCTCGAACATTTGGCTCGAAGCGCCGCGGGGTTGGGTCAAGCTGGTCGATTTCGGCTTGGCCTACGTGGGCGACGACGTCCACCTCACGCAGTCGGGCACGATCCTGGGTACGCCGGCCTACATGTCGCCGGAGCAAGCACGCGGCGAAACGGTGGACGCGCGCGGCGACTTGTTCAGCCTGGGTTGCGTGCTCTACAAGCTTTTGACCGGCCGCGTTCCCTTCCAGGGTCCGACGACGTTGGCCGTGCTCACGGCCTTGGCCGTCGAGACTCCCAAGTCGCCCAGTGAATTGGAACCCAGCGTACCGGCGCCGGTGTCGGACTTGGTCATGCGGTTGCTGGCGAAGCGGCCCGACGACCGGTTCGAGTCGGCGCGGGCGGTGGCGCTGTCCATTGCGGAGTTGGAGTCCGTAGGGTGGGCACCGCCCACCAATGTAGGTCAGTCCGTAGGGTGGGCACCGCCCACCATGGCCGCCAAGGTGGCTGGGGCAGAGCCTAAGCGATGCCCCGGTGGCGACGGCCCCGTGCGTGGCGACATGGTGGCTGGGGCAGAGCCTAAGCGATGCCCCGGTGGTGACGCCCCGGCGCGGCGGCGTCCCCGTTGGCCGCTGGTAGCCGCGGCGGCCGCGGCGTGTTTCCTGTTCGCCGGGATCATCGTGATCGTCCGCGACAAGGAGGGCCGCGAGGTGGCGCGCCTCAGCGTGCCGGAAGGCGGCGGCGCCTCGATCTTGGACGACGATGCCGTGGCGAGCGGGGGGCGTAAGCCCCCTGTTGACCCCGCCACACGGCCCGCTGCGGCAGGCCGACCTGAACAGGGGGCTGACGCCGCGGCACCCGCATCGCGCCGGACAAAGGACAAACACGGGGCTAACGCCCCCCGTTCGCGTGAACAGGCGGATACGGCGTTGCGACGCCGGACAAAGGACAAACAAGGGGCTGACGCCCCCCGCTCGCCAGATCTGCCCACGCTGGCCGACGAACGCGCCGCGGCCGAATGGGTGCTCAAGGCAGGCGGAGGGGTGAACCAGAATCAATACAGCCCGGAATTCACTCTCCCCATCTCGGACATCCGGTTCAACGGCGGCACGGCCGTGACCGACGATTCGCTCGCGCGCTTGCGGCAGTGCCCGCGGTTGGCGACCTTGTTTCTGCATGGCACGCCCATCACCGACGCGGGGCTTGAACACCTGGCAAGCCTCTCAGCCCTGAGCCACCTCGCCTTGGATGGCACGCGCGTTTCTGACGACGGATTGAAGCACCTGACGGCGCTCGCGCGACTTCAGTCACTCGATTTGACGGACACATTCATCAGCGACGCCGGCCTGTTGGCCCACGCCGGGTCGTTTCGCGAGCTTCGCAGCCTGACTCTTATGCGCACGCAAATCACCGACGCCGGTCTGCCGGCGCTCGCAGCCCTCGGACGATTGGACAGGCTCAATCTGAACGAGACCAACGTCACGGATGCGGGGCTGGCGCAACTGAAACCACTGGCGAACCTGCGTCAACTCACGCTGGTTGGCACCGAGGTCAACGACGCGGCGATCGCCGCCCTACAGCCGGCGCTGCCCGACTGCGTCATCACCGGCCGCGACGGCCGCGTTCATCCGCTCCATGCCCGCGACGACGACCCCGACCGAGCGGCGGCCGAACGGTTCTTGGCGATTGGCGCGGGGATCGCGATCTACGACGAAATCGGCGCCCCGCGTGACGCCTCCGCCGCCAGCCTGCCGCCGGGTCCGTTCCGGGTGACGTCGGTCGTTCTTCTAGACCACAGCGTGGGCGATGCCGAACTCGAGCTCTTGGGACGGTTGCGGCAACTGGAGCGCGTTCACCTGGACATTCCCGAGGCGAGCGCCGCGGGCTTGGCTCATCTTAGCGGGCTTCCCAAGCTCGATTATCTCGCGCTAACGGGCGCCACGCGGTTGACCGACGCGGCCCTGGCATCCCTGGCCGACCTGACACAGGTTCGCATTCTTGCGCTGCAATTTCCCTGGATGACCAACGCCGCCTTGAAGCACCTTCGGACGCTGACGGGCCTTGAGCAACTCCACCTGCCGACGTGCCGAATCAACGACGCCGGACTGGAGCACCTGAAACCGCTGACCGACCTCCGGAACCTCACTTTACAAGCGACGGGCGTACGAGGGCCAGGTTTGCGGCACTTGGCCGCGCTAAAGCAGCTTTCAAGTTTGGTTCTGAGTGCGACCGCGGTGGGCGACGCGGGCCTGTCGGAACTGGCGGCGCTGCCGGGGTTGGAAGATCTCCGTTTGCGAGACGCCACCGTGTCGGCGGAAGGGTTGCGCCGGCTCCGCGCCCTGCCGCGGCTGCTGGATCTCAACATTTACGGCGTTCCAAATTGCGGTGACGACGAGTTGGAGGCCGTGGCCGCCTTGGAGTCGCTCCAGCGGCTATCGGTTTCCGGCCCGAGGATCACCGACGCCGGTGTGGCGTGCCTGGCCCGATTGTCCAATTTGCGCGAGCTCATGGTAAGCGGGGCGCAGCTCACCGACGCGGGCTTGGCCGAGCTTCACGGGCTGAAGCGGCTCAAGACGCTGCACCTGGCCGGGACCGCCGCGACCGAGGCGGGCATCGCGGCATTCAAGGCGGCGTTGCCAGAGTGCCAGGTGACGAAGTGACGGGTAAAGTAGTAGGCACACTCCGTGTGCCGTAACCTCCGGCGAGTGGACGTCGGCGGGCGGAAAGCTACGGCACACGGAGTGTGCCTGCTAGTGCGCCTACAAGCGCACCGAATCAGCGGGGTGCAAGTCCCCGTCGAAGTTGGTCAGAGCTTTGTAACCGATCGTAACTGCGTCGTCGAGAACGAACTCGATTCGGCCTCTGTCGTGGCCAGCCTGCTGGTAACAGGTGAAGCCCAAATGACGCTGTAGCTCCGCGAGGGGTACGGGTGGCAAACGCCATGCCGTGCGGTAAGCCTGGTCCCGAAACCTGACCAAGGACCAGGGCGACAAGGGGTGGTTGGAGGCGGAATGGTCGGAAGGTTCGGTGACGTGACGTAGGGAGACCTGTTCCGGTAAGGACGGTGTTCATGTGCCGTAACCTCGGCTTGACCGAGCACCCGTGTACGAAGAGCCGCCGGACAGGAGTCAGAGCACCCATAGTAGCGAGGAAGCGGGGTAACGCCCGTGGAGCGAAGGGGTGCAGGAAGATGGATGTGGAATGAGCAGACGCAAGGAGAGAGATTACGAACCGGTCACAGTGCCGTTCGCGGCTACCCCGGCCGGAAAGCCACCGTCCGTTAAGGACTGGGCGAACCGCTGCATCTGGACAGACCCCATGTTGAACGCGCTCGAAACAGGAGTGCGAGGAGGGAAATGGCACAAGTCCATCAGCGCTGGCCCAATGCCTTCTTCCGCGAACAGGGGTTCTACAGCCTTCAAGCGGCCCATGTTCGTTTCGTTCAATCCTCCACGAGGTAAGACCATCAACTGGAGAGCCGTATGCGGGAAATTCGCACGTACGGTT
>DATKSN010000060.1:0-7221 GCA_035531595.1 Pirellulales bacterium | reverse complement strand
CGAAGCTTTCGTCGGGTAAAGGTACGGTTTTGCCAGTTTTTTCGTGACGTCGGCGCAAACCATCGCGTCGCCAATTTCGACGAGGCGCTCCCACGCGGTGGGCGTTACAACGTCGAAGACCACGGACCAATAATTCGTCCTGGGCGCCGACAGCGCGATTGACGAGGTCGGGCGTGCGGACGCTGTCGCCGGGTACTCGACGATTTCGTCAATGACGCGCGCGCTCGAGCGCGAGCGCGCCGCGCGGGAACGGGCGCGATATGAAGACTAATCGCGCGCTGAGCATCGTCGCTGCGCGAAAAAAAACGATTCCGAAACCCCTCCCAAAGAGATCCAAAAGACCGTGGGGTAAGGCGAAGGGTGGCGCGGTAATTGGATGCCGCTTACGCGGCTCGCTCAGACGTCATGGGGTATTCGGAAGTCGTTTTTTTTCGCTTCGCTGCCGTTTTGTTTTTTGCACGTTCGTTGCTGCGCAACAAGCGTGCTTTTTTCGGGAAAATGATCCCTACCGATTCGTGGGCCGGCCCGGCGGACCCCACTCGCTTGCGCCGCGGGTTAGTATCGGAACCATGAATCATCCACACTACGGTTTGGGGCAACCAAGGCAATAGAGGCGGCGGTTTGAACGCAGCAGCAATTGGCCGCGGCTCACGGCCGGGCTGGCGTTGAATTGCGTGCTGTCCGAGAGCAACTCGTTGTGGGCCAGCAGTTCGAACTTAGGCCCCGCGGCGAGCACGAACGTGCCTTGGGTCCGGCTGACGGCGTAAAGCCGGCCGTCGGCCAACAACACCGAGGAGTAGAAATCCTTCGCGCCGGGCACGCGCTCTTTGTAAACGACTTCGCCTCCGTCGGCCTTCACGCAACAGGCGATCCCCCGGTCGCTGACCCAGTGCAAGTACCCATCGTGGACCACCGGCGAGGGAACGTACGCTCCCAGCTTGGCCTTCCAGACGACGTGCGTCTTGGTGACATCGGCGTGGCCGCCCGCCCGCACCGCGGCCGCCGCGTTGCCGGCCATCCCGGTCACCGCGTACACCACATCGCCCTGGGCCACCAGGCTGGTACACTGCGCGCCCTCGGGCAAAGCGCCGGCGTACCAGAGCAGCTTGCCCGTCTCGGGGTTCAGCCCCCAGATTTCGCCCGGCACCGCCGTGACCAGTTCCTGTTTGCCATCGGCCACCTCGACCAGGATCGGCGTGCTCCATGAGCCGGAGGTCGACTCGGCCGCCGCTTTCCAGACCTCTTGTCCCGTCTTGCCGTCAAGGGCCACCAGGGCTTGGCTCTCGGCACTGGCGTTCACGATCACCAGTTCGCCGTACACGATCGGGCTGGCGCCCGATCCCATGCCCATCATCGCCAAGCCGTCGCCAACGTCGGCGTGCCAAAGCTGCCGGCCCTCCAGGTCGAAGGCGAACACGCCGCTCTTGCCGAAGAAGACGTAAACGCGCTCGCCGTCCGTCGCTGGCGTGCTGGAGGCGTACCCGTGGCCCATCAGCATCCCATTGGGTCGGTCTTCAGGGAGCTTCGCCTTGACAGACCGATCCCAGATGATTTCTCCCGTCGCGCGGTCGATGCCTACCAGGTGCCGCAGCAGATCTTCCGGCTTGGCGGCGGCCCCTCGCTCGACGCCGTATCCGGAATAACAGGTGACGAACACTCGCTCGCCCGTGGTGATGGGGCTGGAAGCGCCGGGACCGGGCAGGTCGGTCTTCCAGACGACGTTCCGGTCGTCGGACCATTCGACCGGCAACCCCTGCTCGTCGCTCGTGGCCGAACCGTTGGGGCCGCGGAAACGGGGCCAATCGGCGCCCGCCGTTGCCGACAAAAACGAGAACACGACGACGAACGACGCCAGCCTCTTGGTCACCGCGCAATATGCCATCGAAAAAATCCTCGTTGTACTTTTGCCACGAGAAATGCGGTGGCTGGTGGCAGAGCCTAAGCGATGCCCCGGCTAGAAAGGGACCGGGGCATCGCTTAGGCTCTGCCCCAGCCACCGTGCATGTCTCATTTTCGACCGCGTGAGGTAAGCTTCTTCGATTACATGGGTGGGCGCTCGCGCGGCCCGCCCGGCCGTCCACCCCCTGGGCGACGTCCGCCCGGCCCGCCACGGCCGCGTAACTGCGACACGTCGAAGGGCTTCCCCTTCAGCTCTTCGAACTTCGTCTTTTGCTCGTCGCTGAGCACGGCCATGAGCTTCGCGTCGCGATCTTCATGCAGTTTACGCATCTGCTCTTGCATCTTCTGAAAGCGTTCCCGGCGCGCGGTCTCGTCGGCCTCGTTGCCTTCGCCGCCCGCCCCACCCGGGCCGCCACGGCCGCCGCCTGGGCCGCCAAAGCCACCACGGGGGAACAGTTTTTGCATTTCCTCTTGGCTCGCCGCGAACACCGAGCTGATCTGTTCCCGCTGGTCCTCGGACAGCGCCAGTGCTTCCGCCACGTCTTTGCCGTGGATCGCCATGACTCCGGCCAGTTGGCGTTGGATCTGCTTGATACGGTCGAATTGGTCCTTGTCGACCACCTTTTCGAGCTTGGGTTGGTACTTCTCGTTGAGCTTTTTGTTCCGCGCGGCCATCTTTTCGCGGAATTCGGCCATTTTCTTGTCACGCTCTTCCTCGGAAAGATCCTGCAGTTCCTGGAAGTTGAAATTCCCGCGCCCCTCTTCGAGGTCATCCTGAAAGGCTTCGTCGATTTTCTTGATCTTGTCGATTTGATCTTGGGTCAACTCCAGATCCTTTTGGACCGCGGCATGGGTCAAGAGGCGCAACGTGCCGCCGACGCCCTCCATCCCACCAAAGCCCATGAAGCCGCCGGGACCAGCGAAACCTCCGCCAAATCCGCCCGGCCCTCCACGTCCTTGTCCCGGTCCTCCACGTCCTTGTCGCTGCCGCCCCTCTTGACGTTCGTCCTGCTGGGCGAGGCAGAGGCTCGCTGTCAAGCAAAGCCCGGCCAAGGCCAACAGGGGGTGTCGCACACTTGAAAACCATTTCATCGCACTGGCTCCTTAAGCAAAACGCGGGTCATATACTTCCCCTGGAAACCCTCGAACGCCTAGTGGCCGGAATCGCCGCCAACGTTACACCCGTCTGTCAGTACAGCACGACGAAGCCCCCGTCGGGTCGAGCATAAACGGCCGGCAGGCTCCAGACCGGCACGCCGGACGCTTGCCCTTGCGTGCCGGCCACGGGACGTCCCTTGGCGTCGTAATGTTGCCAAGCGACGGAGCCTCCCTGGTTCCAGCCCATCCCCTCGGTCCAGGCCAGCAGGACTTCGCCGCGCTCGTTGGCCGCCACGACCGGGTGCTTGCGCTTGCCCGTGCCGCCTGGGGCGGCGATCGGACGGCCCGGCTTCCGCGTCTTGGAATCGATGCGCCCGTAGTAAACTTGACCTTCGGTCTCCCAGGCCGCCAAAACCCCCGCCGTGGTATCCGTCAACGCGGCGGTGCTCATCACGCACTGGTCGACGTTCCACTCGGCAAGCTTCAGGCCACGGAACTTCTCCGCACGATCCGACGATGCGAGCAGGTACATGTCGCGATGCGCCACGTCGGCGGCCGAACGGTAGAAAATGTAGAGATTTCCGCGGCGGTCGGCCAACGCCCGCATGCCGCAGCAGCCGCAGCAACCGGTCGGCTCGTCGTAGGCCGCTTGTTCGGCGGCGAAGGTCGCGCCGTCGTCGTCGCTGCGGGCGACCCATACGCGGCGGTTGTCTTCGCCCTGCTCGCCGACCTCCGGCGCGTGCCAGGCGACGTAGACGTGCCCCTCCCGGTCGGCGGCCAGCGAACCGCCGCCGTCGAGACCGACGTGGCTGCCGATCACGTTTCGCTCCGGCTCGAATCCGTCGCCGGCGTCGTTGGCCCGTGTGTAGAGCATGGGCGACTTGCCGGCGGGGCCCTTCGGCTCGGCCCGGTCGGAACCCATCCAGGCCACATGGACGCGGTCGTCGCGGCCCAGCGCCAGATGCGCGCCGCGGATGTTGCCCATCGCGATCGCACTGCCACCGTGTCGATTCACGCGCAGCGGAGCCGAAAACTCGCCGCCGGTGGCGGATGAGCGAACGTAGTCGATGTCGCCGTGCGCCGGCTCGCCATGAAAGTAAATCAAGTGGACTGTGCCGTCGGCGCCCACGGCCACTTGCGGCTGAATGCCCCCATTGGGAACTCGAAGCAAGCTGACACGTTCGGCGGCACACAACGGCGCCAGCGGCAAAACCCAGGGAACTAAGACAACAATCCGCTTCAAGGCCAGGGTTGCCGCGGCAACGGCATCTGTAGGGAACGCCCTCCGTGGCGTTCCGTGAAGCGGGTATCGACGTCGACTCGCCGGGCACGGAACGCCACGGAGGGCGTTCCCTACAGTCAGGTTGGTGGGCGGTGCCCACCCTACAGTCAGCGGGGAATTCGCGGCCATTGGAAAACCTCCATCAGGTTGGAAAAATCATCGGTCCAGAGCGAAATGCCCGGGTCCGGGGCGAGCGGCCGCCAGCGGCGGTCAGCGCTCAGTCGGCCGAAGTGTTCGCGGCTCGCCGCGATCACGATCCAGTGCGACGGGGTTTTGCCGACGGTATCCGCATTCGATTCTGGCGCAAGAAAGCCATCGTTCTGGTCCAGGCCGACCAACCCCGCCGCCTGGGCCAGATTGCCCAGCACCCGGCCGAGACGGAGGTAGCTGTTCGAAACGTGAAAGGCGATGACACCTCCCGGCGCCAGTTTGCGACAATACAGCGAGAGCGCTTCTCGCGTCAACAGGTGCATGGGTACGGCGTCGCCGCTGAAGGCATCGATCACGATCAGCGCGAAGTGGTCGTCGGGCTCGCGGGCCAGCGCGAGCCTGGCGTCGCCCAGCACCACGCTCATGTGGGCAGGGCAATCTCGCAGAAACGTGAAGTAACGCTCATCGCGGGCGATCCGCTCGACGGCCGGATCGATCTCGAAAAATCTCAGATCCTGCCCCCGTTGGCCGTAGGCCGCCAGCGAGCCGACCCCCAGGCCGACCATCGCCAGCTTGCCACCGGCCAGCCGTTCGTTCAACGCCGCGAACACCTGTCCGATCGGCCCGGCGCGATGGTAATAGAGCAACGGCTGGTCGCGCACCTTCGGGTCGTCGTCGCGGAGTTGGGCGCCATGGCGGATGTGACCGTGGCTCAGGTAGTTGATCGGTGGGTCGATGTCCTGCGTGATCTTGAGCGCGCCGTAGAAACTGCGCTCGCGGTACTCGACCCGACTGGTGACGTCGTAAAAGGACGTCATGACGAACATGACGGCCCCGATGCAGAGCGCGAAGCGGATCGGACGTGCGATCCAGGGAACGCAAAGCGCCAGCGCCATGGCGGCGCGTAGCTGGCGGTCGCCGTCGGGCGGCCAGTAAAAATAGACCAGTCCGGCGGTCAGCCCCACCAGTATGGGGACGAGGAGATCTTGCAAAATGACCGTGGGCCAGCGGGACCATTCGCCGGGCATGATCTTCGCCCACCAAAGTCCGCCTCCCCGCGGCGCCGGAGACAACGCGCAGGCCAGGACCATGGCCAGCGGATACTCGACCAGGCGAGTGAAAACCAGGGGGGCCAGCAGCGCGTTGAACAGGCCGCCCAACACGCCCCCCAGCGACATCCAGAGGTAGAATTCCGTCAGTTTTTCGGGCGCGGGGCGCGAGCGGGCCAGTTCGCCGTGGCAAACCATCGCGGCGATGAAAAAAGTCGCCAGGTGCGCGGGAGCCAGCGATTCGAGCGTTCGCAAGCTTCCCGAATCGCCGAGATACGTCTGCCATATCACGGCCGCCGGAAAGGCCCAGATCATCAGTTGATGAACTCCGCTGGGCAGCCGCGAAAAGACCAGGATGAAACTCAACAGGTACAGTGCCAGCGGCACGACCCACAGCATGGGAACCGGGGCCACGTCGGTCGTGAGGAACGTCGTCACCCCCAGCATCAGGCTTGAGGGCGCGAACGATAACGCCACCCAACGCAGCCGCGTCCAGCGGCCGACCGCCTGAACTTTCCTTGCCGCCAGCGGTTTTCCGCGCCGAACCGTCGGCGACGGATCGTCCGCGAGCGGCCCTTGCGATCGCCACAGTGCCGTCGCGCAGGCCGCCGTCAGCGGAACCAACAGCGCGTACCCCGCCGTCCAGAGCTTGCTCTGCTCGGCCAGCGACAGCCGCGGCTCGATCACCAGCGGATAGCTCAGCAGGCCCAGCATGCTGCCGGCGTTGCTGGCCGCATAGAGGAAATAGGGGTCGCGCGCCGCGCGGTGGCCACTGGCCGCGAACCACTTCTGCAGCAAGGGCGCGCCGGTCGAGACGACGAAGAAGGGCAAGCCCGCCGTCACGGCCAACAGCGCCAGCAACGGCAACACCGGCTCGGTTTCGTTGGGGGGCGCGTAGTCGCCCGCCACGACGATCGGCAGCACCAGCCACGCCAACGCCAGAAGTCCCAGGTGCGGCACGGCCTGCCGGCGGGCGCCCAGCCATTGCGTCGTCGCGTGCGCGTAGAGATAGCCCGCCAAGAGCGCCGCCTGGAAGAACACCATGCAGGTGTTCCAAACCGCCGGCGCGCCGCCAAATTTCGGCAGCACCAGCTTCGCGATCATCGGCTGCACGCAGAACAACAGCGCGGCGCCCACGAACAGCGTGACACCGAACAAGACCGCTTTCGCGACGGAGGCCAACATACGACGATTATACCCGCGCGCGGCCCAGAATGACTCACGCACTGTGCTGTAGCAGAATTCGCAAGCATTCTGGCGTAACTCGCGTCCACGGCCTGACTTCTTGCGAAGCCAGCAGCCAGCTACGGGACCTGCTATCACGCCGTATTACCTTTCGGCAAAAAGTAGCGACCAACCGTATAGAGAACAACCGTGCATATATGCAACCCCGTATCGTAGGCGGAGGTCCAGGACGTTGCGCCGCGGAGGGAAGCGCGAACGCGCATAAACGCGGCTTCGGCGCAGCCGAAACTGCGCAAGAAAAAACTGGCAAAACCGTACCCGTACCGACCAGGAAATCCGTCTCGGCGGATTGCCCGGCTTTAGACGCGTTAAGACTTCTTCCCCCGCATCGCGCATCTGTGCCCCACGCGCCGAAGCTTTCGTCGGGTAAAGGTACGGTTTTGCCAGTTTTTTCGGAAGCTGCGCTGGAGGGCGTCCATGTGAATGGCCCGCGCCGCGCCCTGAATCGCGGCGGGCCGTGGACGGGGAGCGCCTCGGACCTGCTTTACGCGGTTGAGA
>DATKSN010000059.1:0-3337 GCA_035531595.1 Pirellulales bacterium | reverse complement strand
GGTCGGCGCGGCCGGAAATGGTGACGCGACCGGCGCTGGCCCTGGCGACGCGGGCGGCGGGGTCGGCGGGGCCGGCGGCGGCCCCGGCGGGGACGGCGGGGCCGGCGGGGCCGGCGGCGGGCCCGCGCCGGCCCCTTACGTCTGAATTGCAGCGCTTTGGGAACCCCGATTGTGGATCTGCCCAAGATAGCATATACTGGGCGGTTTCTCGTTTGGCCGCTGTCGCCCTCGTCGCCGAGGGCCGGCCCGGCGAGGGCGTGCCTCTTTTCAGCGACGAGCACCGCCGTCCAACGGTGTCCCCGGACACACGGTAAGCGGCGGGCGTCTCGGATGCCGGCAGGGATATGGTCAACCGCAACCTCATTCGTGGTCTCGATCTCGACGAACAAGCGTGGGAACAAGAGTTGGCGGAGGCCTTCGAAGGGGCCGACCCCGACGAAATGGAATACACCGGGGGCGGCGTCACCCTCAACAAGGTCGTCGAAGGCCGCGTGCTGCGCATCGACGGCGACCTCGTACTGGTCGACGTCGGCTACAAGAGCGAGGGAACCATCCCGCTGGCGGAATGGGGTGAGGACGAAGAACCCCCGCAGCCAGGCGAGAAGATCAAAGTCCTGGTCGAGGAAATCGAGGACATGGTGGGCGTCCGCGACGACGGCGCCATGCTTTCGCTCAGCAAGCGCAAGGCCGAGCGCATCGCCGCCTGGGAAGGCGTGATGAAGAACGTCCACGAGGGGGACGTCGTCACCGGCACGGTCAACCGCCAGATCAAGGGCGGCCTGCTGGTGGACATCGGCGGCGTCAACGTGTTCCTGCCGGCCAGCCAGTTGGACGTCCGGCGGGTTCCGGACATCCGCGATTTCCTCGGCCGCACGATCCAATGCGTCGTGCTCAAGATCGACGAAGCCCGCCGGAACATCGTCGTCAGCCGCCGCACGCTGATCGAGACGGAGCGCTCCGAGAAGAAGGACCGCTTGCTGCGCGAACTGGAAGTCGGCCAGGTCCGCAAGGGAACGGTCAAGAACATCGCCACCTTCGGCGCCTTCGTCGATCTGGGCGGCATCGACGGTTTGCTGCACATCACCGACATGAGTTGGGGCCGCATCGGGCACCCCTCGGAGATGGTGGCGATCGATCAGGAACTCGAAGTGCAGATCCTGCACATCGACCGCGAGCGCGAGAAGATCGGCCTGGGCCTCAAGCAGAAGTCGGCCAGCCCCTGGCAAAGCGTCGAGGACAAGTACCCGGTCGGAAGCGTGATCAAGGGGTCGGTCGTCAACCTCATGACCTACGGCGCGTTCGTGAAGCTCGAGGAGGGGATCGAGGGGCTGGTTCACATCAGCGAGATGTCGTGGACCAAGCGGCTTGGCCACCCCAACGAGATCGTGAACGTCGACGACGAAATCGAAGTCGTCGTGCTGGCGATCAACAAGGAGAAGCACGAGATCTCGCTGGGCATGAAGCAGACCCAGGCCAACCCCTGGGACAACGTGACCGATCGCTATCCGATCGGCGCGGGCGTCACCGGCACGGTGCGCAACCTGACGAACTACGGGGCGTTCATCGAGATCGAGGCGGGGATCGACGGTCTGCTGCATGTGGGCGACATGTCGTGGACCCGCAAAATCGGCCATCCCGGCGAACTGGTCGAGAAGGGCCAGGTGGTCGAGTGCCAGGTGCTCTCGGTCGACCAGCAAAGGCGGCGGATCGCACTGGGCATGAAGCAACTCCACGACGATCCGTGGGCGACGTCGATTCCCACCAAGTACCAGCCCGGCCAGATCGTCAGCGGCACGGTGACCAAGCTCACCAACTTCGGCGTGTTCGTCAGCTTGGAGAACGACGTCGAGGGCCTGTTGCACATCTCCGAATTGGCCGACCACAAGGTGGAGAACCCCGAGGAAGTCGTCAAGGTCGGCGAGACGATCGAGGTCAAGATCCTCCGCGTCGACATCGACGACCGGAAGATCGGCCTGTCGCGCAAGCGGCTCGACTGGGCCGAGGAAGACAGGAGCGAGGATGACGGAAACGGCGCGCCGCGTGCGAGCGCGTCGGGGCAGACCACCGCTCCCAGCGAGCTCCGCGGCGGCGTCGGCGGCGATTCCGGGCCTTTGATCAAGCCGATCGAGCCGCGAGGGTAGTACATACCGCCAGCCCAGTCGTGGGTGCCGACACGAATGCCATGACTGCGCCACTGCTGATACAGCGTCTCGGCCTGCGAAGTGTAGGGCAGGATGACGATATGTCGGAACGCATTCAACGTCGCCTCAAAGAGCTGATATGCGCGTTCGACGGTCAACTTCCCCTTGCCCGCTTCGGCTTGCCTGATCGAATTCAAGCGTCCGCGTAGAATCTCTTCCACGACGACAATCGGAACGGACTGTTCCCCTGACGGAACTTGCGACGCTCGCTGCGACGGCGCGGCGTGCCCCTGGAGGATGTCGCTCAGCACATCGGCGTCAAACGCGATCATTGCAGTCGGTCGGCATCTCGTTGAAGATAGATATCGTCGCAGATGTCGCGTAGCGCCTCATCGTCGCAAAACTCGCCTGCGAATCCCGACACGCCGAGCGGCTGGACCTCCAAGTCCAATAATTCTACCGTCTCCACCTTCGCCGCCAACTCGCGCTGAAGTGCGGCGATGGCCTCGGCGCGAGAGGGCCGAAGAACCTGCAATGCGGACGAACCCACCAGACTGGCGCTAAACTGACCGTCAGATTGTTGGACAAGTACGGTCACAGTCATGGGAAGCGCTCATCGACGGTGTTGATGTACGAGGAAAGACTGCCGCTCTAGCGCCTCTAGCGCTCCTGACAGTCGCCTCGCCTTGATGATAACCCCGCTTCATCATGCTCGTCAACTTCGCCATGGCAGACGTGGCAGACGAGCGGACATCGGTAGGCGGAAAGCGACCGCACACGAAGTGGGCCTGCTGCTTTCTGGTAATGGTGGGCCTGCGCTCGCTGCGCGGACTGGTCCCACCCTACAAGAAAGCCGGACGATCACTAAACGGGGCGCGTTATGCCAGCCCGTACAGCGGCCCGAATTTGCCGCGCAGGTGCGCGATCAGCGGAGCATGCTCCAGCGGCCGGCCCGTGACGTTTCGAACCAACTCGGCCGCCGTGTGGCGCTGGCCCTGGCTATGGATCTTGTCCAGCAACCAGGCGCGCAAGGGCGCGAACTCGCCGCGGGCGAGCTGTTGGGGCAGCCCCGATTCGAGCGATCCCGCGGCGCCCCCCAAATCGGAGCCGGCCTGCGCGAAGAACTGCGCCGCGTAGAGGTTGCCCAGCGAGTACGTGGCGAAGTAGCCGAACAGGCCGGCACTCCAGTGGATGTC
>DATKSN010000058.1:0-47627 GCA_035531595.1 Pirellulales bacterium | reverse complement strand
CCTAACCCCTAACCCCTAACCCCTAACCCCTAACCCCTAACCCCTAACCCCTAACCCCTAACCCCTAACCCCTAACCCCTAACCCCTAACCCCTAACCCCTAACCCCTAACCCCTAACCCCTAACCCCTAACAAACAGGGGGCTAACGCCCCCCGCTCGCCACACTAACCCGCGGCGCAAGCAAGGTCACGCCCACCCCCCATGGCCATCCGACGCATCGGTCAAATCCTGGTCGACCTGGGCTTCATCAATGATGACCAGCTCGAAATCCTGCTCGACGAGCAGCAGCAACGCCCGCACGAAATGCTGGGCCGCATCGCCGAGGGCATGAACTTCGTCAGCGACGAACAGCTCGCCCAGGCGCTGGCCGAACAGATGGGCATGCAGGCCATCACCCTGTCGGAAGTGGTCATCACGCCTCAGGTGCTCAACTACGTCACCGAGCCCATGGCGCATTTGTACCGCATCATCCCGGTCAGCTTCCGCGACGACACCCTCACCGTCGCCATGTGCGACCCCCAGAAACTCTCGATCCTCGACGAGCTGCGCAGCTTCCTGGGCTACGACGTCAAGGGCGTGGTCGCCACGGAGCACGACCTGCTGGCCGCGCTCGAACGCTATTATTCCTCGCGCGACAGCGTCGAGTCGATCATCGACGACATGGCCGACGACGCCGACCTGGCGGCCGCCGCGGAAAAGGTGGGCCGCGCCAACGCTTTCGACATCGCCAGCGTCGAGGCGCTGGCCGACAGCGCCCCGGTGCGCAAGCTGATGAACATGGTGCTGCTGTTGGCGATCAAAGACCACGCCAGCGACTTGCACTTCGAGCCGTTCGAGCAGGAGTTCAAGATCCGCATCAAGGCGGACGGGGTGTTGTACGAGATGGTGCCTCCGCCGCGGCACCTGGCGTTCGCGATCACGACGCGCATCAAGGTGATGGCGAACCTCGACATCGCGGAGCGGCGTCTGCCGCAGGACGGGCGAATCGAGTTGAACGTGGGCGGGCACCCGGTCGATTTGCGCGTGGCCGTGCTGCCCACCATGTTCGGCGAAAGCGTGGTCATGCGGGTGCTCGACCGATCGGTGGTCAAGCTCGACCTGAACGCCGTGGGCATGAACGCCGACATTCTCAAGGGTTTCCGCGAGGTGATCGCCAAGCCCAACGGCATCATTCTGGTGACGGGTCCCACCGGTTCGGGCAAGACCACCACGCTTTATTCGGCCCTCAACGAGTTGAACCACATTTGCGACAAGCTGATCACCACCGAAGATCCGGTCGAGTACGAGATGGACGGCATCATCCAGGTGCCGATCGACGCCTCGATCGGCAACACGTTCGCCGCCTGCTTGCGTTCGATTTTGCGGCAAGACCCCGACAAGATCCTGGTGGGTGAAATCCGCGACCCTGAGACGGCCGACATCGCGGTGCAGGCATCGCTCACCGGCCACACCGTGTTCAGCACGCTGCACACCAACGACGCGCCGGGCACGATCACGCGCCTGCGCGACATGGGGGTGCCTCCGTTTTTGATCACGGCCACGGTCGAGGCGATCCTCGCCCAGCGGCTGGTGCGGCGCGTGTGTACCCACTGCAGAGAGGAAATCAGCCCCAGCCAGGACATTCTGGGCGAGTTGCGGCTGAAGGAAGACGACCTCGAAGGCAAGACGTTTTTCCGCGGCAAGGGCTGTGAAATTTGCAACAACACCGGCTACAAGGGGCGTGTCGGGCTATTCGAGTTGATGATTATGAACGACGAGTTGCGCGACATGATCATGCGCAACGCCTCGACCGACGACTTGCGCGAGCGCGCCAAGAGTTACGGCATGGTCACGCTCCGCGACGCCGGCATGCAGGCCGTTTACACCGGAACCACCACCGTCGACGAAGTCGTGCGCGAAACGATACTGGAAGGATGAAAAAGGCGATAGGCGATAGGCGATAGGCGCCCAACGCCCAACGCCCAACGCCCAACGCCCAACGCCCAACGCCTAACGCCTAACGCCCAACGCCCAACGCCCAACGCCCAACGCCTAACGCCTAATGTTTACCGGTCTGATCCAAGCGCTCGCCACGGTCGCCGACGTTCGCGACGAGGCGCCCGGCAAGCGGCTGTGGGTGCGCGTGCCCGAGGCGGCGGCCGCCACGCGCGTCGGCGACAGCGTGGCGATCAATGGCTGCTGCCTGACCGTCGTCGACATCGCGGGCGAGACGCTGGCCTTCGAGGCCGGGCCCGAAACGCTCCGGCTCACCAACCTGGGCGAACTGGCGCCGGGCAGCCAGGTGAACCTCGAAACATCGCTGCGAGTGGGCGACGCCCTGGGGGGGCACTTCGTCACGGGCCACGTCGACGGAGTCGGCACGGTGGCTCAGCGCCACGACCACGGGGCCTGGACGACGATCTGGTTCGCGTGCGCGCCGGAGCTGACACGACAAATGGCCTCGAAGGGATCCGTCGCCGTCGACGGCGTGAGCCTGACTTTGGTGGAAGTCGAGCGCCGGCGATTCAGCCTGCAACTGATCCCCCACACCCTGGCGGTCACCACGCTCGGAAGCCGGCAAGTCGGCGACCGCGTGAATCTGGAGACGGACCTTTTAGCCAAGTACGTCGGGCGGCTCTTTGAAGAGCCAATGACCAATGACCAATGACCAATGACCATTGACCAATGACCAACCAGACCCAATCGTTCCTGATGCGGCGTTTCGAGCAGGTGGGAATCCTGCCGAAGACGAAACACGGGCAGAACTTCCTGATCGACCTGAACCTGCTGCGGCTGTTGTTCGAGTCGGCCCAAATCGACGCTCGCGACGTGGTGCTTGAAGTCGGCACCGGCACGGGATCGCTCACGGCGCTCATGGCCCAGGTGGCGGCGGCCGTCGTCAGCGTCGAGGTCGATCCGCGGATGCACCAGTTAGCCAGCGAGGAGCTGGTCGATTTCGACAACGTCACGCTGTTGTGCCAGGACGCGCTGAAGAACAAGAACACGCTACACCCGGCGCTGCTTGACGCGGTGCGTGGGCGGATCGGCGAGGCGCCGGGCAGGCGATTCAAACTGGCGGCCAATCTGCCTTTTCACATCGCGACGCCGGTGCTTTCGAACTTGCTGGCGTGCGAGCTGCCACCGGCGACGATGACCGTCACGATCCAGAAGGAGTTGGCCGATCGGATCGTCGCCCGGCCTTCGACCAAGGACTACGGCGCCTTGAGCGTTTGGGTCCAGTGCCAGTGCGAGGTGGAGTTGGTGAGGGTCATGCCGCCCACGGCATTCTGGCCGCGCCCCAAGGTCCATTCGGCCATCGTCCAGCTTCGGGTGCGCGACGACTGGCGGCGGCGAATTCCCGATCTGGCCCTGTTCCACCGTTTCGCGCGAGCCATGTTCTTCCATCGTCGCAAACTGCTGCGGGGCGTGCTCCACAGCGCCTACAAGGACCGGCTCGGCAAGCCGGACGTCGATGAGATCATGGCCCGCGCGGGCTTCGGCGAAACGACCCGCGCCGAAGAACTGGACGTCGAGGCGCTGTTGCGGCTTTGCGAGCTGGTGACAGCGCGGGTGTAGCAGAATTCGCAAGAATTCTGGCGTAACTCGCGTCCACGTACCAACCGTGCACATCCGTCTCGGCGGATTGCCCGGCTTTAGACGCGTTAAGACTTCGCCTCCCGTGCCGCTCATCTGTGCCCCATGCGCCGAAGCTTTCGTCGGGTAAAGGTACGGTTTTGCCAGTTTTGACGATTTCGACATTGAACCGTGCGCTGGAGCGCGAACGCGCCGCGGCGGGCCGGCCGCGGTACGAAGACTAATCGCCCTCCGAGCATCGGCGCTGCGCGAAAAAAAACGATTCCGAAACCCCTCCCAAAGAGATCCAAAAGAGCGTGGGGAGAGGCCCAGGGTGGCGCGGGAATTGGATGCCGCTTACGCGGCTCGCCCAGACGTCATGGGGTATTCGGAAATCGTTTTTTTTCGCTTCGCTGGCGTTTCGTTTTTTCGCACGTTCGTTGCTGCGCAACGAGCGTGCTTTTTTCAGGAAAATGATCCCGACCGTTTCGTGGGCCGCACCGCGGACCCGACGCGCTTGCGAAGCCAGCTACGGGACCATGAATAATCCGGGCTAGTGCCACTTTTCCGCCGAGCCGTTACGACCGGCAGCACTCGACCCAATTTCTCCAGCCATTGGGGCTTTTACTTGGCGCTAGGGCGCAAGAGGGGTAAACTCATGACAAGGGTAGCCAGCCCCGCACACCCATCGCGCCCTGAGGGGAAACGTGTCGAAGCCGCCGCAATTGCCACCTCATGGCGGCGCCTCTCCCACGGGCGCCGCTCGTCCGTCAGCGGTCCCACAGCCGCTTGCCGCTGGGCAACCTGTCGCCGTGCCGCGGCCGGTGCCCGTCGGCCAGCCGGTGCCCATCCCGTCCCCGCCGCCCGCCGTCGCCCCACGCCCGTTGCCGGCCGCTGGCGCCAACGGCAATCCGACGACCGCCCCCCGTCCCGTGAATGCTCCTGGCGCCAATCCGGCGCCGACTCCCCTGCGCGCCCCTGCGAACACGCCACGGCCGATCCCCGTGCCCAAACGCCTCGGCGGCGAATGGGTGTTTCGCGACGAGCCGCGGGAGGCGAAACCGGAAGAAGAGATCAAGAAGCTGGCGATCAAGAATGCCCCTCCTTGGCTGATCAGCACGCTGTTTCACATGCTGGCCCTGATCATCCTGGGACTCTGGCTATTGCCGGCCAACAAGAACAAAGACTCGATCGTCCTCGACTCCTTCGCCGAGCAACTAGGCGAACAACTCGACGACGCCTCGGTCGCGATCTCGACGGAGAACCAGGATCTGGAGAAACAGGTGTTGATGGACGAGACGCGCGAGCGCGTGGACGATCCATTCGCCGCGCCCCCCAAGGTTGATTTCGCGGTGACTCTGCCTGGCGTTTCGTCAAGCGTCCTCTCGGCGCCCACGATCGGTCTGCTTTGGGAAGGCCGCAGGACCGGATCGAAGGACGCCGCGCTGCGTCGCTACGGCGGTACCGCACTGGGTGAAGACGCGGTCGTGCAGGGCCTTCAATGGCTGGCGAAACAGCAGAAAAAAGACGGTTCTTGGAGCCTCAAGGGGCCCTATTCGTCGCCGGCCGTCGAATCTCGCGACGTTCCCGAATCGGCGACGGCCATGGCCCTGTTGGCTTTTCAGGGGCATGGCAGCACGCACAAGTCAGGCCCGTTCCAAAAGACCGTCGCGCGAGGCATCAAGGCCCTGCTCAAGTTTCAGCAGAATGACGGCAATTTCTTCAATCAGGACGCCGGCCGGCCACACAATTGGCTGTACACCCACGCGCAGTGTACGATCGCGCTATGCGAGCTCTACGGCATGACGGGTGACACCAGCATGCGGGCGCCCGCCGAATTGGCCGTGCGGTTCTGCGTTGAGTCGCAAGACCCCGACCTGGGCGGCTGGCGGTACAGCCCCAGGACCGACAGCGACACTTCCGTCACCGGCTGGATGGTGATCGCGCTGCAAAGTGCCAAGATGGCCGGCCTCGATGTGCCCAGCACGACCTGGGAAAAGGTGAGCGAGTACCTGGACAAGGCCACCTTCGACGGAAGCCACTACGGCTACCAGGCGGGCATGGATCCCACCGTGTCAATGACCGCCGAGGCCCTGCTCTGCCGGCAATTCCTCGGTTGGGGCCAGAATGACCCGCGGCTGGTCGAGGGTGCTGAGGATCTGCTCAAGCACCTGCCGAGATGGGACGACCGCGACGTCTACTACTGGTATTACGCGACTCAGATGATGCACCACATGGAAGGAAAGTATTGGACGGCGTGGAACGCCGCCTTCCGAGACATGCTCATCGAGCACCGGGAGACCAAGGGCCAGGAAAAGGGGAGTTGGGATCCGCTCGGGTCGCACCCCGACCGCTGGGCCAGCCTGGGCCAGGGCGGGCGGCTCTACGTCACCTGCCTTTCGCTGTACATGCTCGAAGTCTACTACCGCCATCTGCCGATTTACGAAATGCGCAAGATGGGCGCCAAGTGACAACGACCCGCTTCAAGGCTAGGATTGTCACGTCAACGGCATCTGCAGGGAACGCCCTCCATGGCGTTCCGTGAATCGGATCTCGACGTCTGCTCGCGGGACGCGGAACGCCACGGAGGGCGTTCCCTACAGAAACGGACTTGATTGCCCATTCTTGAAGTCCGCGGTCGCAAGGGGACGCATGGGTTGTCAATGCCTTCAGCGGCCCGTAAGATGACGATCCATGGAGCCTGCCAACCTGGTTTTTTGCGAACGTACCGGCCGCTGGGCGGTTGCGTGGCGCCGAGCGTGGACGCTTGCTCTGCGCGGCGGTAGTGGCGCCGGCCGTGGTGAAAACCGTCGGCTGCGCGTGGTCGAAACCCGCGGCGTGAGCGAATGCCGCGAGACATTGGCCGCCATGCCCGCCGCCTTCGTGGCGATCGAGCTCGCCCCGGCGAGTGCCGGCGCGGCCCTCGAACTGCTGGCTGAGGTGACGGCGAAGTTCCGCGGCTCGGCGGCGGCGGTGCTGGCCCAAGCTGAGTTGGCCGAATACGAGTGGCTGGCACGCGAATTGGGGGCGGTGCATTTCGTCGCCTCGCCGCGGCAATTGCCGTCGTTGGTGGGCGTCGTGCGGCGGCACGCCCAGCGAACGCCGGCGCCGGAGTTGGAAATGCGCCAAGAGATCTGGTCGCGGTTGCCTTGGGGCGATGGAATACAACGACCCGCGATAGCGCTGGGTTCTGTAGGGAACGCCCTCCGTGGCGTTCCGTGAATCCGGCGCGACATTTTTTGGAGGGGCACGGAACGCCACGGAGGGCGTTCCCTACAGAGTCGGTTCCGTCTTCGGATCCTAGCCTTGAAGCGGGCCGTTGGTTGAAAACTACCTTTTCAGGAGCGACGAATGGCCGTTAGCGAATTGAACGAACCCGCGGTGTTGGCGGCCCTCGGCGATTTCAAGGATCCCGAAACGGGGCGCGGCGTGGTGGAAATGGGGCAAGTCCGCGACGTGCGGTTCGAGGGCGACAAGCTGTCGCTCACGCTGGCCCTAACGACCCATTCGGCTCCGCTCTGGCAAGAGACGCAAGCCGAGTGCGCCCGTTGGCTGCGGCAGCGCCTGCCGGCGCTGGCCGATGCGGCCGTCAAGCTCGCGGTCCACCACCGCCCGCCGATGAAGCTGGGGGAGATCGGCCTGACGTCGAAGAGCGTGATCGCGGTCGCGTCGGGCAAGGGAGGCGTCGGAAAGAGCACGATCGCCGCGAGCCTGGCCTATGGTCTGAAGCGCTCCGGCTGCGCGGTCGGGCTGATGGACGCCGATGTGTACGGTCCCAGCATCCCGCACCTGTTGGGCATCAACCAAAGGCCGGAAATCGTCGACAAAAAGTTTAGGGCGGTCGAACTCGACGGCATGAAGGTGATGTCGATGGGGTTTCTCGTGCCGCCCGGCGAGGCGGTCGTGTGGCGCGGGCCGATGCTACACGGGGCGATCACGCAGTTTCTGCGCGACACCGCCTGGGGCGAGTTGGATTACCTGGTGATCGACATGCCGCCCGGAACGGGCGACATCGCCTTGACGCTTTCGCAACTGCTCCCCTTGACCGGCGCCGTCGTGGTCTGCACGCCGCAGGACGTGGCCTTGCTCGACGCGGTCAAGGCGATCGCCATGTTCCGCAAGGTGAACATCCCCGTTTTGGGGATGGTCGAGAACATGAGCTACTTCCTCTGCCCCGACAACGGCAAGCGCTACGACATCTTCGGCAGCGGCGGCGCGAAACGGCGCGCGGCCGAAATGGACATTCCCTTCCTGGGCGAAGTGCCGATCAACATTCAGATCCGCGTCAACGGCGACCTTGGCCGCATCGCGGACAACTTTGAAGAAGCGGCCGGGGCCGCGTATTTCGAGGCGATTTGCCACAACCTGGCCAAGGATCTCGCCGCCTCCCACCGCGCCGCGCCGCCGTTGCCCTCGTTGACGGTGTTGTCGTAACGCGGGTGCGACGATGGACCTACCTGCGACTGTAGGCGGCGTTCTTGGCCCAGGCGGCGGCGAGCGTCGCTGGGTCGGCGCCGAAGCGGCCGCGGAACGAGGCTTCGAATTCGCCGCCGGCGCGCAAATCGGCCAAGAGCGCGTGGAACTTGGGCATCTTGCCCATCACGGTCTTCATGAAGCCGTAACTCAACAGCGCACCGGCACCGGTCACGACGTCGCCCGCCTTGAGAAAATCGTCCGGCCCGCGGCCGCCGTCGATCGCGGCGCGATAGCCTACGTCCCACTGCTTGGCGGTGGGGGCCTTCGGTTCGGCCCGGCCGGCGATGACGCGCGCGGCGCCCTCGGCGAACCAGCGCGGCATCTTTCCTTGCGACTCGATGTAGGCGCCGGCGAACCCTTCAGCCAGCCAAAGGGCCGTCGATAGGTCGTCGTCCTTGGGCGCGACCACGCAAGCGTAGGCGTCGACGATGTTGTACCGCCAGTGCCCCCGCCAATCGGCCGGTAGCTCGCGCTTCTCCACCATCGTGCCGAACTCGGTGTAATCGAAGTGCTTGCCGAAGGCGAACACCGTCAGGCGGCCCTTCATGAAGGGCTGGTCGTCGGGGGCTTGCAGGAGCTTGGCCACTTTGACCTGCTCGGCGTTGGCCATCTCGGCCAATTCGGCCATTCGCGCCGGCGTGAGATCGCTGACGAGCACGAACGTGCGGTTTTCCAGCTTGTCGGCGGCCTTTTCCGGAATCGCCAGCCGCCAGTTCTTTTCAGCCAAGCCGGTTCGCATGGCCGAAAGTTCGTCGTGCGACATTTTCGAGGCGATCATGATCCGCACCGCCAGGTCGAGCGATTGGGCCGGATCGGGCCAATCGAACTTGGCTCCGTCGGCGATCCAGGCCTCGAATTTTTTGATCAGTTCTTCTTCCAGCGGCTCCTTTCGCAACGGCATGCGGTCTCCGGCCATGCCGCGTAGTTTCTTGATCAGCAGGCTTTCGGCGGGCTTGCCTGGCACGACAATCGGCCCGCCGGTGCCTCCCTTGAGCAGGTTGGCGAAGGTCGTCTGGTCCAGCCGCCCGGCGGGGCGCATGCCGCCGTGGCAATCGGTGCAGGTGGCGACGATGGTAGGCGCCAGATCGCGAACGAACTGCACCGATTCATTGCCCGACGCCATGCTGACCGCCAGCGCCGGCTGGGCCGGCAAGTCGGTCTGCGGTACGAGCGAGGCCAGCGGCGCCTGAGGGTTGGCGCCGTCGAACTTGGCGCCGGCGTCGATCCACTTGGCGATGGTTCGCATTTCCTCAGGCGTCAAGGGGCCGCCGCCTCGGGGCATGTCGCCCGACTCAAGAACATCCATCAATCGGCTCCCGCTGGCCTTGCCGGGCGTGAAGATCGTGCCGTCGTCGGAACCCTTCATCAGCGAGGCGAAAGTGGCCATGCTCAATCCGTGCTTGGCGTCGCGGATGTGGCAATTCGAGCAGCGGGCGACTAACGTGGGTAGCACATCTTTCACGAAGCTTACCGCGTCAGCGGTGGGCTTTTCGTCGTCCTTCGCTTTTTTCTTCGGTTTGCCTTTGGCCGGCCGCGCCGATCCGCTTCCCTTCGCCTTCAACAACCGCAGGGCGGCGGCCAACCGCTTTTCGAGCGGTGCCAGGCGCGGCGACAATTCGTCCTGGGGTTCGGCCGCCGAAAGATCCGCGAGCAGTTTTTCCGCCTCATCGGCGATGCGTTTCGCTTCGACGAGCTTCTTGCCGCGGACCAGCCCCGCGAGCTTATCGATCGCCGCCTTGAGCGCGTCGAGTTGTTGCTGTTGCTCGGGTGCGATCGCCGCGGCAACCCGCGGCGCGTGGGCAAGGGGCCACAGCAGCGCCCCCGCCAGTGCCAAAGCCAAACCTGTCCGTCGCATGACGATGCGCCTCATGTCTTGTGCCTTTTCCCTGGGTTTGTGAAAGCCCTTGTCGTTTGCGCAGCCCTACGGCAGACATTATAAGGGGTGCGGTGGGCCAACGTCCAATCGAATCGGAGCGATTTTTTCAACGACCCGGTTCTGTAGGGAACGCCCTCCGTGGTGTTCCACTTTCTCTTGACAAGAAGTATATTCGGCACGGAGCCGCTAATGCCCGGCGTTGACTGTGGCGTCGGAGAAGTATTCGCTCGAGGAGAGAATGCCGACGGCGACGTCTTGGATCGTCGCCGCGCCGGTTTCGAGCTCGTTGACCCAGGCGGGGTCGCTGACGTCGGTCCCGCGGCGCAGGAAGGCCGAAAAGAAAGCATCGACGATCCGCTGCTGCGATTCCGCCGATTGCACAAAGGCCGAAGCCGCCAGCAGGGGCGAGTTCGTCTGCAACCAGGTCTGCCAAGCGGTCAGGCCGGCCGCCTCACCGGGCCGCGACAGGACGTCGTTATAGAGCGCCGCGGTCATCGCGGCGGCGCCCGAGTTCAGGGTCTGGTATTCCGGCGAGGCGAGGAACCCCTCGACGACCTGCTGTTCCCCCATGCCGGCCTGAAGCAGGCCGATCCAGTAGCCCCGTCCGGCGGGCTCCGCGGCGCGGTGCAGGAAGGTCGAGTAGAAGGCGTCGACTTCCAAGCCCAGGTGTTCGGCCGAGTCCCAGACGCCGCGGGCGACGCTGTCGAGGGTGGCGCCCGCCGCCAGTTGTTCCGTCCAGACCGTCAGGCTCGCTGGATCGGCGGCGTGGCCCAGCAAGTTGACGAACAAGCCCTCGACGTAGTTCGCGTTGGCGTCGCCGGAGAGCGGATACGAGACATTGGGCAGCGGCAAAGGGGCCACGACGCTGGTTTGAAACTGGCCGAAATCGGGCCCGGCCGAGATGACGCCGGTCGAGACGGTCACCGTGGCCGCGTCGCCCGCCGGAGCGGTGACTTGCACGCCGTGATTCGCCACCACCTGCTCGCGGACGACATAGCTTCCCGGCGCCAGGCCCGTGAAGGCGTACTGGCCGTTGGCGTCGGTGAGGGTCGAGACTTCGCCTGGATCGAGCACGCCGTTGTTATTGGCGTCGATGTACACGGTCGCGCCGGCCACGACCGGCTCCGACGCGTCACGCGCGCCGTTGAGGTTCACGTCGTGGTACACCGTGCCCAGGATGCCGGTATCCTGCGTGACCGATGTGATCTCGACCAACTGGTTATTTGGGGCCAAGGGCAGTTGCGTGAAGTTGCCCCCCTGGTTTGAAATCGGCAGCGTCGCCATCTGGTCGAGCACTTGCATGCCGTTGCCCAGCACGCGTCCGAAGACGGTGAAACCACCGCTGTCGAGGATCGACGAGTTGTCGGCCAGGTTGACGAACCACTGGTCGGTGGCGCCGTTCGGCTCGCCGCTCGGGAAGGCCATGGCCACGGTGCCGAGGACGTTGCTCATGTTGAATTCGTTCGGTATCGCGGCCCCGGTGGGGATGGTTCCGAACTGCGAGACGCTGCTGAACGTGGGGCTGGCCGAGGTAAAACCTCCGGTCTGTTCGACGAAGCCGGGCACGGAGCGATGAAAGACCGTGTCGGTATAGCTGCCACTGTTGACATAGTGCAGAAAATTGGCCACGGTCTGCGGGGCGACGTTGGGAAACAACTCGATCTGAAATGAGCCGAGCGTCGTATTGACGGTAACGATCGGATCCGCCGCCAACGTCAGCCGCGCTTCAAGAGGTTCGAGGCGGCTGGTGCGCCGAGCCAAGAGGCGGCTGGCGCGCCGAACTAACGGGTGGAGCAGCATCATTCATCCTCCGTGATGATGGAAAGCCATCCAGGCGCCCCTATTAGAGCCGCGAGAACGTGTTTCCGCAAGATGAAGTTGGGGCTGCCCTGGTACTCGTCTACCGAAACGGCAACCACGACGGGAGCTCGTCAAGATACGCCGGGCAGACGCCCTTGAGCCAGACGTATTCCTGGTCGATCAGCGTGGGGAGGACAAGCCGCGATACCATCATGGCGCAGATCAAGGACGCAAGGAAAAGCACCATCGACAGAAGCAGCGTCCACGGAGCCACCCGCTCGTCCGGAAATGCGAGACCGGCGACGAACAGCCCAACGCTCAGCAAAAACGGATTGATGTCGGACATGGAGCGAGCCTTCTACTTTTCCTTTTCTTGCCGCTTGCGTTGGCGGTAATCGGCCAACACGCCCTCCGGGTCGTCGTCGAACATGTCACGGCAACCGGTGCAGCAGACGAAGTAGGTTTTCCCTTGGTACTTGACTTCGATCGTTCCCAGTCCGCCGGTCACGACGCACTCGGGCTGGCCGCTTCCCTTGGCGAACGAACTGCCCATGCGGGTATAGCCGACTTCGGCAAGGCGTGCCAAGCGGTCGCCGCCGGCGCGGCGCTCGTAGAGCACGAGCAGGCGGTCGCCGCCAGCCACGGTGCGGATTGAAATCCGCGCCACGGCATCCGTCGAACTCGCAGGATTGTCGGTGGCGGCCAAAAGGACCAACTGGCCATCGTCGGCCACGCGGCCGGTGAAGCGGTCGAGAGTCTCGCCGTCGAGGCGGGTGCCGACGAACTCGAAGTCGCCGGGCTCTTCGCCCGGCGAGAGGCGGCCGGATGTGTAATACTTTCCCTTGGGGGCCTCGAAGACGAGCGTGGCTCGGCCGTCGGCGAACTTCCAAGCCCAGTCGGCCTGTTCGGTCCAGGCGCCCTGGGTCGAGCCGCGGCGCAGTTGGCCGACCCCCTTCCAGCCCCCCACGTAGGCTTGAAGCGGCACCAGCGCCGCCTTGTCGGCGCGTGTGTGATCGGGTCCGGCGGCCCCCAACGGATCGTCCATCGCGACGAACAACAAGAACACCAGACACCACCCCGCCCTGCCTAATTCCGCCATCATCGTCGAGCCTCCCCTGCCAGTATACACGACCACGCGGGAACGGCAAACACATACTCCAGGTGCCGGGGCGATGGTTGCTGGCGACTTGAAGGAACGCGAGTTACGCCAGAATTCTTGCGAATTCTGCTACAGCACAGTGCGCGAGTTCCTCCCCGGACCATGAATAATTCGGGCCAGCCTTTGAGCGGGTCGTTGTTTTTTTTTTTTCGTAGATGATTCCCGCTCCAGCTCCGGCCGTTTGCTTGGGTTGTGGGTCGGTTGCCTGTAGCGTCGCCTTTCGCTCCGCGAAAGAACGCCCTTTCGCGGAGCGAAAGGCGACGGACGGGGGCCGTCACGGCATGCGCATCCGGTTCAACGCCTCAAGAGATGCGAGCGTTGCCCGTGGTACTGCCACCCTACGGCTGCTCCTTCAGGTACGAATCGTTCAGCTTGTCGCAACTCCAGAGCAAGCCGCGGGTCACGAGATCAAGATAGCGCCGATCGCCGACCGTATCGTTATTGTGGCCCAGCGTGGTGCTGAACACGCGCGTCGTGCCATATTGGTTGACCCAGGTGACGACGAAGTCGGCGTCGACGTCCTTGGCGGTTTGCTTGCCGCGGGCCAATGCCCGCGCCGTGTCGAACACGCGCACGTTGTTGTACAACTCCTCGTCGATCGTCGTCCAACCATCGAGCACTTCGGTGATCGGGTGGTTCATGTCGACGTAGCTGATCGTGATCGGCAGTTGCGGACCGTGCTTGGCCGACTGGATGCCGACGAACTTGAACCAGTCGTCCGTGCCCGTCCGGTAGCAGTGCATCGCGCAATGCAGGTTCACGGCCGGCACGCCGCCCTTGTGGGCCGCCAGGATGTTCTCGACGTAGGGCATCTCGGTGACGTCGGAAGTGCATTCGTCGTGGATCACGACGTCATAGCCTTTCGCCCAGTCCTTGTTCTTGTAGATTTCAAAGCGGGCTTTCGTGCTCTTGTCGTCCGTATGGACCTGCTCGACCGTGACGTGGGCCCGGGCCTCGATCCCTTTCTTGAGCAGGTCCTTCTGTTTCGCATAGTCGTGACAACAGCCTCCCGTGATCAAGAGCGCCTTGAGCGGCTTGGCGGGCCCGGCGGCGCCGGCGGTGGACGGCGGAGAGATCAAACGAGTGAAAAGGGCGACGATCAAGAAAGGTACGGTCGAACGGATGCGCATGGCTGGTGGGATCCTTCAAGTTGCGAAACGGATGGAGGCGGCCCGGTACGGACAGCCCGACGGCGGTCGCCCGAGTTCGCGGCTATTATAGCCGACGTCACGCCCTTGGAGCAAATCGCCGCCCGGCGCGGATGCCAATCGGTTTGCAACTCGCCGCGGCGTACCGTAGGCTGTACGGGACACCCTCCACGCCCCTCCACCCCACCCTCCTTCCGCCTTTCCCTGCCATGCGCCGAAGCAAAGTCAAAGCCAAACTCTCACGCGGCGAGCCGGTGCTCGTGCCGGCGTTGCACTTCACCGACCCCTCGATTTACGAACTGACAAGCCTGATGGGCTTCGACTGCATCTGGATGGATCTGGCCCCGCTTGGCTTTACTTTCGACAACCGGCTTGGCCAGAATAGGGGCTACGCGTAGCTTTCGGAGCGACCATGCACAAGGTTCTGGTGATCGGCGTCGGCTCGATCGGCGAGCGGCATGTGCGTTGCTTTCTGGATACCGGCCGCGCTGAAGTTTCGCTGTTGGAAATCGACGCCGCGCTGGCGCGGACGGTGGCCGAACATTACGGCGTCTTGGCCCACGCCGATCTCAACGCGGCTTTGACGGCGGGCGTGCAGGTGGCGGTTGTGGCGACCCCCGCCCCTCTGCATGTGCCGCTGGCCATGCGCCTGGTCGAGGCCGGCATGCATGTGCTGATCGAGAAGCCCTTGAGCACGACGCTCGACGGGGTCGAACCGCTCCGCCGTGCCGTCGTCGAGCGGCGCGTCGTAGCGGCCGTGGCCTATGTCTACCGGCTGCACCCGGCGTTGGCGGCCATGCGGCAGGCGATTTGCGAAGGCCGCTTCGGACGGCCGGTCGAACTGGTGGCCGTGGCCGGGCAACACTTCCGCACCTATCGTCCGGCCTACCGAACGATCTACTACCGAGACCGGGCCAGTGGCGGCGGCGCGATCCAGGACGCGCTGACCCATCTGGTGAACGCCGGCGAATGGTTGCTCGGGCCCATGGACCGGCTGGTGGTCGACGCGCGGCACCAAATCCTCGAAGACGTCGAGGTCGAGGACACCGTACATGTGCTGGCACGGCACGGTTCGGCGCTGGCCTCCTATGCGCTCAATCAGTACCAGGCGCCCAACGAAGCCACGCTCACGGTGGTCTGCCAGCGCGGCACCGCGCGGTTCGAGTCGCACCGGCAGCGATGGCGGTGGATGACGGAGCCGGGCCATACTTGGACGGACGAGCACCACGACACGGTCGCGCGCGACACCATGTTCATCGGCCAGGCCCATGCGTTTCTCGACGCGATCGAAGGCCGTCTTCCACCACCCTGCACGCTCGACGAGGGGTTGCAAACGCTCCGCGTCAACCTGGCCGCGCTGGATAGCTTGCGGGACCAGCAGTGGAAGGAGGTGGAAAGAAGTTAGGAGAAAGGAGAGAAGGAGAAAGTGTTTTTGCTCCCGTTTTCTCCTTTCTCCTTTCTCCTTATTCCTTCGCCTCGCCCAAAATCTGTTTCTCGATATCCAGCCCGACGTCGCGGCTCCAGGCTTCCAGCAACCGGCGGAAGATCGGGCCCGGGCGGCCTTCGGCGATGGGCAAGCCGTTGATCTTCGTGACCGGCAGAAGGCAGTAAGGGGTGCTGGCCAGCAGGGCTTCGTCGGCGTTGATGACGCTGAACACCTGCGCGTCGCGCTCGACGAAGGGGATTCCGAGCCGGGCGGCCAGTTCGATCACGGTGGCCCGGCTGACGCCGGGCAAGGTGTTGGTCAGCGTGGGCGAGACGATCGCGCCCCGCTCGACGATCAGAAAATTCGCGCCGCTCGTCTCGGTGACATTGCCCGCCAGATCGAGCAATAGCGCCACGGCCTCGGTATCGACCAGCCGCGCCTCCTGGTCGGCCAGGTAGTAGTGCATCCGACTGCGGTATTTCATTTTCGGGTCGTAGCACTGCGGCGGCACATGGCGGATCGACGGCGTAACGACATGCACCCCTTCGCGGAGCTTTTTCGACCAGAGTTCAAAGGGCAACGGGAAGGTATGCGCGCAGACGGTGGGCGTCGTCCGCGCGCCGCCGCCCGCCGAACCGGCGTACAGCGCGTTCTCACCGGCGGTGACGAAATGGATCAAGCCCAGTTCGCCCCCCTCGGGCAACATTGCCGCGTTGTGCGCCACCAGCTCGCGCGACGCGGCGGCCAGATCGGCCTGCTTGAGCCCGATGTCGAACCGCACGTACCGCAGCGAACGGTAGAGCCGCGCGAGATGGTCGTCGAGGCGGTAGGGCTCGCGGCGGAAGGTGCGCGTCATTTCGGTGACCGTCGCCCCCATGACCACGCCGAGGTCGTAGATCGACAGGCGCGCCTGCGAAGCGGGCACCATGCGGCCGTTGAGATAAACGAGCGGTTCGGGCATGGGGGTCATCGTCCTTCGAGAAGCGGTGGGAGGTTCCGCGAGGCGTGGACGACCGCCATAATCAGCACTCGATGATGCAGAATGTCCTCGCGATAGATGACCCGGTACGAACCAGCCAGGACTTGCCGGTAGGACGATTCCGGAAGTTCGGGAAGAAAATGGCCAATTTTAGGAAACTTGGCCAGGCGGGACGCGGCCTGTCGAATCCGTTCAACCGTCAGACGCGCGTAATACGCCGAGTTGCGAGCAATGTAGTTGTGGACTACTTCCAAGTCGGCAAGTGCGGAACCAGTCCAATCTATTTGAACCACGCCTGACTCCGCTTCACAACCTCGTCGTGGCTGACAACGTCGCCGCGCGCCACTGCGTCCTCCGCGTCCTCAAGCTTGCTCTTAAGGTACAAGCTGCGCATGAGTTCTTCGGTGTCGACATTGTCGCCGGGGAATTGCTCGAGCAACTCCAGCACTTCTAGTTTCTTCATGGCGAATTCTTAGCTTACAGGGATCGTACAAACCATTCTTTAGTATATCGCGGTTTTCAGTCAGGTACAACTCCACAACAAATGCAACAAATGGGCGCTCACTCTGGACGCGGGTCAGAACGAGAGGGAGGAGCGTGGGCGGCTACTTTTTCCGCTCGAACGCCGCGTCGAAGGCGACGCCGCCGGGCGGAAAATCAATCCGTCGCACGAACTCGCAGGCCTCCTTGGCGCCCGCCTCGCGGTCCATGCCGGCGTCTTCCCATTCGACCGAAAGGGGCCCGTCGTAGCCGATCGCGTTGAGGGCCCGGATGATCTCCTCGAAATTCACGCCGCCGCGGCCCGGCGAGCGGAAATCCCAGCCGCGGCGCGGATCGCCAAAGTTCAGATGGCTCGACAAAATGCCACTGCGGCCGTTGAGCGTCGTGATCGCGTCCTTGATGTGTACGTGGTAGATCCGGTCGGGGAAAGCCCGCAGGAATTCGACCGGATCGACCCCTTGCCAGTGCAGGTGACTGGGATCGAAGTTGAATCCGAACTCCTCGCGGCGCGCCAGCGCCTGCAACGTCCGCTCGGCGCTCAGCAGGTCGAAGGCGATCTCGGTGGGGTGAACTTCCAGGGCAAACCGCACGCCACAGTCGCCGAACACGTCGAGGATGGGGTTGAACCGCTCGGCCAGCAACTCGTAGCCGCGGTCGATCATCGCCGGCGGCACCGGCGGAAACGAATAGAGCAGGTGCCAAATGCTCGAACCGCTGAAGCCGTTGACCACGTCCACGCCCAGCTTCTGGGCGGCGCGGGCGGTCTTCTTGAGTTCTTCGGCCGCGCGGTCGTTCACGCCCGCCGGATCGCCCTTGCCCCAGACGTGCGGCGGCAAGATCGCCTGATGCCGTTCGTCGATCAGGTCGAGCACCGCCTGGCCCACCAGGTGCGCACTGATGGCGTACACCTGCAAATCGTGCCGTTCGAGCAGGTCGCGTTTCGCGGAGCAATAGCCATCGTCGGCCAGCGCCTTGTCGACCTCGAAATGATCGCCCCAACAGGCCAACTCCAGCCCCTGGTAGCCGAACTGGGCCGCCTTGCGGGCAAGGTCTTCCAATTTCAAATCGGCCCATTGGCCCGTGAACAGCGTGACCGGTCGCGGCATGTCGGTTCCTCGCGTGGTGAGAAGGCAGCGGTCGTCATTGTGACATAACGCTGGGTAACGGGTAAAGGGGCAAGGTTAGGGGTTAGGTCGCTCCCTCATGCCCTAACCTCTAACCACTAACCACTGCCGCCGATTGCGTCATCTTGAGGCTCTTTTTCTTCCGCGCCTGCCGGGCTACGTGCTATAATCCTCAGAGGCGACTCTTCCTTGCGCATCCGAGGATTCCGATGATGTCGACGAGCAAGTCGATGGTGGCCGTGGCGCTGGGATGGTTGGTTCTGCCACCGCCGGCGGCGGCGGCGCCACGCGTCGAATTGCAACTGGTGATGCAGGCGACGTTTCCCGTCACGGCCCAGCAGCAGTGGTACAAGCTGCTTACCGAGTTGAAGGTCGACAACCTGCAAATCCGCAAGGTCGGCGCCGATGATAAGGTCGCGATCCATGTGTCGGGCGGCGAGTCGAGGCCGGTTTACCAAGTGACCGGCATGCTGACGGGCAACAACGAACTGGTCGTGCCCGGCGGAAGATTCTCGCCGCGGGACCGGGCCGGTCTCGCCGAGTGGCTCAAGCAACTCCGGGAAAACGGTCCCGAGCAGGCCGGCGGCCGAAAGCCCTTGCCCTTCGGCCTGACCGCCAAACAGTTGACCGCGGTCCATGAAGACCTCGCCCACACCGTCGATTTTTCCACGAAGGATCTGGCGCCGGCCGAAGCCGTTGCCAAGATCGCGAGCGAGCTGGGTTGTCCGTTGCTGCTCGACGCCGCCACCACGGTGGCGCTCAAGAAAGCCGAGGCGGTCCAAGAAGACCTGGCAGGGCTGGCATCGGGCGCCGCGCTGGCTTACCTGTTGCGGCCGGCGGGGTTGGTCTTCTCTCCGCGGATCGCCAAACGGGGGAAAAAGATCGAATACGTGGTCCGCAAGCCGATCACCGGACAAACGCCTTGGCCGGTGGGCTGGCCGTCCGAGTTGAAAGCGTCCGACCTGGTGCCCGACTTGATGGAGAGGCTGAACGAGATCGAGATTGATGACAACCCGTTGTCGGATACCCTCGCGGCGATCGGCGAGCGGCTCGGGACGCCTGTTTTGTACGATCATGTGGCCCTGGCGCGGCAGGGGCTCGATCCCGGCAAGATCAAGGTCTCGCTGAGCGGCAAGCAATGGTGGTACGGCAAGATCATCGACAAAATCATGTTCAAGGCGAAACTCAAGAGAGAATGGCGGGTGGACGAGGCCGGCAAGCCGTTGTTGTGGGTCACATCGCTCAAACAGGCCAAGTAACGTGTGTACCGGACCCGAAATCGCCACGACGTTCGCCGAACTAGGGGTGACCCACGTCGTGTGGCTTCCCGACTCGGCGTTGGGCGACTGGGAAGCGGCGCTGGCTCAGTCCGGCGCGTTTCGGCTCGTGCGTGTTTGCCGCGAGGGCGAGGCGTGGGCCATCGCCGCGGGTTTGCACATCGGCGGTAGCCGGCCGATCGTCGTGATCCAGAACACGGGCTTGTTCGAGTCGGGCGATGCCTTGCGCAACGTGCTGTTCGACCTGGGCCTGCCGCTTTACGCGATCGTCGGCTACCGCGGCTACTTGATCCCACACTCGACCGACACGGCCCGGCGGTTCACCGAGCCGGTGCTGCGCGCCTGGGGCCTCGACCATGTGCTCTTGGACCAGCCCGCGAAGTCAGCGGCCAAGTTGGCCGAACACTATCGCGCTTGCCAGGCCGCCGGAAAGGCCGGTGTGGCGCTGTTGGCGGAAGGGAAAGGATGACGGTTAATCATTGGTCATTTTTCTCGTTCCCACGCTCCGCGTGGCGCACACCAACCCGCGGCGCAAGCAAGGAACTGGCCGACAAGCGAGCGTGGCGAGCTCCTCTTGGGCGGAGCGATGGCAAATCCGGTGGATGGCGCCGTGCCGCCGTTTTGCGGCGACTCGCCTGACGTTGCGCAGGAGTTCGTGAAAACCGATCCTTATGTGGCCAGCGGAAGCGTGAAGCGATGGTATGTCAGGGAATGGAAAACCGTCGCCGGGGAGCTCGCCTCAACACCGGTCAGGCGGGATGCCGGCCGGTCCTGAGCTAATGAAGTGGTTGCCGCCGATGAGCCGAATTGCCTTGCTTCTTTTTCCGGCGTTGTTGTTCGTCGCCGTGGCGGGCTGTCAGCCGAGCGACCGCCGAACACCTCCGCGCCAAGCTCGCTTCCGACTACAATACCCCGCTAAACCGCGTGCGAAGGACGCACGTTTCCGCTTAAACATCTCGACCTCCTTTTGCTTCGTAGGGATGAAAACGAAGAAGCAGGTTCGTCCGAAAAACAAGGCCGTTCCCCTGGCCCCACGCAAGCCGAACAGCAACACCACGAAGGCCGTCCCGAAAGCGATGCCGAACATGCCCATCAGTAATCCCGACGATACCCTCGCCAACCCCTATGTGGCGGAGGCGATCAAACGACGCATCATCAAGGTTGAGGAGAACCGGGTCACGTACACGCTCAACCGCGATTACAGCTACGACTGGACCGACCCGGAGGAATGGGTCAGGGCCGCCACGGTCGCCTGGCTCATCATTGACCGCAACTACCCCGCCAATCGCATACGGCTGGAAGTGGTCGTTCCCCGCCGCATGCCAAACGATTGGGCCGACATTCTCGTCTACCGTGACGATGCCTGTCGGCAGCCCTACCTTGTGGTCGAGAACAAGGCGGCCGACCAGGCCGCCGCGAACCGGACGCAGGGTATTGAGCAGCTGTTCGGCAATGCCAACTCCATGTCCGTCCCGCTCGCGCTTTGCGATGAATCGACCGAATCCATTCTGTTCGACCGTGAAAACTTCCCACCCACTGAGCGGCAGCAGAACAAGCTCGGCACTCGCAACGCCGTTCCCAAGCAGTATGGGGACGTACCGAGGTTCCCCCTGATCGCCGGTTCCGACAATGACATCAAGCCAGCCCCAACGAATGTGCTGGAGGCGAAAACGCGCCGGGCACACTCCGCCATCTGGTCTGGCGGCAAGCGCGACCCGTTGAAATCATTCGACGAATGGAGCAAGCTCCTGTTCGCCAAGGTCATCGACGAGCGCACCACGCCCGATAGCAAGCCGAGGCGCTTCCAGGTTGGCACCAAGGAAACCGTCGCGTCCGTCGCCAACCGCATCCACGAGCTGTTCGCCGAAGCCTGCATGATCGACCCCACCGTATTCCTGCGCGACTCCCGCATCGACCTGCCGGACGTGAAAATCGCCGAAGTGGTGCGTATCCTCCAGGATCTGAGCTACACCCGCACCGACGTTGACAGCATCGGCAAGGCGTTCGAGCAGTTCTTCGGCTCAATCTTCCGCGGCGGCCTCGGCCAGTATTTCACCATGCGGCAACTCGCTCGCTTCACCGTGGGCATGCTGGAAGTGAAGCACACCGACTACGTGCTCGACCCCACCGCCGGCAGCGGCGGTTTCTTGCTGGAAGTGCAGTTGCAGTGCTGGCATAATCTCGACGGGTCATTCAAGGGACAGCCTGCCAACCAGGTCCAGCGCCTCAAAATCGACTTCGCCCTCAACCACGTCTACGGCATCGAACTGCACGACGTTGTGGCCCGTATTTGCAAAATCAACCTCCTGTTGCACCATGACGGCCACACCAACATCGAGGCGAACCGCTCCTGCCTGGAGCAGACCTTCACCAACCCGCAGCTGAACCCGCCGAGAGAGAAATTCAGCCTTCTGGTCGGCAACCCCCCCTTCGGCACCGACATCGAGGAAGGGGACCAAGACCAGCTCGGCTCGAATTCGCTCGAGAATTTCCAGGTCGCAACCGGCCGGCGGAAGATCGACTCGGAGCAGGTCATCGTGGAACGCAGCATCGACTTCCTTGAGCCGGATGGCAGGCTCGGCCTTGTCCTGCCCGACGGCCTGCTCAATAACCAGGGGGAAAACTCCAATTGCCCATTGCTGCGGCGATTCCTCGCCAAGAACGGCCGCATCGAGGCGATCGTTTCCCTGCCCGACCACGCCTTCCGCAAGGCCGGGGCGCAGAACAAGACATCGATCCTCTTCTTCCGCAAGTTCAAGAAGCACGAGAAACGCGCCTTCGACAAGGCGTTGGCCAGCGAGTTGGCAAAGGGCACGACCGACGAGGCGCCTGCCATCCCCGCCGCCATCGGTGCCGCCGGTCTGAACTACAGCATCTTCCTCGGCGAGGCCGACCACGTCGGCTACTCGCCGGCTGGCAGCCCCTGGCATAAGAATGATCTCTACATTAGCACCGAAAACGACTCGCTGCCGCCCGACCAGAAGGGAAGCATCCTCGGCGAATGGCGGAAGTACAAGGCCGACCGCGACAAGTACGCCGGCAACGTCTCTCCCGATTGCATGGTCGTGCCGTTTGACAAGGTATGGCTGGCCCATTCCAGTAACCGGCTTGACCCCAAGTACCACCTCTTCGAGCGAGAAGCCGCCCGGCCGACGCCGGAGGGCTGGATTACGCTGCCGCTATCCGAGGTGATGGAACGCCGGCTGGAGGAAATGGACCCCAATCGCGACGCCGACAAAGAATTCAAGGTGATGACGATCGCCCAGACGGGCGAGATCCGCGAGCGCGTCGCCGGGAAGGGGAAAAGTCCACCCCGCTGGATCGGCGCCTATTTTGAGGAAAGCCCCGGAGCATGGTACGCCGCCCACGCCGGCGATGTCGTCTATTCGTCGATTGACCTCTGGAAAGGCTGCATGGCATTCGTACCGCACGAATTTGACGGGGCGCTCGTCACCAAGGAGTTCCCGATCTACCGCGTGACCGACAACCGGTTGCTGCCGGAATTCCTGCAATGCCTCTTGCGGACACGCTACTACCAGCGTGCATTTCGGGCCATCACCACCGGCCACAGTAACCGTCGCCGCACACAGGCGCCTGACTTCGAGGCCCTCAAGGTTTCTTTCCCCGCCGACAAGGATGAGCAGCGCCGACTGATCAACCGAATCCAGTCGGCCCGCGGCCAGCTCCGCAGTGCTGCCGACCTCGTGAAGCAGGAAATGAACAACCTGTCGGACATCATCGACGGTCGCGGCCAGCAAGAGCTGCTCGAGATCGTGGCCGACGAAGAAAACGGTGACGACGCCGGGGGCTAATCGGTTGCGTTCCTCAGGCGGACAATGCGCACAGTCCGGACAGTTGTTTTCCCTCGATCTACTAAAACGAGTATGATGGCGGCATGTTAAGCGGCGATGGAAACACATGTTGCTCGCCGGGGACGCGGAGCGTCCGAAGAAACTTTCCCACGCGGAGCGTGGGAACGAGGACAAAACACCTATCGCCCAACGCCTTGTTCCCAATAACCAATGACCAATGACCAATGACAACTGACCAACGACGCATGCCCCTGGTGCCCGCCTTGCAGGTATTGGCCCATTGGCGGACGGATGAGATCGTGGTGACGACGATGGGATCGGCGCGGGAGTGGCCGAAGTTATCAAGTCACGCGCTCGACTTCCAATACATCCCCTCGGCCATGGGCCACGCGCCGGCGCTGGCCCTGGGCCTCGCGTTGGCGCGTCCTGACCGCCAGATCCTGGCGTTCAACGGCGACGGCTGCATGTTGATGAGTCTCGGTTCGCTGGTGACGATCGCCGCCGGCGGCGCCACGAACCTATCGCTCGTCGTGCTCAACAATGGTATTTACGAAGTGACCGGCGGTCAAGCGACGGCGGCTGCCGGCGTGCCGACCGACTTCGCCGCGCTGGCCCGCGCCGCCGGCTTTGGTAGCGTGGCCGCGTTCGACGACCTGGGCGAGTGGCAACACGGCGCCGCGACCGCGCTGGCCCTGCCTGGCCCGCGGTTCGTGTCGCTGGCCGTCGAACCGGTCGGCGCCGAATACCAGCTTCCCACGCCGCCGCCGATGGCCGAACGGATCGCCAGGTTTCGCGAGGCGCTGGGTGGAACAAAGCCTTAGGCATTAGCGCCGGAGTGGGCTACTAACCCGGATTATTCATTATTCATGGTCCAACACTTCCGACGAACCCGCGCCGAACGATATCGATGTGATCTTGGTCATGCGGGATGATTTCCGCCCCAATTCCTGTTCGCCGGAAGTGTTGGCCCTTTTCGATCACCACCGTGCGGCCGGCGAACTGGGCGCAAGCATCTTCTGGGTTCGGCCCGGGATGCTTCTTGGGCGGTCGTTGGATGAGTTTATCGCCCATTGGCAGGTGAAGCGAGACGGACGCCGACGGGGAATCGTGGAGGTCAAGGCATGATTCGTAATGACAGCGAATTGACCGTTACGCGGCAACGGATCGAGTACTTCCTCCAATTGCTGACACAACTGCGGGTCAGTAGTCGACGCGAGGAATTTCCCTTGGTGGCCGGCGGTTACCGCGCAGAGGTCGAGCAGATGCAGCGCGAGGTCCTCGATTACTTGACCCTGCACGCCGCTCAGCCCAGCGCGAAGGGTGCCTGATTCCATCTGCGCGGTGTGCCAAGTCCAACATGTGTGGAACAATCGATCCGCCGTGCTTGACAACGGCATCCAGCGTCATCTCGGCGCCGACGATTTCCGTCCTGCCCCCCTGGACGAGGCTGATCTTTTCCTTCTCCACGCGAACCACGACGTCGCGCGCCGCTACGGACGCACCGGCGCGCGGCCGATCGAGTGGTACGTGAATCCGTGCGCGCGAATCTGGTCGGGTTCGTAAAGATTGCGGCCGTCGAAAATGACCGGGGCCTTCATCCGCCGCCTCATTTCGTCGAAGTCGGGATGAACGAACTGCTTCCATTCGGTCATGATGGCCAGCGCGTCGGCCCCGTCGAGTGCGTCGTACTTGCTCACGGCGTACACCAGCCGCTCGCCGTATGCTCGGCGCGCGTGGTCCATGGCCTCCGGGTCGTGAACCCGCACCTGGGCGCCGCATTCGAGGAGCTTGTCGATCAAGGCCAGCGCCGGGGCCTCGCGGACGTCGTCGGTGCGAGGCTTGAAGGCCAGCCCCCAGACGGCGATGGCGCGCCCCTCGAACCGCGCGCTTCCCCGAGCCTTTGGAGCCGCGTCAAGCGCCTGATCGAAGTACCTCACCAATTTTTCGAACAGCACCTGCTTTTGCCGTTCGTTCACGTCGTCGACCGCCGACAACAGCCGCGGCTCGATCCCCGTGGCACGCGCCATCGCCTGCAAGGCGCGGACGTCCTTGGGAAAGCAACTCCCGCCGTAACCGACGCCTGGGAACAGGAAGGCGAAACCGATCCGGCTGTCGTGCCCAATGCCGCGCCGCACGTCGTTGATGTCGGCCTCCATGCGCTCGCAGAGATTCGCCACTTCGTTGATGAAGCTGATCTTGGTCGAGAGCAGCGCGTTGGCCACGTACTTGGTCATTTCCGCGCTCTCGGGCGACATCACCAGAAAGGGCTTCTCGGTTCGCAGGAAGGGGGCGTACAGTTCGTGCAACTCCGCGGCCACCTCGTCGCTTCGGACGCCCACCACCACGCGGTCGGGCTTCATGAAGTCGTCGAGCGCGGCCCCTTCCTTGAGGAATTCCGGGTTGCTGGCCACGTCGCACTCGCGGCCCGTCCGCGCCAAGAGCCGCGCGCGGATCGCCGCGTTGGTGCCCACCGGCACCGTGCTCTTGGTCACGACCGCGGTCCCTTCGGCCAGCAGTGGGGCAAGCTGGTCGATCACGGTCCAGAGGTTTGACAGATCGGCCGAGCCGTCGGCGGCGCTCGGCGTGCCGACCGCCAGGAAGATCCATTTCGCGCCCGCGACGGCCGCCGGCAGGCCGGTATCGAAGTGCAACCGGCCGTCGGCGGCGTTGCGCTCGACCAATTCGGCCAGCCCCGGTTCGTAGATGGGCAACTCGCCGCGCCGCAGACGGTCGATCTTCGCCAGATCGACGTCGACGCAGGTGACGTCGTTGCCCGTCTCGGCGAAGCAGGCGCCCGTCACCAGCCCGACGTAACCGGTTCCGATCACCGCGATTTTCATGGCAATTTGTCCTTAGCCCGGATTATTCATGGTCAAGGGGAACGAGCGCAGACTGCTGTCACACTAACCCGCAGCGCAAGCAAGGTAAGTTCAACACTGGGCCTTGCTTGCGATGCGGGTTAGTGTTGGACCATGAATAATCCGGGCTAGTCAGTGTAACGCCGCGATCAACGCTCGCCAGTAGTCGAACGTGTCCGCGACGGTCTTTTCCAGCGAAATCTCGGGCCGCCAGTGGGAGCAGGCGACGAGCTTGCGGTTATCCGCGATCGGGTCGCGCCGCTCTTCATGGCTTTCGACTTCGATGGGTCGCTTCGAGCCCGCGTAATTCGCCAGGATCTCGAGTACCTCACCGGTACGACGCCCAGTGCCCGAACCGACGTTATAAACCGATCCGGCCTCGCCCCACTCGATGAGTCGCCGGTAAGCGCGCACCACGTCGCGAACGTCGCTCAGGTCGATCCAGGTGTTGAGGTTCTTGACGCGTACCGGCCCGGAACCTTGCCGGGCAAATTGTTGGGCCCACTCGGGCAGCATCAGTTTTGGTTCCTGGCGGGGTCCGGTGTGCTGAAACGAACGGGCGATGACGACGTCGAGACCGGCCCGACACACCGTTTCGCGAATTCTCTCTTCGGCCGCCAGCTTGCTGATGCCGTAACCCCGCCGCGGGCCCAAGGGCGCCGTTTCATCGACCTCGAACGTCGGGGACGTGACCGGGGCGTAGACGTGGCTCGTGCTGGTGAAAAGTACGCGGGGCCGGGACGATAGCGACATGGCCAACTGGAGCATCCGGGTGGTCCCTTCGACGTTCACGGCCACGGCCCGCGGCGTCGGCTCGTCCCTCCCACAATCGACGGGTACGCTCAGCGCGGCCAGGTGGAAGATGCAGTCGGGGGCGAAGGCCGCGATCCGGTCACGAACCTCGCCCGACGGACCAGCGGCGTCGCCGAGATCCCAATGGAGCAACTCCACTCCCACGGTCAGATCCCGCGAGGCCCAGGCGGGCCAGGCCGCGCGGGCCGAGCAGCCCAGCACGCGGTCGCCCGAGGCCAGCAGGTGCTCGGCCAGGAAACCGCCCGCGAAGCCCGTGATACCGGTGATGAACGCTTTCATCCCGTCGCGATCTCCCGCCGCACTCGTTCCAGGTCCGCGTCGACCATCATCTCGACCAGTTCGCGGAAATCGACCTTGGGGCGCCAGCCGAGTTGGGCGCGGGCCTTGCCGGCGTCGCCGCGGAGATGGTTCACCTCGGCCGGCCGCAACAAAGCCGGATCGGTGTGGACGCATTGCTCGGGATCGAGTCCCACTCGGGCGAAGGCCAAGTCGACCAGCTCGCGCACGGAGTGCTTCACGCCGGTTGCCACCACGTAGTCGTCCGGCTGGTTCTGCTGCAGCATCCGCCACATCGCCTCGACGTAGTCGCCCGCGTAGCCCCAGTCGCGCAGCGCGTCGAGGTTCCCCAGCCGCAGTTCCCGCTGGACGCCGAGCTTGATTCGGGCGGCGGCGTCGGTGATTTTGCGGCTGACGAACTCTTTGCCGCGCATCGGCGATTCGTGGTTGAACAGGATGCCCGAGCAGGCGAAAATGCCGTAGCTCTCACGATAGTTGACGGTGATCCAATGGCCGTAGACCTTGGCCACGCCGTACGGGCTGCGCGGCCAGAAGGTCGTTCGTTCGTTCTGCGGCTCCTCTTGTACTTTGCCGAACATTTCGCTGCTGCTGGCCTGATAGAATCGAATCGTCGGATCGACCAGCCGAATCGCCTCGAGCACGCGGGTAACACCCAAGGCGGTGAATTCTCCGGTCAAAAGGGGCTGCAGCCAGCTCGTCGGCACGAAGCTCTGGGCCGCCAGGTTGTAGACCTCGCGCGGCCGCGACTCTTCCAGCACCGTGATGAGCGAAAGCTGATCGAGCAGATCGGCCTGATGCAGCGTGATCCGGTGGGTCAACTTCGCGATCCGCTCGAAGTTTTCGCTGCTCGAACGGCGGACGACGCCGTGAACCTCGTAGCCCTTGCCCAGCAGGAACTCGGCCAGGTAGGCGCCGTCCTGGCCCGTGATGCCGGTGATGAGGGCTTTGGGGGGCATGGGAAGGGGTCGCTTTTCAGGATTCAGGAGCGGGGGGCGTTAGCCCCACGGCCCACGCTCCCCCATACGCATCGAAGCGTGTTCCCCGACGACGGCTTCGAGATCAAGATCATCGACGGGTTTCGACCGGCGGGGCGCCTGGGACAGCGGCCTCGACCGGCACATGGAGTGTGAAGGTGCGGCTGGCGCCGGGCAAAAGCACGAGGTGCTCCTGAAGTTCCGCAAGGATTTCGGATGCGTCGGCGCCACGCAGCCATTCCAAGACGGCGACCGCGGCAGAATCGAAGTCGTCAAGATATGCCGAGAGGACTTCCTCACGTTCGGCGCCGAGGATTAGTTCCCAACGACGTCGGCCGCGAGCAATGATCTCGCCGGCTCGATGGTTGTTGGCGGTGGCGCCGTAATTTGTCATGCCAAGGTCGTAGGGGTCAAAGCCGGCTTCATACGCAACCTTGAGAAAATGCACGATCGCCTTGTCTTCATCGGAGAACTTCTCCGGTGGGCCAACTGCGAAGGGCCAAAACCTTTTCTCCATGTTCGTCTCCCACTCGATTCGCGATCAGATCAATCCGTCCGTTTGCCGATTCCATGATATCGACGGCCCATTTGCCTCCCAGTGCGTGGGCGAGATTTCGCTCCAAGTCCTCTTCGGTCATATGACCCCTTGAGGCCAAGTATTTCAAACGGCTCAACATCCATCGCATTTCCATTATAATGCAATTCTCGGCCCATTGCCATGCTCGGGCCCTCCGGGTGATGGCGGGGGATGGGGGGATGGATCGTACCTTGATTGCGAGGTTCTTAGCGAATAAACTCAACAGCCCACCGATACGACCATGATCCAAGGCCCCCGTAGCGATTGCGCGATTCGGTGTTTTGTTGCGCGCGTCGCGTTGGTGGGCGGTGCCACCCTACGCCTTACGCTTTTCGACCACCTGCCATGCCGCCACACAATCCACGCCCCAATACGCTCGTCGCGCCTGATCATCGCAAGCGGCAAGGCAAGAAAGCGTCGGCCACTCGCCGGCCGAATCGCCGCGGTCGCGCGGCGGCGCCCCCAGACGGCCAACCCCAGGTGGCCAACACCGCCGGAGAACGATTGCAAAAGGTCATGGCGGCGGCGGGCGTCGGTAGCCGGCGATTCTGCGAAGAGTTGATCCGCGCCGGCCGGGTTGACGTCGACCGCCAGGTTGTCCGCGAACTGGGCAGCCGGGTCGATCCGGCCACACAACAGGTACGCGTCGACGGCTCGCCGTTGGCCCATCCGCGGCGGGTCTATTACCTGGTCAACAAGCCCGCCGGCGTCCTTTCGACGAACTTCGATCCCTCCGGCCGGCCGCGCGTGATCGACCTCTTGCCGAACAAGGGCGAACGGCTGTTCACCGTCGGCCGGCTCGACTTGTCGAGCGAAGGACTGATGCTCGTGACCAACGACGGCCAGTTGGCCAACGAACTGGCCCACCCGCGGTATGGCGTCGAAAAGACCTACCATGCCCTCGTGGCGGGCACGCCCTCGCGCGAGGTGATGACGAAATTGCGCGAAGGGGTCCGCCTGGCCGAGGGCGTCGCCCGCGTGGCCGGCGCGCGGATCAAGAACACTTTCAAACAGAGCACGCTCTTGGAGATCGTCCTGGCCGAGGGGCGCAACCGCGAAATCCGCCGCATCCTGGCCAAGGTGGGGCACAAGGTGTTGCGGCTCAAACGCGTCGCCTTGGGCGGCGTGCGGCTCAAGGATCTGCCGCCCGGCGAGTTCCGAACGCTGCGCAACGACGAGCTGCGACTGCTGAAAAAGCGAGGCAAGCGGCAATCCAAAGTCCAAGATCCAAAATCCAAAATCATCAAAGGCCGGCCGTGAGCGGCGACGAATCAACGTGGGTCGCCCGCTATGCCGATCGCGCCTGGCACGGTCGCGTGGCGATCGACGAGCAGGTTCGCCTCGCTCGCGACACCTACCGCGTCCGCTTCGCCTGCCCCGAGATCGCGCGGCGGATCGTGCCGGGACAATTCGTCATGCTGCGGTTGGCGGGCTACGACGATCCGCTTTTAGGCCGCCCGTTGGCCCTCTACGACACGGTGCTCGACCATGCCCAAAGGCCGGTGGCGATGGACGTGGTTTATCTGGTGACGGGCAAGCTCACCGCCAAGCTCGCGCGCTTTCAAACTGGCCAGGAATTGGAGGTTTGGGGGCCGCTGGGCAATGGCTTTCCGCCGCTGCCGGCGGAGCACCTGGTGATGGTGGCCGGCGGCATCGGCCAAACGCCGTTCGTGGCGCTGGCGGCGGAAGCGCTCGGCCTGCGAACTTACGGCGATCCGCCGCGCGCGGCGCCGCGCGCGGCGCGGGTCACGTTCTGTTACGGCGTCCGCGGCCGCGACTACCTGGCCGGCGTGGCCGATTTCGAGCGCCTGGGGGTACTCGTGCGGACGAGCACCGACGACGGTTCGGCCGGGCACCACGGCCTGGTCACCGAGGTGCTTCGGCAAACGCTGGCCGAATCAGACCTGCCTTGCCGCGTCGTCTGCTGTGGGCCGGAGCGGATGATGCAAGCCGTGGCCGAAATCACCGCCGGCGCCGGCGTGCATTGCCTGCTGTCGCTCGAAACGCCGATGGCATGCGGCATTGGCATCTGCTTCAGTTGCGTGGCCAAGGTTCGCCAGGGCGAAGGGTGGGACTACCGGCGCACTTGCGTTGAAGGTCCGGTGTTCGACGCGGCGGCGATCGTGTTCTAGCGTAGGCCCTTCGATGCCAACCAGGGCCAAGAGTGAAAACAAGAGGAGTCCGCCGGTGACGACCGCCGGGTGTAGCATCGGCTGAAACACGGCGTCTGGTGTGCTCCAGTTCGACCGAGTTTCCCACCCCTGAGCCGTGCGCCGCCACTGCGGCCCGACCGGCCGGGACGGCGCGGCGCTTTCGAGCGGCAGCACGCAGGCCGTCGCAAGCAGTCCCCCGACGATGAACGCGATCCACGCAGCCGTTCGCACAGCCAGGCTCCATAATGATCGGGGCCTCGCTGTCGCAAAGCGCTTGGCCCGTTGAGCGAACTGCTTCGCAAGGGGTGTGCCCTCGCGCCCTTGGGCGACGGAAAATCGATCAGGCCGGCGCTCGCCACCATGTCGTAAACGGCTGGCTCACAACGTCTTGAAGCCGCCAGACCCATGGCGACGGATACCGGCGAACGCTTGGTGGAGATCCTGCGACGGTGTTGTTATTACGCATCACGGCGGTGTTCGACGTGGCGAGAGTTCAACGCGGGCTTGACGAGGGCGCGTAGGGATTCTTGATTGCTGCGGAGCGTCGGAGCGGCACGTTCCCACGCGGAGCGTGGGAAACCTACTTTTTGTCGAGGTTCTTGGCCAGTTCGTCGGGCGCGACGGTCGAGGGCACGCCGTCGGCGGGCACTTCGGCCTTGGCGGTCCAGAACAGCGCGTTGAGCACGAGCTTGCGGAAGTCGTCGTTGGCCCAGTTGCGGTGAAAGTGGCCGCCGGTGAAGCCGAAGCCACGGCCGCCGTCGGGCCGTTCGGTTGTCCAGGCGACGATCTCAGGCCGGCCTGGAAACTTCTTGGCCTCCTCGGTGCCGCGGGTGGCGTCGGGCGGCGTGGCGACCAGAATCGGCGTGATCGCTCCCTCGCGGAAACGCATGTTGTAGTACCACTCGTCGTTGATCGTAAACGGCTTCACGCCCTGAGTGATCGGGTGCTTGGGCAGCGTCTTGAAGTCGGCGTCCCAGTGCGGGTTGATGGAGTAGCCGGTCTCATAGTAGCCGCCGATCCACGCCAACAATTCCGGCCCGCCCCGGTCTTTGGGAACCTCGACCGCGTAATGGCAGCAGGCCAGTCCCACGCCTTGGTGCATCAACTCGGCGATGCGGCGCAAATGGTCCGGCTCGATCAGCGGGTGCCCACCGCCGCCGTCCATGTAGAGCAGGACTGTGTCGGCGTTGTCGAACGCGGTGGGATCCCGCGGCCAGCCGTTGTGGTACTCGGCGGCCTGCACCGTGGGAATCTTGTTGAGGCAGCCGCGCAAGAGCTTGACGCCGGCGTTGAACTCGTGGTCGCCGGGACCGTGGCTCGCTCGGCCGGCGACCATCACAATCTTCTTGCGCCCTTCGAGCCGCGGCCGCTTGAGGCGGATGTTGCGGAACTGGACGGTCATGGGCGGGCCGGCATGGAGTTGCAAGGCCAAAATGCCCGCCATCTCGCGGTCGGTCGGGTCGTCGTCGGTAACGTCGCAGGTCTGTTTGCCGTTGATGAAATGTTGCAGGTGGTTGCCGCGGGCGATGATCGTGTAGTCGTTCCAATCTTCTTTCTTGATCGCCTTTTGCAGCTCGGCGGTGTCGCCCACCTGCCCGGTCTTCTGAGGTTTGTGGTCCGCTCCGATGGTGGTTTTCTCGCCTCGCTGGGCCAAGATGCCGCGGCCGAGTTCGTCGTACAGGATGCCTGAGTAGCTGTCGCCCGCCTCGAAATCGCCCTGGTAGCCGCCGACGACCCAGTTGCCGCGGTCGGCGCTGCGATACTGGATGCCCGAATTGCCGCCCACGATCTTGTACTGCAAACGGAGTTCAAAGTCGTCCAGCTCGCCGTCGCGCCAGATGATGAACGTGTTGCCTTTGGTCTCGTTCTGGTCGCTGGTGCGGCCCGTGATCGTGCCGTCCCGCACCGACCAGAACTTGGGATTACCGTCCCAGCCGTCGAGGTTCGTGCCGTTGAAAATCGGCTTGAAGCCGGCCTCGTCGTCGGCCGCCCGCGCCACGGGAGCGGCCACCAGTAGCCCCGCGATCAGGGCCGCCGCGCAGGGCCGTGCTCCGAAGGAGCGGCATGTTGGTTGAATGGTTGTCGTCGATGGCTGTTGCATGTTGAACCTCGGGATGTCTGTGCTGTGGCAGAATTCGCAAGAATTCTGGCGTAACTCGTGTCCACGGCCTGACTTCTTGCGAAGCCAGCTACGGGACCATGAATAATCCGGGCTAGGGTTCCACCGTTTCCGCCACTTCCGGCGGAGTGAACTGAAAGCCCCGGCTCTGGCTGAAGAACTCAAGCGGGTTTTCGTAGACGATTTTTCGGATCAGCGACTCGGGGTGCCCGCGCAGCCGCATGGCGAGGATGAAGTCGGGCACGGCCGTCGGCTTCGACGGTCCCCAGTCGCCGGCCGAATTGACCAGCAACCGCTCGGCGCCGTACATTTCGACCATGTCCACCGCGCGTTGTGGCGTACACTTACTGACGGGATAGAGCGTCATTCCGGCCCAAAAGCCACGGTCGAGCACATGCCGGATGGTGTGCTCCTCGACGTGGTCGACCAGCACGCGTCGGCGCTCGATCCGCGGGTCGTCGCAAAGCATGTCCAGGATCATCCGCGTGCCGGCGTACTTGTCTTCCAGGTGCGGAGTGTGGATCAGGATCTGTTCGTTGGTCTTGGCGGCCAGGTCGAGGTGTTCGAGGAACACGATCGACTCGTTGCGGGTGTTCTTGTTCAGGCCGATCTCGCCGATGCCCAGCACGCCCGGCTTGTCGAGAAACTCGGGGATCATGGCGATCACCTCGCGCGAGAGGCTGACGTTCTCGGCCTCCTTGGCGTTGATGCACAGCCAGGTGAAGTGCCGGATGCGATACCAGCCGGCGCGTTGAGGCTCGAACTCGGTGAGCTGGCGGAAATAGTCGCGAAAGCCGTCCACGCCGCCACGGTCGAAACCGGCCCAGAAGGCCGGTTCGCTCAGGGCGACGCAGCCCATTTTGGCCAGCGTTTCGTAGTCGTCCGTGACGCGCGAAACCATGTGGATGTGCGGGTCGATATAGTACATGGTCGTGTTTTACCTGCGCGGCGCCAGCGAAAACTTCTCTCGCCAACCGTCGTCGTAGGGCAGCGAAAAGACCATTTGCGCTTGCTCGGCCCGGTCGCCGCGGCGGCCGGCGAGCACCGCCAGACCTTGACGCAGTTTCTCCGGCCGCTTATCGGCGTCGACCGAGCCCTCGGCCCGGTCGAGCCGGTCGAGCGAGGCGGCGATTTCCAGGATCTTCGCGCGGATCTCCAGGAACTCGCGATTCAACACTTCCGGCGCGGCAAGGGGTGACGTCATGATGCGGTCCTCGGGCGGCTCAGGCGGGGCGAGAGCGCGGGTGGCTGGGAAGACTCCAGTTTGCACTCGCGCGCGACCGAAATCAAGTCACTCACCAACCCGAACTAGTACGTACTCTTGACGCCGCGGCGGCTGGGCTTTCGCTTCTTGAACACACCCGAGACGTTTCCCCTCGCCTCGCGACTTCCGCCGTCGAGCTTGGTCGGCTGCATGTCGGCGATGTTGCCTTTGCGGCCACCAAAGATCAGCGTCTGCTTCTGGTCCTTCCAGCCGACATGGTCGAGGAACTTGTCAACCGTGATGATTTGCACGCCGAGTTGATCGGCCTCTCGTTGGATTTTCGTATAGGCGCTGCTATCGCCTAACTTGGCGTCGTCGGGCTGATCACCCAGGATGAGATAGCGGGTATGGATGTTGAGATTGCCTTCCTGCTTGTCGGTCTTCGGGTCGACCTGGGCGTCGACCCGTCCGCCCGCCATGTGAATCAGGTCGACGATCATCTCGCGGTCGTCTTCGCCGTCGCCGTTCATGTCGATCTTGCCCACGATGCCGAAGCTTTCGCTGCGCCCCGGTTGCCAGAGCGGCGTGAAGATTTTGTCGCCCTCCACGAGCGGATCGGTGATGTTATCGTCGAGGATGCGGCACTGGGCGAAATGCGCACTGATCACTTCCGTGACCTCGATGCGACCCTTGGTCGGCTGGTCCTTGCCCACGTTTTCGTCGGCGCCCACGACGCTGAAGGTGACCTGGCGACGCAGCCCGTCGGCCTGCCCGACGTTGATCCAAACCGAGCCGGCTTTCTGGCTGACGCGAAGGATCAGGCCGTCAGGCACCTCGAAACCGCTGGCCGGATCGATCTCACTGTTCTTTTTGTTCACGGCAACCAGGATCTTCTCGACCTTGGTTTTTTCCGACTTGACGACTTCAATCTCCTTCTTGCTGGAGTCCTTCAAGCTGTCGAGCGCCTCTTCCTTGGCCTTGAGTTGGTCCGTCAGCAATTGCTCTTGATCGTTCTTCTTTTTCCGCTCCTCGGTGAAATCGTCCTGCGCCTTTTTGAGCAGGTCTTCGGCCTCCTGCTGTTTCTTCTGCGCCTCGGCCACGAGCAAATTCTTGGCCGCCTCGAAGGCTTCCTTTTCCTTCTCCAGTGCCATGTGCTGGTTGGTCTTGGCGACGAGCTTGTCGTCCTTGTCGAGGTAGGTGCTGTAGAGGTACTCCAGCGCACTATGGTAGTTTTTCTTCTCTTCGCTGAGGGCCGTGACGTACTTGTTGAAGTCGGCCGCCGCCGTCTCATCGACTTTGTCGATCTTGTAGTCTTCGGGCACGCCGATCCATTTCTTCAGCCGTTTCAATTCAACGACCGCGTCGAGCAAGGACTTGTCGGCTTCGGTCGCCTTTTTCGAGTCGGCCGAGCTACGGATCGTCGCTTCATCGGCCTGGCGGAAAAACACGAACGTCGTCACGCTGAGAATGATCGTGAGCATCACGAAGATGATCAACGCGATCTGCAAACCTTGGTTTTCGCTGCTGGCCATGGTCAACTCTCCTGTTGGGCGGTTACGGTTCAGTGTAAGCGTCCGCCGGCCGGATGTCAAAGAAAAAATGACGCACCCGAAGGCTAGCCCGGATTATTCATGGTCCGGGGAGGAACGCGCGCACTGTGCTGTGGCAGAATTCGCAAGAATTCTGGCGTAACTCGCGTCCACGGCCTGACTTCTTGCGAAGCCAGCTACGGGACCATGAATAATCCGGGCTAGCCCGATCCGGATGCCGTTGCCGCGGCCATCCTACCGGAAAGCCGGATGAGCCGAAAAAAACGACCCGCTTGAGCTTGTTCCCGGAAGCTGCTCCAATGAGGGCATGTCGTTGTTTGAAGCCAGTGAAGCCGCGAACCGCCGCAGCGCCGAACCGCTGGCGGCGCGAATGCGGCCGGCGACGCTCGATGAGTTCGTCGGCCAACGGCACTTCCTGGGCGAGGGGAAGCTGCTGCGACGGTTGCTGAAGGCCGATCGGCTCGGTTCGGTGATCTTCCACGGGCCACCGGGCACTGGCAAGACGACCCTCGCCCAGTTGCTGGCCACCGCCTGCGACGGCCGTTTCCACCAGCTCAGCGCCGTAACCAGCGGTGTCAAGGAGTTGCGAGAAGTGCTCGTGGCGGCGCGCGACCGGCTCTCGACCGGCGGCCGGAAGACGTTCTTGTTCGTCGACGAGATCCACCGCTTCAACAAGGCGCAACAGGACGTGCTGCTCCCCGATGTCGAGGACGGTTCCGTGGTCCTGATCGGCGCAACGACGCAGAACCCGTTTTTCGCGATCACCAGCGCCCTGGTCAGCCGCAGCCGTATTTTCCAGTTCCAACCTCTTTCGCCGGACGACATTCGCGGGCTGTTGCGGCGGGCGTTGGCCGACCGCCGGCGCGGCCTGGGAGTACACGACGTGCGGCTCGACGACGACGCCCTGGAGTTCCTGGTCGAGACCAGCGACGGCGACGCCCGGCGGGCGCTCTCGGCGCTGGAGGTTGGCGTGCTGTCGAGCGACGAACGGCCGCTGCGCTTCACCCGCGCCTTGGCCGAAGAATCGGTCCAGCGGAAGGCGATCGAATATGACGCCGCCGGCGACGCCCACTACGACGCGGCCAGCGCGCTGATCAAGAGCATCCGCGGCAGCGATCCGGACGCGGCGATCTACTGGCTGGCCCGCATGCTCGAGGCGGGTGAAGACGTGCGTTTCCTGGCGCGGCGGATCGTGATTGCCGCCAGCGAGGATATCGGCAACGCCGATCCGTCGGCCCTTCCGCTGGCCGTGGCGGCGATGCAGGCCACCGAGTTCGTCGGCTTGCCCGAGTGCCAGCTTCCGCTGGCCCAGGCCGTGACCTACCTGGCTTGCGCCCCCAAGTCGAACGCCGCCACGCTGGCCATCGGCGAGGCGCGGCGCGATGTGGCCGAAGGGGCGCTTCTGCCCGTGCCGGTACATCTCCGCGACAGGCATTACGCCGGCGCCGAGAGGCTGGGACACGGGGCCGGGTACGAATATGCTCACGACGCGCCCGACGGCATCGCGGCCCAAGACTATCTGGGGGTCGAGCGCGAATACTACCGGCCGGTGCCTCGCGGTTTCGAGGCCGAACTCGGCGAGCGCCTGGCCGCCATCCGCGCCAAGCTCCGTGCCGGAACTACGGCAATTCGCGGAAAGTAGTCCAGCTCATGTAGGCCAGCACCGTGGCGCTGATCACGAAGCCGATGTCCATGGCCATTACGTCGTTGCGGCCGAACGGCACTTTCAGGGCGAGGTCAAGCCCGAACAGCAGCAGCAGGCAGCCGGCGACCACCATTCCCAAGATGCACAGGCCTTTCGGCATCGGCGTAGCTTCCTCAAGATGCTCAAGTTACCACTGACAGGTTTTCCAGTATAGTCCGAAAAATCGGGCTGTCACCTGTCTTGGGGGCGATCTTCCCCACCTTGAGGCAAATGGCTCATTCCCCGCCGTGTGCCCTACTTACAGTTTGGTAGAAGCGGCCGCACGAACTCAAACGCCCTCCGCGCCGCCTCCGGCGCGATGTGGCTGTGCCGGCTGAGCTCGACATGCAGCCCTCCCGAGTAGCCGGCCTTGGCCAGGGCGTCGATCACATCGGGAAAGTCGATCTCGCCCTCGCCGAACATCAGGTGCTCGTGGACTCCGGAGCGCATGTCCTCGATGTGGACGTTCAGCAATCGCGGCGCATAGCGCGCGATATAGTCAGCCAACGGCGTCTCGCCCTGGCAGTGGAGGTGTCCGATGTCGAGCGTCAGGCCGAGCTGCCCAACGTCGAGGCGTTCGAGGAGCTCGTCGTAGCGGTCCATCGTGTCGATGAACATGCCCGGCTCCGGCTCGAAGCCGAGTTTCACTCCCCGCGACGCCGCGTGCTCGGCGACCGGCCGCAGCGCCTCGACCAAGCGCGAGAAGACCGCCTTTTCGTCGGCGTCATCGCCCAGTACGCCCGACCAGAACGAGACGCAATCGCTGCCGAGCGTCGCCGCGACGTCGATGGCGCGATGGAGAAAGTCGATTCGTCGCCCCCGCGAGGCCGGTTCGGCGGTCACCAGCGTCGGCTCGTGCTTGTGACGCGGGTCGAGCAGGAACCTCGCCCCGGTTTCGACGACCGACCGCAGGGCGAGGTCGTCGAGCAACCGCCGCATCGCGTCGACCCGCGCGCGAACGTCAGTGGCGTAGGGGTTCAGCGCGGCGTGGTCGAGTGTGATCGCCACGCTCTTGTAGCCGATCTCGGCCAACAGGGCCACGCCTTCAAACACATCGTGATGGGCCAGCCCGTTGGTGTTGTAGCCGAGGAGCATAGGCACGAGTCTAGCGGTGCCGCTTTCGCGTTGCAAATTCCCCAACGGTCCCGGCGGAAAGCGGAAATGAATTTCCGCACTCCAAAGCCCGCGCTGGCCCTCGACGCCAGGATGCCGAGGTGCTACAATACCGGGCTTTCACAAACCCTGACGAGCGAGCGGACCATGTACGCGATCATTTCCGACGGCGGACGGCAATACAAGGTGGAAGAGGGGCAGGAACTGGTCATCGACTACCGCGACGTCACCGCCGGCAGCGAGCTGACGTTCGACCGCGTGCTGGCTTGCGGCGGCGAAGGAACCACCCAACTCGGCCGGCCGGCACTGGCCGGCGCTTCGGTCACGGCCGAGGTCTTGGGGCCCGTGTTCGGCCCCAAGCTCGTGGTCCAAAAGAAGCGGCGTCGCAAAAACATGCAACGCAAGAATGGTCATCGCCAGGTCAACACCCGCGTGCGAATCAGCCGCATCGAAGCCTGAATTGGCTAGGCCGTCTCCTTTCGGAAAATCTCGGCTTACCAGGTCGTCTCCAGCAACACCTCCATGAACACGGTTTGCGCCGCCAGAAGCGCGAGCGCGGTTCCGGCGACCGCGTGACGCTCGCCATCGGTGGTGTTACCCACGGTGGCGGCGGCGCCGACGGCGACGAAGGGGATCAGAAACAACCAGATGTGCTCGACCTCGAGGGTATAGAGCGGCGCCGCGTCGAAGATCTCCAGCGAAATGGCGAAGGCGGCCGTGAACAAGCGGTCGCCGCGCGCCGGGTCTCGTCGATACAACGATCCGCCGACGCGCCGCAACCACAACACGGCCAACGGCAAGCCCGCGCAGAACCCAAACGCCGCCAGGTTGGCTACCGCGAAGTGCAAATCTTGACGCAAGCTGTCATGGCCTCGACCGGCCATGATCCGCTTCTGGCCGGCCATCGCTTCGACGAGCGTGGCCCACGGATCGTAGCCACACCAGGCATATAATGCCGCATACAAGACCGCGCACGTCGCCGCCGCGGCAACCAGCCCCACGAGCTCATTGTTTCGCAATCGTCGCCGCTCCATCAACGCCGTGAGCGTCAGGACGACCACGGCCCATAACCCCAGGAACGATGCGGAAAACGTCATTCCGGCCGCGACCGCCGCCGCCGTTCCGCCCAAGGCGCCGTAAACCAGCGGCCGGCCGCCGCGCGCTTTCCAGAGGAAATAGACGCTCCACACGATCGGCACGGCGAACACCGCGTCGAGCAGCGTCGCCGAGAACATCACGATACTGGGCGACAGCGTGAAAAAGGCCGCCGCGAGCCGGGCCGCGGACTCGTCGAGCACGTCGCGCGCCAGCAGGTACACCGCGGGAACCATCAGTGAGCTGACCAGAATCGTGGCCCAGGCGGCGGGCACGGGTCCGTCGCCGAACAGCCGGGCGACGGACCAGAGAAAAAGCACGCCTCCGGGTGGGTGGGTTTGGCAGTGCATGGGCAGGCGCGGCATCAGCCGCGAGTAATCGCGCAGAAATTCTCGCGGCGACTCGACCTTGGCGACCGCGCCGATGTAGTCGGTGGCCGGCAGCAATTCATAGGGCCGCCAGAGTCGCCGCGGCCCGCCGTCGATCATCGCCACCGACGAGGCGATCAGCACATGGGCCAACATCAAGACCGGCACGACGACGGCCGGCCGCATCCGCCCGTTTTGGACCCAGCGGCGAAAACACCACAACCCGCCGCCGAGCACCGCGGCGGCGCCGAGCAGCCCGGTCTTGAAGTGCGGATCCCAAAAGCCGTAGAGCGGCACCAACCGGTAGACTTTTTCGCTGGGGCGCACCGCGCCCAGTTTCAGCCCGGAGTGCAGCATCAGCCACCGCAAACCAAAATGGTAGGCCGCGAACAGGGCGCCTAGCAGCAGGCATTGGACGGCTAACTTCGCGGCCTCGCGATGACCTTTTGCCAAGATCGGACCTATATATACTTCACGCGGCCGAGAATGAGACATTTTGTCACGAGAAGGTGGTGGCTGGTGGCAGAGCGTAAGCGATGCCCCGGCCAAATAGCGACCGGGGCATCGCATAGGCTCTGCCCCAGCCACTGTGAATGTCTCATTCTTGGCCGCGTGAAGTATATTGGGCACGGACGGCGATGGTCAGCATGGATCATGGCTTGCCGGGTGGCGAATGATGAATTACTATACCTTAATGACTTCCCCGATAGCTCAGTTGGTAGAGCGAGTCCGCCGAAGACGGATTAACCGCCTGGGCTAAACGGATGGTGTTTTCCCCGATAGCTCAGTTGGTAGAGCGAGCGGCTGTTAACCGCTAAGTCCAAGGTTCGAGTCCTTGTCGGGGAGCATTGATGGATGAAGGTCGCCGGAGCCCACTCCGGCGACCTTCTTGCTTGAGCAGACCGTCGCCGCATCTGCAATCATGCCAAAGGGTTGCCGAAATTCCGGCGTCAGCTCGCCGGCGACACATGATCGAGTTGTCCTGGGGCGAAGGACGGTCGGCCGGGGCTCCCGACCACTTTCGATTCGACTCGCAACACGGGTTCACGTTCCGTTGCGATCTCCCGCCATACTATGGTCTTGGCCGTCATTATAACGTGCTGATTCAGGATCGGAATACTTGGGCGACTTGGCCGTCGGTGCGTGCGGCTCCGGCGCGTTCGGGGACGTCTTCGAGTAAACGCTGAATGATCGTGTCGGGGGTCTGGCCCTCGGCCTGGGCCGCGTAGGTCGTCACCAGGCGGTGCCGTAGCACGGGCGCGGCCAACGACCGCAGATCCTCGATCGTGACGCTGGTCCGGCCGTCGAGCGCCGCCCGCGCCTTGGCGGCCAGAATCAGGGCCTGTCCGGCGCGGGGGCCGGCGCCCCAGGCGATCCACTTGGGCACGTACTGGGGCGCGGCTTCCTCGGCCTTCCGCGTCGCGCGCACCAGATGCATGGCGAAGTCGAGACAATGGTCGGAGACCGGCACCTTGCGCACCAGGGCTTGCAGCTCGGGAATCTCGTCTCCGCTCAGAACCTTGGTCACCACCTGCGACTGGATGCCGGTGGTCAGCTTGTAGATTTGCCGCTCCTCGTCCTTGCTTGGATAACCGACGTAGACCTTGAACAGGAAGCGGTCCAACTGGGCCTCGGGCAAGGGATAGGTGCCTTCCTGCTCGATCGGGTTCTGCGTGGCCAGGACGAAGAACGGGTCGGGCAAGGGATAGCGCTTGCCGCCGGCCGAAACCTGTCGCTCCTGCATCGCCTCCAACAAAGCGGCCTGTGTCTTGGGGGGCGTGCGGTTGATTTCGTCGGCCAGCACGACGTTGGCGAACACGGGACCGTGGACATAGCGCAGTTGCCGCGCGCCGGTCGAGCGGTCTTCCTGCAAGACCTCGGTGCCCGTGATGTCGCTGGGCATCAGGTCGGGCGTGAACTGAATGCGGTTGAAGTCGAGCGTGAGGCAATCGGCCAGCGTGCTCACCATCAAGGTCTTGGCCAGGCCCGGCACGCCTTCGAGCATGCAGTGTCCGCGCGCGAAAATGCAGATCATCAGTTGGTCGATGACCTCGTCTTGGCCGACCACCACGCGCGCGATCTGCTCGCGGAGCTGTTGATGGGCGCGCTTCAGCTTGGCCAGGCCGGCCAGGTCGGGATCGGTCGTGGGGGGGTCAATGGCCAATGACTCACCTTTGGTACACGGGCAGATACTTGTAAGGCAATTGCAGGATGATCAGCGCGATGGCGGTGCCGTAGGTCTTGCCGACGAAGTCGCCGTTCCACGAGCCGTCGCTCTTGTCTTGCATCGAAAGCAACTGGTCGCGGGTGGCGGGAAAGTATTCGTCCCAATACTTGTCGCCGGCCATGTAGTAGGCCTGCGAGGCGTAGAGTTGGGTGTAGAAATCGTGGCCGCCCCCCTTACTCCAGCCCTGCTGGCCCCGGAACTGCTGCCACACGTATTGCAGGCAACGTTCGGCCACGGGCGCGTCGAATTCGCCGGCGTTGTAAAGCGTGGCGACCGCCGCGGCCGAAATGGCCAGCCGCGCCCCGCCCCCCGAGCCGAGGGAGTAACAGATACCGCCCTCCGGCGTGCTGCAGCGTTCGATGTAGCGCACGGCCTCTTCGATTGTCCCCTTGGGCACGAGGAATCCGGCGTTGTGGGCGGCGCGCAGGGCCTGCACCTGGGTGACGGTCACCGAGCCTTCGTCGCCGCCGCCGGGGATGTAGGTCCAGCCGCCGGCCGGACTTTGCCCGCGCGCCGTGAGGCTGACGGCGCGTTCGATGACTTCTTTCTCGCGCGAGCGGCGCGTGTCGTCGCTCTCCATGCCGTAGGCCGAGGCCAGAAACATCAGCGCGAAGCCGTGGCCGTGCATGGGCTGGCCCGAATCCTCGCCCGGCCCCGTGAGCAGGCCCGAGGGGGTCGAGCACTGGGCGATGTAGTCGATCGTGGCGCGGATCTGCGGCGCGTAGTGGCCGCGGGTCGGCGTGTTGCCGTGCGCCAACAGCGCCGTTCCGGCCAGCGACGTGCAGGCCATCGGATAGGCGCGGCCTCCCTGGTCGTCGTGCCATGCGCCGTCGCTCGACTGCGTGCGCGCCAGGTAATCGAGCCCGGCCTTCACCGCCTTGAGCGTTTCGGGCGTGACGTGCGTGGGTAATACCTCTTCCGCGGCGCTCGCGCGGGAGCCGAGGGACGTGCAGGCCGCCAGCGCCAACACGATCGTTGACGCAATTCGGGTCATGGCATTGCAAACTGCGGATTCGTGGTTTCTCATTCGTTCTTCGCCGTCTTGTCCGCCTCGGGCTCGATCGCGAACCGGACCAGCAACTTGACCTGGAATGGGATTTCGTTGAATGTTTCGGACGCGATGTGCGGCTTCCTCGGCTTGCCCGATGGGTGTTGCGGCCTGCCATACGGGTTATAGACGACCTGCCGCGCATCGTCGGCCGAGACGTGCATTTCCTGCACGCCCAGCACGCGCCCGAGCTTGACGCCGTTGAGCTTGGCCAACCGTTCGGCGCGGGTCCGGGCGTCGGCCACGGCGTTTTCATAAGCCTGCTCGCGGAGCTTATCCAGATCGTTGATGATGAACCGCACCAGCGTTTCATCGGGCACGTTGCCATAGCGCCAGGCCATGTTCACCTCGGCGGCTGTCGGACCGATCTCGGCGCCGGCGTCCTTGGCGGCATCGAGCAGCGTGCCCACGGTTTCCAGCACTTCTTCGGCCGAGAGATCGTGAATGCCCGACAACCGCAAATGCAGCGAACTGGAAATCTGCACTTGCGACTTACCGCTCCCGGTGCCCATCATCCCGCGCATCGCCATCTGCATCTGTTCGGCCGAACCCTGGTTGGCCAGCGAAACTCCCTGCTCCTCGACTTCCAGTTTTTCGAGCTTGAGCTTCTCGAAGGCTTCCAGCGTGCGTCGTTTGGTGTCTTTGTACTTCACCAGCGCGTCGGCCGTGAGCTCGGCCGTGGCGTTGGCCCGCAGGCTGATTTCGACCAGGTCGGGCTTGGCGGAGGTCTCGCCGGTGCCGTACACGCTGATGCCCCCCGTCTGCGAGCCGCCCGAGGGGTCGCCCGCGTACTGCGCGAAGCTGATCGTGGGAAGCAGCAGGACGCAGGCCCAAACGACCGCCCATCTGTAGGGAACGCCCTCCGTGGCGTTCCGTGAATCGGGACCGAGCGCCCCATTGCCGCGCACCGAGCGCCATCGAGGGCGTTCCCTACGGAAATGCGGTGACGATGCCAATGATCGCGATGGTCGACGTTTCATTTCGAGTCCTCTTCTTCTTCATCATCATCAGCGGAGGATGGGGCGTCTTGAGCGTTGAGCAAAAAATTGACGTGCAATGTTACGCGCACGGGGATGTCGCCCAGCGTATCGGATGTCAGTCGCGAGTCGCCGTTCGAATTCAGGTTCAGGGTGTTTGCGTACCGTGGGTAAACCACCTGGCCTTGCTGTTCGTCGATCGAGCGTACCGAACCAAGCGTCGCGCCCGCCAGCTTGGCTAGCCGCGTCGCCCGCGCCTTCGCTGCGGCAAAGGCCTGCTGGTATGCCTTTTCGTGCTGTTCCGACGCGTTGTCGACCACGAACGTGACCATTGAAGTGCTGCCCGCCTGCTGTCCCATCATCTGCGCCAACATGGCATTCGACGACGAACCCTCGCCGACCGTGGCGCCGGAATCGTGGGCCGTGTCGAGCAATGTGCCGATCGTCTCCATCAGCGCGGCTTCCTCCAACTGGTCGATGCCGGCGAGTACCAGCCGCAATGAGCGGGAAATGTCGACCTGCGGCTTGGCCGCCGGGGCGCCGCCGCCCCCGAGGACGAAGCCGGCCATGCCACCGTTCTCGCCAGGCGTCGACTTGGTAAACGAAAGCTCGCGCTGTTCGATCGTGAGATCCTTCATGTCGAGCTTTTCAAAAGCTTCGGTGGTGCGGCGGAGCGTATCGCGGTACTTCTGGATCGCGTCGGCCGTCAACTCGGCCGCGGCCTTGGCGCTGATTTCGATCTCCAAATGGGTCGGCCTGACCCGCACCTCGCCCGCGCCCGAAACGCTGATGTTGCCGTGCTCCGCGGCCATAAGGGATGAAGACCAAGCCGTACAGGCGGCCAAAGTCAGCGCGAGGAGAATTCGGCTCATGGTTTGTCAACGCCTCCGAGTTTTCCCGACGTTTTGGCCCCCGCCGCCGAGGCCGCTTCGGTCGACTTCGCCGCCGGGGGCTCGACGGGTTCGCCCCGGTATGCGGTGACGGACAGGTTCGATACGGTCAACATGACGCCCGGCGCGACCATCAACGCGCCGCCCAGCGATTCCAAGTCGGCGCCGCGGAACAGCCGCACCGTGTCGCCGTTGGCCTTGTCGAGCTCGTACACGCCCCGCGACGTGAACTGGTACACCCGGTGCTCGGTCATCACGGGGTGGATCCAGCCGGTGGCCATGGGCACCTGCGCGTTCCACTTCAGTTTGCGCGTCGTGAGGTCGATCGCCTCGACCTCGGCGCCCCCCAGGTAGATCCGTTCGCGGTCGACGCCGATCAATAGCGATTTCTTGCTTACCTCCCGCTTCCAGGCGAGCGAAGGGCCGGCCAGGTCGATGCAATAGAGCCGCTGCGATTGCATGCCCTTGAAATAGAGCTTGTTTTCGACCACCTGTGGCGCGCCCGCCGTGAAGGTCTCCGTGGGCATGCCCCACCAGCGCATGTTGTTGCCGTCGGGCATTTCAGATTCGTAGTTGAAACCCCAGTCGAGCGAGCCGGTGCGACGATCGACGGCCACCAGCGCACCGGCGTGGGTGTCGACGTAGACCTTGGGGCCGTAGGCGATCAACGACGGCTGGGCCGAACGGCGCGGCGGCCACGCCTGGTTCTGATTGGCCTGGTGCGTGCCCAGGTGCGTCGACCAGCGTAGCTTGCCGTCGGAGGCTGCCAGCGACAACAGGTGCAATTCGGCGCCCTGCCCTTGCTTCGACGCCGCGACCACGACGCGATCGTCCATCGGCAGCGGATTGCCCATGAAGTTCCACTGCTGCAACTCGGCGATCGTCGACGAGTTCCAGCCCGGCTTGCCGGTGGCCGCCTCCCAGCGGCCGATGCGGAACGGCTGACCCTGCTGGCCCATCTGCTGAGCATCGCGAAACACCGACCAGAGCGTGTCGCCCGAAACGGCCAACGCGTATTGCTCGGGATTATGGCCCTGGGGGTTGTTCTGCATCTTCTGGACCATGTCGTGGAACTTGGCCGATCGCCACAGCAGCTTGCCCGTCTTCAGATCGATGGCCAGATGGTAGCCGAGAAGATTGACGTAGACCCGTTGGCCATCGATCACCGCCGACGGGACCATTTCGCTCACGGGTAGCCGGCCCCAGCCCCAGTTTTGTCCCATGTTGGCCAGCATCTGGGCCTCGCGCGGGCCCATCACGCGGAACTGCCAGGCCGGATCGAGCGCGGCGGGCAGCGCCAGGTCGGGCAAATCGCCGCGCTCGGCCGCCGGGGCCGATTTCGCTTCGGCCTGGTGTTCCTTCCAGATCGCTTCGAGATGGTCCTCGGCATGCACTGGCTTACCGCCCAGGACGACGGTTTCGCCTTGGTGCCGCTCGTGGAGTTGGCGTTTGAACTCGGCAAACTCGTCCCACCGCCCGGCGCGCGCCAGGGCCAGGGCCGATTTGACCAGCAGGCGGGCGCGGGGCAGCGCGCTTTCGGGCCGATACTGGAGCACGGCCTGCCAGCACTCGGCGGCCTGGTCCATGTCGCCTTGTTCGAAGTAGATGTCGCCCAGTCGATCCGCGGCCACGTCGCCGACCGTGGTGATGAAGTGGTTGGAGAAGATTTTGACGAGCTTCTCGGTCTCGTCTTTTCCCTTGGCTTCGTCCAAGAGCACCTTGGCGTCGGCGTCGTGGAACAGCCGATAGGCATGTTTTCCTGGAGCGGGCAAGTCGGCGAGTGCCTGCCGCAGCAACAATCGCGTGGGCATCAGCAGGCCGTCGTCGCGGGGCGTCAGTGCGTTGGGAGGTCCGGCTTGCACTTTGTCGAGTGCTTTGAAGGCCCGCTCCCAAGTCCCTTTGCCCGCGTAGCGGTGAAAGTCGGCCAGGGCCTCTTTCACGTCGCTCGATTGCGAGGGGAGGTGAAAGGGAAGCTTGGGATCGTTGGGATTGGCTTGCTCGGCGGGCGCGGCGACGGCCGCCACGATATTTTGAGCGTGCGCCGCAGTCCACGCGCCCAAAGCGAGCCAGCAGCCGATCGCCATCCAGCCTCGTCCTGATTCCATGAGTGCGGACTTCCAGGGCCTACCGGTCATTCAAGTCATACCGACCGATTAGAAGCGAGACCGCGCCGAGAATCAAGCAAATTCCGAGGCGGAATCCGAAAACCGTAAAAACGCCTCTCCGGCGCGCTTCCCCATGTCGTGCCGGCCAGCCAGCGGGATCGACAATCGAGCCTGCCGCCGCGAAGCGGCGAGGTCGGAGTGTTGGGCAACTCCGGTCTCATCGTAAGATGCCAGGGGCTTGCCCCCTGGAGTTTCACGTTGGTTTCTAAATCGAATGCGGCCGCGTCCCCACCGTCCGTGTCGCCCCGCAGGCCGCCGAAGGCGGCCTGCGGGGCGACACGGGGAAAGGCAGGTAATCCGGGGAGCCTGCGTGTGTAGATACGAGCGTGAAACTCCAGGGGGCAAGCCCCTGGCCTCTTTACAAGATGTGTAGAACAACGAGGGC
>DATKSN010000057.1:0-46047 GCA_035531595.1 Pirellulales bacterium | reverse complement strand
CTACTTGGGCCGTTCCGCCGACGCGGGCGGGCTGGCCTATTGGCTGGGCCAATTCGCCGACGGCAAGACCAACGAGGACGTGATCGCCGGCTTCACCGGCTCGGCCGAATACTACAAGCAGCACACAAGTTAGCGTAGCGGTATGCGTGAGAATTCCGAGCACGACCGTAGTCATCACGCTCCGCGTGATGTTTCCTCACGCGGAGCGTGAGCCTTGGCCTGGGCGCAGCGACGTAGGGTGGGCATCGCCCACCAACCCAACCGATGTCGGGTTGCTGGTGGATGCCGTTGCCGGCAGGCGGGACGCCTGCGCCACAACGGTGGCTTCGTCGCCTCCGACGAGTATTACAAGGAGCACACAAGTTAGCGTAGCGGTATGCGTGAGAAATTCCGAGCACGACCGTAGTCATCACGCTCCGCGTGATGTTTCCTCACGCGGAGCGTGAGGTCTACGGTGGCCCTTGGCCTGGGCGCAGCGACGTAGGGTGGGCACCGCCCACCACTTGGGCACTGCCCAGCAAGGGCGGAATACCAAGCGTGACCGTGGTGGTAGAGCCGGGCGCGTGGATGCGGCACAACCCACGGCTTGGCCGACCTGTTCGCGGCCCTGCCGCCGCCGGCTCAGCCGCTGACATACTTCGCCAGCAGTTCGTCCACCCGCGAGTGAAACTGCCCTCGCGTGATCACGAGGTCGCAAGCCGCCTCGCGAGCGGCCGCCAGAGCCGCCTCGTTCACGTGCGGACCAAACGCAATCACGCGGATGGGCGGCGGCGCCAACGCGCGCAATCGCGGCAAGAGCTCTCTTGGATCGGCGCCCGGTGCCGTCAGGTCGAGGATGACCAACTCGGCGCCGACCCCTTTTTCGAGCAAGGCCGCGAGGCTCATCGCCGTCTCGACGCGCCGCCCGGCGCGAGCCGCCGCGCCGGCCACCTTCGACGAACAGGCCAGGTCGGCGGTAAGCAATACGGCGGCCATGGGTTTCACGCCCCTTCGGGACCGCGCACTCCATCGCTTACCCGGATCACTTCGTCGGCCGGCAGGACGAGAATCTTGCCGTCGCCGATCGTTCCCTCCGGGCCGGTGCGCGCGACGCTGAGAATCGTGTCGATCGTGCGGTCGACGAAGTCGTCGTTGACGAGGATCTCCAGCTCCACTTTCCGCAGGAGGTGGGTCTTGTACTCGTGCCCGCGGTACATCTCCGTTCGTCCGCGTTGCCGTGCGAAGCCCTGCGCGTCGCAGACGGTCATCCGCGTGACGCCCATCTTCACCAGCGCCTCGCGCAACGCCAGCAACTTGGTCGGCTGAATGACTGCCACGATCATTTTCACGCTCGGCAACTCCGCGGTCGTGCGACACGTTCCCAATATGATCATATACTGCACGCGGCCAAGAAAGAGACATTCACGGTGGCTGGGGCAGAGCCTAAGCGATGCCCCGGTCGCTTTCTAGCCGGGGCATCGCTTACGCTCTGCCACCAGCCACCAGCCACCACTTTCTCGTGACAAAATGCCACATTGCCGGCCGCGTGAAGTATAACAAAAACGACGACCCGCTTGAAGGCTAGGAGGCAAAAACCCAATGCGGTACAATGCCGATGATGCTCGAAGGAGGTTCCCTGGCGATGAACGTCGAAACCGCGTATCGCCGCGTGGTCGCCGCGTACCCAGACGACTGCCAACCCAACTCGGCGCGCTATCTGGCGGCGGCCGGCGGGTTCAGCGGCGCGTGTTTCTGGCGGCTGGAAACGCGTCGCGGCCCGCTTTGCCTCCGCCGCTGGCCGCGCGAGCACCCGACGCGCGATCGGCTCGAGTTCATTCAGGCCGTGCTCTGGCATGTCGTGCAGGAGGGATTCCACGCGTTGCCGCTGCCACTGGAAACGCGCGCCCACGCGGGCTTCGTGTGCGAGGCCGGCACGCTTTGGGAATTGAGCCCCTGGCTGCCTGGCAGGGCCGATTATCACGAGGCGCCCAGCCGAACGAAGCTGGCCGCCGCGGTCAGCGCCCTGGCCGAGTTTCACCGGGCCGCCGCCTCGTTTCCGCTGCCCGACCACGGGCCGGCCGCTTCGCCCGGCATTGCCGAACGCCTCCAACGGCTGCACGCTTGGACGCCTCAACGACGCGAGCAGGTTTCGGCGGCCCTTTCCCATGGCGACTGGCCCGAACTGGCGAGGCCCGCTCGCTTGCTCTTGGAGCTTTACCCGTTGGCGGAAGGCAAGGTGCGGCGGACGTTGAACGAGGCGGCGCGGGTCGAAGTTCCCCGGCAGCCGTGCATTCGCGATATCTGGCACGACCATGTGTTGTTCGTGGGCGAGCAGGTGAGTGGTCTCATCGACTTCGGCGCCATGCGGCCGGAAAGCGTCGCCGCCGACGTGGCGCGGCTCGTGGGGAGCCTCGTCGGCGACGACGCGCCAGGGTGGCAGCATGCGCTTTCGGCCTACGAGCGGATCAAGCCGCTTTCACTGGCCGAGGCGCTGTTGGTGACCGCATTCGATCGAGCCAATGTTCTCCTGTCGGGCATGAACTGGCTCGAATGGATCTATCTCGATCGACGGACGTTCGACGACCGCGGCGCGGTCGAAGCACGGCTCGACGAGAACGTGGCCAGGTTGGCGAGGCAGTAGGCAAGTAGGCAATACGCAGTAGGCGACCTGTCAACCGGTCACTTTCTCCTTTCTCCTTTCTCCCACTGCCTCCCGCCTCCATTGCCTCGCTACCCAGCCTGACGTAAAATCAATACCGGCCGTAATGTCGCCTTTCGCTCCGCGAAAGAACGTCCTTTCGCGGAGCGAAAGGCGACAGGCGGGGTTCCTAGCCCGGATTATTCATGGTCCGGGGAAGAACTCGCGCACTGTGCTGTAGCAGAATTCGCAAGAATTCTGGCGTAACTTGCGTCCACGGCCTGACTTCTTGCGAAGCCAGCTACGGGACCATGAATAATCCGGGCTAGCACCGCCCACAACGGACGCGGGCTGAAGCCCACCAATCCAACTTACTGACGAAGGACGCAAACGGATGCGAAGCTTAGGACTGCGCTGTCGCACGGTGGCGATGTGTGCCTGGCTGGCGCTGAACGGCGTCTCGCCTCTTTGGGCACAAAAGAGTTTTTTGGACGAGCTCAAGCTCGATCCCGCGGCGACGGCCGGCCCCCATGAGGAAGCGGTCGCGGTCTCGGCGTCGTTTACGGTCGATCGCGGCGGTCGTGGTGGCAAGCTTTCGATCACCGCCAAGTTGGCGCCGGGCTACCATATCTATTCGATCACCCAGCCGAATGGTGGGCCGATCCGCACCAAAATCAAGCTGGAGGCCAGCCGGCGATTTGAGTTGACCGGCGATTTCGAGCCGACCGAGCCGCCGGCGGAGCACCTGGACAACGTCGTTTTTCCTGGCGTGCCCCTGGAGGAACACGAAGGCGTCGTGACCTGGACCGCGCCGATCCGTTGGGCCGAGGGCGTCGATCCCTCCCAACTGGCCATCGCGGGCAAGCTCCACGCGCAGGCGTGCAATGCCGAGCATTGCGATCCCCCGACGGACTTTCCATTCAAAGCCGCGCTGGCCGTCGCGACGCCGCCGGCTCGAAAGGCAAACGCGACCAAGGGCTTGGCGGCGGAAGACGAAGCCGAGTTCGGCGAATACGCCGACGACAAGCATGTGGCGTTCCGCGCCCATCTCGAACCCAAGGTCGTCGAGCCGGGGGGCAAGGCGCGGCTTGTCGTGACGGCCGAACCCGACCGCGACGGCGGTTGGCACATCTATGCCGTCGGCGACAAGGTTCCGGAGTTGGGCGGCAGGCCGACCTTGATCGTATTCAGCAAGAAATCCGGCCTGGTTGCCACGAAGCCCGTCGCCGACTCGGCGCCGTCCGAAGGTGGCGACGGCGCCTTGGGCCAGTACGGCGAGCCCGTGACTTGGACCATTGAATTGACCGTGCCCCAGGGGGCCAAGGCCGGCGGGTTGGCCTTGGCGGGAATCATCGGCTACCAGGTATGTACCGACAGCAAGTGCGAGCTGTCGGCCGTCGGCTTCGAGGCCACGCTGACCGTCGGCCGCGCACGCCGCGACGGCCGGTTGCCCGTCACGTTCACGGGCAAGAAAAACTACGGCGACGCCGAAAAGGCCTTGGGCGGCGACAAGAAGGAACGCGCGGAACTGGCGCCCATCGACGCGGCGAATGGTGGCACTTCGCTCCTGGTAACGCTGGGATTCGCGCTGATCGGCGGACTGATCCTGAATTTGATGCCGTGCGTGCTTCCGGTGATTGGCCTCAAGATCCTTTCGTTCGTCGAACAAAGCGGCCACGATCGCCGGCGCGTGCTATGGCTGAATGTTTGGTATTCGCTGGGGCTGATTTCCGTGTTCATGGCGCTGGCCACGGCGACGGTGGTTTTCCGGCTGATGTTAGGCAAGCAATTCAGTTGGGGGCAGCAGTTTACCTCGCTCGGTTTCAACGTCGGCATGGCATCGCTGGTGTTCGTGATGGCCCTCAGTTTTCTCGGCGTGTGGGAGATTCCGATTCCGGGTTTCGTGGGCGGCGGCAAGGCCAACGAACTGGCCGCGAAAGAGGGCGCTTGGGGAGCGTTTCTCAAAGGGGTGTTGACGACGATCCTGGCGACTCCTTGTAGCGGGCCGTACCTGGGCGTCGTGTTCGCGTTTGCCGTGGCGCAACCACCGCCGATCACCTATTTGACGTTCGGATTCATCGGGCTGGGAATGGCGAGTCCCTACTTGCTGATCGGCGTGTTTCCCGGCTTGATTCACTTCCTGCCGAAGCCGGGCGCCTGGATGGATACCTTCAAGCAATTGATGGGATTCGTCCTGTTGGGCACCGTGGTCTGGCTGTTCCGGGTCATCGATCGCGATTATTTCATCCCCGCGCTGGCCTTTCTGTTCGGCTTGTGGTTTGCGTTCTGGTGGATCGGGCGCACACCGCTCTACGCCGAATTGCGGCTGCGCCTGCGCGCTTGGGGCATGGGGGCGGTCGTCACGGCGCTGGCCGCGTTCATTTCGTTCGGCTGGCTGGCGCCGCGTCCCGAACTCATCGCGTGGCAGCCCTTTTCGATCGCGTCGTTGACCAACCACACCGCGGCCGGCAAGACGGTGCTCTTGGATTTCACAGCCCTCTGGTGAGCGACCTGCCAGGTTAACGAGGCGGTCGCCTTGAACACCCCGGAGGTCCGCGACGTGGTCGAGCAATTCGACGTCGTGCCGCTCCGCGCCGACTGGAGCAAGCCATCGCCGGAAATCGAATTCATGCTGGAGAAGCTCAAGAGCGCGTCGATTCCGCTCTACGCCGTGTTTCCCGCCGACCGGCCTGAGCAGCCCATTGTGCTGCGCGATCTGATCAGCAAGCGGCAAGTCGTCGACGCATTGCGCCGCGCCGGGCCGTCGAAGGGCGGTCCCGCCGCCGCCGCGGCGACCGCGATGCGAGCCAAGTAACCTACGAGTCCTTGTCGAGCTTGATCTTCAGTTCCCTGAGTTGCTTGGCGTCGACTTGGCCGGGCGCCTCGGTCATCAGGTCGGCGGCCTTTTGCGTCTTGGGGAAGGCGATGCAGTCGCGGATGTTGTCCAGCCCTCCGAAGAGCATCACCCAGCGGTCGATGCCCAGGGCGATGCCACCGTGAGGCGGAGCGCCGAACTGCAAGGCGTCGAGCAGAAAGCCGAACCGCTCGCGAGCTTTTCGCGGGTCGATGCCCAACAGCGAAAAGACCTGTTGCTGCGTTTCGTTGTCGTGAATTCGGATCGTTCCGCCGCCCGCCTCCGAGCCGTTGATCACCAGGTCGTAGGCCTGCGCTCGGCACTTGCCCGGATCGGTGGCCAGCATCGCCAGATCCCGCGGGCGAGGGGCGGTGAAGGGATGGTGCATCGCGGCCCAGCATCCTTCCTCGGCGTCGTAGGCGAACATCGGAAACTCGACAACCCAGGAAAAGTGCATCTGGCCCGGCTCGTACAGCCGCAGTTCCTCGCCGAAGCGCTTGCGCAAAGCGTAGAGCGCTTTGCAGGTGACCTCGAACGAATCGGCCACGAACAGCAAGAAGTCGCCCGGCGCCGCCCGCATCCGCGCGCCGATCTTGGCCAGCAACGCGGGCGCGAAGTTTTTCGCGGTCGGTGAGGCGAGCGTGCCGCCTTCTTCGACCTTGAACCACACCAGCCCTTTGGCGCCGAAGTTCTGTTTGACGAACTCGGTCAGTTCGTCGATGGCCTTGCGCGAGTAATTGGCGGCGGCCCCCTTGGCGTTCAAGCCGCGCACGCACAGGCCCCCCTCGGCCGCCTCGCGGAACACGCGGAACTCGGCTTCTTTGGCCAGATCGGTGACGTCGACCAGTTCCATGCCGAAACGCAGGTCGGGGGCGTCGTGGCCGAACCTCCGCATGGCCTCGTCGTAGGTCATGCGAGGCAGCGGAAGCTTGACGTCCAGGCCCAGGATCTCGTTGGCCAGTTTGGCCACCAGGCCGTCGATGACGCCGATCACGTCGTCGGAGTTGACAAACGACATCTCCATGTCCAACTGCGTGAACTCGGGCTGGCGGTCGGCCCGCAGGTCTTCATCGCGGAAGCAGCGGGCGACCTGCACGTAGCGGTCGTATCCGGCGACCATCAGGATCTGCTTGTAGAGTTGCGGCGACTGCGGCAGTGCGTAGAACGAGCCGGCGTGAACTCGGCTCGGCACCAGGTAGTCGCGGGCTCCCTCGGGCGTGCTACGGCCGAGCATGGGGGTTTCCACGTCGATGAAGCGATGTTCGTCAAAGTAGTCGCGCATGGCCTTGATCACGCGGTGCCGCAGGACGAGCGTCCGTTGCATTTCGGGCCGCCGCAAGTCGAGGTAGCGGTATTTCAGCCTGAGATCCTCGCCCGGCAGCTCCTTGGCGCCGGGTTGAAAGGGGGGAGTCAGGCTCTTGTTGAGCACCGTGAGTTGGCTGGCCCGCAGTTCGATCTCGCCCGTGTCGAGCTTGGGGTTCACGGTCCCCTCGGGCCGCCGGGCGACCTTGCCGGTGACGGCGACGACGAACTCGCTTCGCAGCGTCTTGGCCGCTTCCTGGATTTGGGGTCCGGCTTCGGGGGCGAAGACGATTTGGGTCTTACCGTAGCGGTCGCGCACGTCGAGGAACAGCCCGCCGCCGTGGTCGCGGTACGAATCGACCCAGCCGCAGAGAGTCACCTCTTGGCCCACATGCCCGACACGCAACTCGCCGCAGGTATGGGAACGAATCAACGCCAAATCCCCTTCAACGGGTGAGAATTCTTTTTTCCGAGAGTCCGCTATACTTCACGCGGCCGACAATGAGACATTCACGGTGGCTGGGGCAGAGCGTAAGCGATGCCCCGGTCGCTATTTAGCCGGGGCATCGCTTACGCTCTGCCACCAGACACCACTTGCTCGTGGAAAATGTCTCATTGTCGGCCGCGTGAGGTATATTCTAAAGATTAGGGGTCGGAATGGCTAGGCCGAGGGTGTTTTCAAACACAACTCGTACTGCCACTGTTTCAAGAGCGCGAGCGCCGAAAGCGGCGTGAGGCCGTCGAGGTCGGCCTGGCGGAGCTTGTCCAACAGCGGGTGCTCGGCGGCGGCGAACAACGTGAGCTGCAGGTCGCCGCCCAGCCGCGCGACATGCCGCTGGGCGAGCTTGGGTTTTCCACGCTCGTCGAGATGGTCCTGCTCCAACCGCGACAGGATCTGCTTGGCCCGCTCCAAGACCTCGCGCGGCACTCCGGCCAGCCTCGCCACATGGATGCCGTAGCTCTTGTCGGCCGCGCCTGCGACGATCTGGTGCAGGAACACCACGTCGTCCTGCCACTCGCGCACCGCCACGTTCAGGTTCCTCACGCCCGAGAGCGAGTTGGCCAGGTCCGTGAGCTCATGGTAGTGCGTCGCGAACAACGTGCGGCAGCCGACGTGGTCGTGGATGTACTCGACGACCGCCCAGGCCAACGACACGCCGTCGTAGGTACTCGTGCCGCGGCCGATCTCGTCCAGAATCACCAGGCTGCGGGGCGTCGCGGTGTTCAAGATGCGCGCCGTCTCGGTCATCTCGACCATGAAGGTGCTCTGACCGCGGGCCAATTCGTCGCTGGCGCCGACGCGTGCGAAGATGCGGTCGGCCACCCCCAACGTCGCCTCGCGCGCCGGCACGAACGAACCCATTTGCGCCAACAGTTGGATCAGCGCCACCTGGCGGATGTAGGTGCTCTTGCCCGCCATGTTCGGCCCCGTGATCAGCAGCATGAACCCCTCGTCCGGTCCGGCGGTCACGTCGTTGGGAACGAAGGCCCCGGCCGCCATCCGTTGGTCGAGCACGGGGTGCCTTCCGGCGACGATCCGCAGCACCGGCTCGTCGACCATCTTGGGCCGGCAATAGCCGCGCTCGCGTGCCAGGTCGGCCAGGCCGGCGAGCACGTCGGTCTGAGCCAGCGCGCCGGCCGTGCCGCGCAGGCGGCGAGCGCCGGCCGTTACCAGGTCGCGCAGCTCGAGGAACAATTCGTGCTCAAGGTCTTTGGCCTTCTCCTCGGCCGTGAGCACCTTTTCCTCGTATTCCTTGAGCTCCGGCGTGATGTAGCGTTCAGCGTTCTTGACCGTCTGTTTTCGGATGTAGCGGTCGGGCACCTTGTCGCGGTGCGTGTTGGTGATCTCCAGGTAGTAGCCGAAGACGCTATTGAAGCCGACCTTGAGGCTGGGTATCGCCGTGCGTTGCGCTTCTTCGGACTGGTAGCGTGCGATCCATTGCTTGCCGCCGGTCGTCAGTTCGCGCAGGGCGTCGAGCTCGGCGCTGAAGCCCGCGCGGATGAAGCCCCCTTCGCGGCTGACCAGCGGACACTCTTCCTCGAGCGCCGCGTCGAGCCGGCCACGGATGTCGGGACACAGGTCGAGCTCGGTCTCCAGGCGTGCCAAGAGGGCGCTTTCGCGCGCCGTCAGCTTGGCCTTGAATACGGGGAGTGTGCGTAACGTGCGGGCGAGATGGTTCAAGTCGCGCGGGCTGGCGCGGCCGGTGGTGACGCGGGCCAGCAGCCGCTCGACGTCGTAAACCCGCCGCAGTTCTTCGCGCAGCTCCTCGGTCAGCTTGGGATGGGCCACCAGTTCGCCGACGGCGTCGAGCCGCTCGTCGATCGACGCCGTGTTCGTGAGCGGATTGGCCAGCCAATCGGCCAGCAGCCGGGAACCCATGGCCGTCACCGAGCGGCCCAGCACGTCCAAGAGCGACCCGTCGCGGCGACCCTCGCGGAGCGTGCGGGTGATCTCCAGGCTGCGTCGCGTGGCCTCGTCGATTTCGAGCGTGTTGCCCGGCCGATAGGGAACGAGCCGGTCGATGTGCGCCAGCGAGGTCTTTTGCGTCTCGGCGAGGTAGTCGAGGACCGCCCCGGCGGCGCGAACGGCGGGCACGTCGACCGCTTCGAAGCCGAAACCTTCGAGCGTTTGCGTGCCGAAGTGCTTGGCCAAGGCTTCCCGCGCGGCGTGGTGCGAGAAGACCCAGCCTGGTCGGCGCGTGACGACAACTCGCTCATCGAGCCGCGCGTGGGATAATTCAACGTCCTCGGCCAACAGGCACTCGACCGGCGCGATGCGGGCCAGTTCGTCGGCCAGCCGTGCGGGCGTGACCTGCGCGGCCAGGAAGCGGCCGGTCGACAGATCAACCCAGGCCAGGCCGACGATCTCGCCGGGCACGAGCGCCGCCAGGAAGTTGCTCTCTCGCGGGTCGAGCAGCGCGTCGTCGGTGACGGTGCCGGGCGTGACGACGCGAGTGACTTCGCGTTTGACCAGCCCCTTCGCCAGCTTGGGGTCTTCGACCTGATCGCAGATGGCGGCCCGCAGGCCGGCCGCGATCAGCTTGCCGAGGTAGCTTTCGAGTTGGTGGTGGGGAAAGCCGGCCATGGGGACCGGATTTTCTCCCTTGTCGCGGCTGGTCAGGGCGAGGTTCAGCACGCGGGCCGCCAGCTTGGCGTCGTCATGGAACATCTCGTAGAAATCGCCCATGCGGAACAGCAAAACCGCGTCGGGGCACGCCTTCTTGGCGTCCTCGTACTGCCGCATCATGGGGGTGTTGGCCATGTCACTCGCTGCCTCATTGAGCCTGGGTCACGGCGATTCTAGCAGTGACGCCAACCAACTGATAGTATCACTTGAGGCTGGCGGCATCCGCGAGTTCGTTTCGATGGAAGACGACCGAGGTAGGTTCAATATGTCAAGGCGGTGGTTTTACGCTCATGGCGGAGTGAAGCGAGGTCCTGTTTCAACGGATGAGATCCGGCAACTTGCCGCCAGCGGACAACTGCGACCGACGGACCTGCTTCGGCGCGATGGGACGCTCAAGTGGCGTTTGGCCGCCAAGGCGAGGGGATTGTTCACGCCCTCGGACGCTACGAAATTACCGTAGGCGCTAGGCCGGTTGCGGCGTCTCGATGCTGGTGATATGCGGCAAGGAACAGACGGCCACACGTTCCGTCTCAGGATAGGCGATGACCAACGTGGTCCGCATCAAGATAACTGTTTCCGGGTGCCGAACCTGGTGGGCCTCGCCGCCGGCGAGCCGCACGGCAAACGGTTGGAACGGGCGACGGTCGATCCATTCTCGAATGGCTTCAGCGTTCATAGCGAGTATTCTACCCTACGGACAAGCCGACGACTACGGGCTTTCATCCGTTTCATCAGACCCGGCGGCGATTCGTTCGAGCGCGAAGGCGCGTTTTTTACGAATTCCGCGACGTTGGCCGTTTCGCGCGGGAGGCGGTGCCGGGCTTGCCGTCGGTGGCGGCGTCGTCAGCCGACTTGCCGCCTTCCTTGCCCCCATGGCGCGTCGCCGGGGGCGGATGGCGCGGGTCTTGCCACTCGATGACCAACGCGCGCCCGAAGATCTTCTCGAACGGCTCGGCCCGGCGGCGCGCGGCCCAGAGGTCGACTTCGGGGCACTCCGCGGCCAGCACGCGCATGTCGATCTGACTCTTGCCGAAAGCTACCGAGATGGCTTGCACCTGCTGCGTGCTGCTGCGGTCGAAGCCGCCCGCCAGCCGCAAGATCGCCGCCAATCGGCGGACCCGCTCTTGGTCCTTGGCCGACAAGCGGCTGAAGTTTTCGTGCTTCTTTTTCGGCTCCTTGCCACGGTGATAACGGGCGATGTTCGCGATCAACTCCAGTTCGTGCGGCTGGAAGCCCGCCAACCGGCTGTTGAGAATCAGGTGGTAGCTATGCTTGTGGTGCTTCTCGTAGTTGATCAGGTAACCGACGTCTTGCAGCCGCGCCGCCGCCTCGAGCAAGGGCCGGTCGGCCGCGTCGATTTCGACCTTGCCGAGGAGTTGCGAGAAGATCAGCCCCGCCAGCCGGGCGACCTGACGGGCGTGTTTCAAGTCGCAACCACAGTTGGCGGCGAACCGCTCGATCGCCGCTTCCTGGTCGTGCGGGTCGGCGCTGGCGGCGCCAAGCGACTTGTCGAGCATCGTCAGCAGCAAACCATCGCGCACGCCACGATCGTGAATTTGCAAACGATTGATCTTGAACCGCCGCAAGAGCCGGTCGACGATCGCCACGCCGGCCACGATGATGTCGGCGCGCTCGGGACTGAGGCCCGCGACGTTGCGGCGGGCCTTGGCCGGCAATTTGCGCAGACGATCGAGCAGGTGCCCCACCTCGGCGTGCGTGATCTCGTAGCCGCGCAGCGGCAGGCCGTGCTGCCCTTTGTCGGCCATCGTCATCTCAGCCAGGCTGGTGAACGTGCCGCCGGAGCCGATCAGCAGGTGGGGCGCCATGATCAGTCCCTTGGAATGCCGCTTCAGTTCGCGGTCGATGCCGCCGAGCAAGCGATTGAAGTCGTCGAAGCTGGGTGGATCCTGGCCGTTGAGATAAAGGTCGGTCATCCGCACGGCGCCCAGCGGCGTGGTGCATACGTCCTCGATGATCGGGCCGGAGGCCAGAATGATTTCGGTGCTACCGCCCCCGATGTCGGCCACCGCGACGTTCTTGCCTTCGAGGTGAAAACCGCGTGCGACGCTGAAGAAGGCCAAATGGGCCTCGAAGAGGGCGGAAACAACCTCGATCTCCAGCCCAATCTCGTCCTTGGCCCTGCGGCAGAACTCGGCGCCGTCCTCGGCCTCGCGGACGGCGCATGTGGCGATCACGCGCAGTTCGCGCACCTGGTAGCCGGCCGCGATCTGTTTCATCCGCCGCAGCGCCTCGAGCGAGCGTTCGACCGCGGCCGGGTTGAGCCGCCCGGTCGAGCTCAGGTTCTTGCCCAGCCGAGCGGCGTCTTTCTCCTCGGTCAGCACGCGGTACTGGCCTTCCCGCAGAGCTTCGGCCACCACCAGGCGAATGCTGTTCGTACCGACGTCGATCGCCGCAAGGCGGTGGGCCAGGTCGGATGAGAGGTAGAACTGTTTGTCTTCCATACGGCAAGTCGCCCAGGAGTGCGTCCAGTCGGCCTATAACCATACCATACGGAAGCCCTCGCGTGTGGGCGTCGAATTGTAGCACGCGCTCAATTTGCCGCTCCGCGGCGGTTATGGCAGCGCAGTCGCTCGATCTTGCGGAGCGGATGGCGGCATCGTGCGATCTTGTGGTGCAGGCGTTCCGCCTGCCTGCCGGATGTGCAGGTGGGACGCCTGCGCCACAACGCTGCCCTTTTGTCGGGTCATTGTTATTCTACCTTGCCCGGCCGCCGATTTCCAGGGAAACTGACTGTGCGGTTTGAAAGGAGAAAGCGGCATGAACCACATCCCGGCGCTCGACCTCGACGCCTACTTGAATCACATCGGCTAGCCGAGACGTTCAGTCTTTTTTTCCGCCGGGCACACGGTTCCGGTGTTTGGAGGGGGAAGCGTAGGGTGGGCGCCGCCCACCAACCAACGCGCGATGGAAAAAACCGCAGGTGTCGACCGGACGCTGTTGCCCAAGAAATTCGGCGCGCCGTGGACAAGTGGCTGGCGAGTGGGGCACGGTGGAGCTATCTTAGTGGTTGTGATGGCGAAACGCAAACAAACTCGTGGAACCGATGGCCCCAGGGCCGATTACGACAGCCCTTGGAAAGAGGCGCTCGACCGCTTCTTCGAGGCTTGCCTGGCCTTCTTCTTTCCACAGGCACACGCCGATATCGACTGGAGCCGACGCTATGAGATGCTCGACAAGGAGTTCCAGCAGATCGTGCGCAAGGCAAAGCAGGGCCGGCGCTATGTGGACAAGCTGGTCAAGGTGTGGCTGAAGAGCGGCGAGGAACGGTGGCTCCTGATCCATGTCGAAGTGCAGGCGCGGAAGGAGGGCGACTTCCCGAAGCGGATGTACGTCTATAATCACCGCATCTTCGACCGTTACGACCGCGAGGTCATCAGCCTGGCGATCCTGGCGGACGACGACCCAGCTTGGCGGCCCAGCCAGTATGGCTACGGCCGTTGGGGTTTCCGGGCAGGTATCGAGTTTCCTATCGTCAAACTGCTGGATTATGCGCCGCGGTGCGAGGATCTGGAGGCCAGCCCGAACCCGTTTGCCACCGTCGTCCTGGCCCACCTGAAGACCTTGGAGACCCGGAGGGCACCGGCCGAACGCCAGTCGTGGAAAGTGCGGTTGGTCAAAGGACTGCACGAACGGGGCTTTCGCGCCGAGGACGTTCGGCAATTGTTTCGGTTCATTGACTGGATAATGGAATTGCCCACGCCGCTGGAAACCATTTTTTGGCAAGAGATCACCCAATACCAAGAGGAGAAGCGTATGCCGTTCATTGACATTGCGGAGAGAATGGGGATGGAGAAGGGGATGGAGAAGGGGATGGAGAAGGGGCTTGAGAAGGGGCTTGAGAAGGGGCTTGAGGAGGGATTGCTCGAAGGCATTGCGGTCGGCCTTGACCTGAGATTCGGCAAGGAGGGGCTGAAGCTCTTGCCGGAAATCCGACAGGTCCAAGACCCTAAGGTGCTACGGGCAATCCTTCTCGCAATCAAGGCGGCATCGACGCCGGACGAGGTGCGGCAGGTCTGGACCGAGGGGCGTCGCCCGAAGAGGCCGAGACGCACTTCATGACTTGGCCCGTATTATTCATGGTCATACACGAACCAGGCCAACGATCCCTGCCACTGCCACTTGAGGTTCTCCCATGAAAACCACTTTTTTTCACCCGCTCGTCTTAACCCTGTTCCTTGCCGCCGGCTCGGCCACCGCGACGTTGGTCGCCCAAGACGACCCCAAAGCCAAGCTCGAAGAGTACATGGCCGCCTGTGTCGAAGCCGACCGGTTCAATGGCTCCGTGCTGGTCGCCAAGGACGACGCGGTGCTGGTCAGCGAAGGGTATGGTTGGTCCAACGTCGAGTTACGCGTTCCGAACACGGCTCAGACCCGCTTCCGGTTGGGGTCGATCACCAAGCAGTTCACGGCGATGGCCGTGATGATCCTGCAGGAGCAGGGCAAGCTCAACCTCGACGATCCCGTGGGCAAGCACGTCGACGACGCGCCTGAGGCCTGGAATGACGTGAAAATCCACCACCTACTGAGTCACACCTCCGGCATACCGAGCTTCACGAGCTTTCCCGACTACCCCAAGAAATGGATGCTCCCGCAGACGCTGCCGGAGATGATCGCCCGCTTCAAGGACAAGCCGCTGGAGTTTGAACCGGGCGAGAAATTCGCCTACAGCAACTCAGGTTACCTTTTGCTGGGCGCGATCATCGAAAAGGCGGCTGGCATGTCGTACGAAATGTTTCTCAAGCAATCGGTGTTCGACCCGTTGGCAATGCGCGACAGCGGATACGACCACCATGAAACGATTCTCCAACACCGCGCGGCCGGCTACACGCGTGAAGGCGAGCAGTTGGCCAACGCGGCCTACATCGACATGTCGCAGCCCCACGCGGCCGGCGCGTTGTATTCGACCGTCGACGACTTGCTGCGCTGGGACCGGGCCTTGACGGCCGGCAAGCTGATCACCGCCGAGTCGATGGCGAAGATGTTCACTCCCGTGCGCGACAATTATGCCTACGGCTGGAGCGTTCAGACGCGCGACGGCAAAACGGCCACCAGTCACGCCGGCGGGATCAACGGCTTCTCGACCCAAATCCTGCGGATTCCCGAGCTGAAGCTCTGTGTCGTCGTGCTCTCGAACGTCGAGTCGCACTCGCCAGGCAGAATCGCGCAGGATCTGGCGGCGATCGTGTTGGGCGAGCCGTACAAGCTGCCCAAGACGCGTCGCGTGGCCAAAGTCGATCCGCAAGTCTACGATGATTACGTCGGCGAGTACGCATTCAATCCGGCGTTCGTGCTGACCTGTACCCGCGAGGGCGAGCGGCTGATGATCCAACTCACCGGCCAGCCGAAGTTCGAGGTGTTTCCCGAATCGGAGACCGAGTTCTTTCTCAAGGTGGTCGACGCCCAACTGACATTCGCGCGCGACAAGGATGACCAGGTCACCCACGTCGTGCTGCACCAGGGCGGTCGCGATCAGGAGGCGAAACGCCTTCCGCCGCGAGAATAAGCAACGCGGAGCGTGGGAACAAGGGGTCAATAGGCAAATGTCGCCAAGAACGAGCTTCGCGTCTTGGGGTTCGACCAGGTTTGGCCCAGCCCGCGCCCCGCGAAGCCGCCGTCGATGGTGAAGGCCGGCGCGGAGTGTTCGACCTCCGTCAGCGGCGGGTAGAAGATCTCTTCGTTCGTGCAGCAACGGTCGCGAGCGACCAGCCTGCGGGTGACCAGGCGGGCTTCCTTGCCGGCCTCAAGACGGCACTCCATGTCGATGAGGTCGAACCTCATTTCAATGGGCAAGCTGGCGACACGCACCACGTCGCCGGTGACGCGAGCCGCGTGCCGCTTGACGAAAGACGCCAGCGCTGCGCGCTGCGCGTCGGTCGCGCGCTCGTCGACCAGAATCACCGACTTGATCGGATCAGGCCGGACGACGACGGTTCCGCCAAAGCCGAGCGTATCGGCGGCGCGGATGACCAGCACGACGTTGAGCCCGCTCAGGTCGGTGCCTTCGTGCGTTCCGGTTTCGATATTCCAGGCCATGATCGCCTGCCGGCCGGTCAAGCCGACCTGGGCGTTGGCAAAACACGGGCCGGTGTAAACGTCGCAGGTGCGCGTTTCAAGGTAATTGCCGCTGATCTCGTCTGCTGGCTGGTTGTTTGCCGGCTCGTTGTCGGCCGCCAGGCGGCCGGAGGAAATAAGCGCCGCGGCGCCAAGCGACAGAATTCCCGCATACAGGCTGATGCGATAAAACATGATTTCATCTCCCTCGGGATGGGTGTTGGATGTCATGGGTGGACTAGCCATGATTTTAGCGGCTGACGAGCGCGGGGTCTAGTTTGTCGCGGGCCGGAAGCGGCTTTCCGTCGCAAGAAGGTGAGGTATAATGCGTAGGGGTGGGCACCGCCCACAACGGACGCGGGCTTAAGCCCACGCTACAAGCGTTCCGCCTACAATAACCGTCGACAACAATTAGGGCCTCGCTCCGAAAGAGACTATGGGCATCAAGTTCACTTGCCCGCACTGTAACAGCGCGTTGAACGTCAAGTCGAACCTGGCGGGCAAGCGCGGGCGATGCCCCAAGTGCGAAGCAAAAATCGACATTCCAGCGGAAGGTGGCGTGGCCGATGTCGCCGCCGCGCCGGGCGTGGTGGCCGCCGCTTCCCCGGTTTCGCCGCCTGCCGCCGCGACGAGCGCAACTCAAGCGACCCCCGCGGCGTCGCCGGCCCGTACCGCCGCGGTGGTGCCTTTGTTGCACGAGGAGGCGACCGCGTCCGTGGCGGCGGCTGGGCGGATCCAACGGCCCGATCCGATCGCTGAATCGCCCCAGATGCAGTGGTACGTGATGCCGCCCGGCGCCGGCAGCCAGTACGGCCCCGCCGCGGGTGACGCGTTCCGGGGCTGGATCAAGGAAGGCCGAGTCGCGCCCGACTCGCTCGTTTGGCGTCAAGATTGGCCGGAATGGAAACGCGCCGGAAACGTATTCCCAGAGCTTGACCCCACGGGTGGCGTCCCCTCCCATGCGTCTGCCGTCGCGACCGGCTTTGCGATCCCAACCGCCGTCGGCGCCTTTCCCACGGCAACGGGTATTTTACCGATGGCCGGCGCGATCCCGATGGCCGGCGCGATCCCGATGGCCGGAGTCGGTTTTCCCGCCGCCGCCGCGGCCGGCGACTTTCCGCTGGTCCCTTCCAGCGGCGGCGCCAGTTCGATCCGACGCACGCAGTACCGTCCGCGCTCGAATACCGGACCCGTCGTGGCGATCGTCGTGCTGGTGATCCTCATGATCCCGCTCGCCTTTTTCGTCATCAAGGTGATCAGCGACCAATGGTCTCAGCCGCCGCCTGCTCCAGCCGCTGGCCCAGAAAGCCCAGACCAGTAGAATGGCGCTATACTTCAGGCGGCCGACCATGAGACATTTTGCCACGAGACCGCGTGAAGTATAGTAGGAATCAACCACCGCCAAACCTGCGGCATCGAGTCCGCCGGCTTGCGTTACCACCCGGAATCTTGGGAGTCGTTCCATGAAGACTTTTGCTTTCAGCGCGTTTTCCGCCGCCGTCCTGTTCGCTCTGACGTCGAGCGGCTATCGATCGAGTGCCCGCGCCGACGATGAGCCGCCGGCCGAGGACAACCTGAACTTCGATCTGGCCGAGGGCCGGCTGGTGCTCACGGCGCCCGAGGGCTGGCTGCGCAAGGAGCCAGCGAACCGAATCATCGAACACGAGTTTCAGGTGCCTGCCTCGGAAGGCGACGAGCGACCCGGCCGGATGACCGTGACCAGCGCCGGCGGCACGATCAACGCCAACATCGACCGTTGGATCGGCCAGTTTTCGCAGCCCGACGGATCGAGCACCAAGGACAAAATCAAGCAGGAGAAGCTGACCGTCGCCGGCCAGGAGATCACGCTGATCGACGTGTCGGGCACGTATGACGACAGCCCACCGTTCGCCGGTGGCGGCGAGAAACGTGAAAACTACCGCTTGCTGGGCGCCATCGTCGCGACCAAGGAAGGCAAGAAGAAAACCGGGAATTATTACGTCAAGTTCGTCGGACCCAACCAAACCGTCGAGGACCACGCCGAGGGGTTCAGGAAAATGCTGGACGGTTTGAAGGCGGCGAAATGAAAGTTCAGCAATTCCTGGAACATCACGGTGTGGCTTGCAACCCGTTCGCCGAGGAGGACGCGCAGACCGATCCGGTGTTCAAGGAGCACTGCATCGGGAGCACCTACCATCCCACCTGGGACAAGGTCTATGGCGACCCGGCCGAGCCGGCCACCTCGATCGTGTTCGGCGAGAAGGGTTCGGGCAAGACGGCGCTCCGCTTGCAGATCGCGCGGCACCTGACCGAGTTCAACCGCACGCACCCGAACCAGCGCGTGTTCGTCATCGAGTACGACGATTTCAATCCGTTCCTCGACCGGTTTCGCGACAAGCTCAGCGTGCGCCGCCGCCGCCAGGACCAGGTGTTTCGAGAGTGGAAGTTGTGGGACCACATGGACGCCATCCTCTCGTTGGGCGTCACGCGGCTGGTCGATCGCATTCTCGAGGCGCCGCACGCCGGTGGAACCCGCCCTTCCGACGTCGGACAGCTCGAAACGTCGCTGCTCGACCGCCATCAGATGCGCGACCTGTTGCTCTTGGCCGCCTGCTACGACCAGTCGTCGGCCGAAACGTTCCGTCAGCGATGGCGGCGGCTGCGCCGCAAGCTGCGGTTTTCGACCTGGCGCACGAAGTGGCCGCAGGCTTTGGGCGTGGCGAGCGTGGCCGGCGTGTTCGGTCTGATCGCCGCGATCGGCCGCTGGGAATGGCTGGCCCGGCCGTGGCCCTATCTGTTCGCCGCCACGGGCTGGCTGCCGTGGCTGGCCAAGGCTTGGAAGTGGCACTGGCGGGCGCGCGGTATCACGCGCCAATTGCGGGTGGTGAACCACGAGGTCAACCCATTGCGGCAGGTGCTGATGGAATTCCCCGCGGACGAGATTGCCAGCCAGCCGCTGCCGAACAAGGAGCGAACCGACGATCGCTTCGAGTTGTTGGTGAAGTTTCAGGGCGTGCTGCGCACGCTGGGTTTCGCGGGCATCGTGGTGCTCGTCGATCGGGTGGATGAGCCGCACCTGGTGAACGGCTCGCCGGAGCAGATGCGGGCGCTCTTGTGGCCGATGCTCGACAACAAGTTCCTCAAACATCCGGGCATTGGTTTCAAGCTCTTGTTGCCGATCGAGTTGTCGTATTTCATCGACCGCGAGGACCGCGATTTCTACCAGCGGGCGAGGCTCGACAAGCAGAACCTGGTTCCCTCGCTGGAGTGGACGGGCGAAGCGCTCTACGACGTGGCCAATGCGCGGCTCAGGGCCTGCGCGGCCAACGGTCAATCGCCGTCGCTCGCGGCCCTGTTCGACGATTCGGTGAACGAACGCCGTTTGATCGACGCCCTGCGGACGCTGCGCGTGCCGCGGCACATGTTCAAGTTCCTGCACCGGCTGTTCGTTTCGCACGCCAACGCCCACACCGACGACCGTCCCTGCTGGAAAATTTCGAGCGCCACGCTCGAGTCGGTGCTCGCACTTTATCAGCGTGACCAGGAAGTCTACGACCGCGGGCTGGGCGTGGCATGAACCACCAAGGAAACCGTCACATGGGGCGAATCACGGTTGAAGTCTCGGTCGCCCATAACCAGCAGGTGTTGCAAGCCCGCAGCGGTTCCGGCGACCCCGAGGGATTTCAGACGGTCGCGGTGGCGGGCGTGATCGACACGGGCGCCGCGCGGCTGGTCTTGCCGGAGCGCATCGCGTCGGCGCTGCGACTCATTCACGCGGGTGAGACCACCGTGCGGTACGCTGACCAGCGGACGGCGGTGCGCTCGATGGTGAGCAACGTCTGGTTAAGTCTCGAGGGGCGCGAAGGTGTCTTCTCGGCCATCGTCGAGCCTGATCGCGACACGGCGTTGATTGGGGCCATCGTGCTGGAGGAACTCGACCTGGTGGTCGATTGCACGCGGCAAGTCGTGTACCCGCGCGACCCGCATGGAATCATCTCGGAAGTCGAATGATCCAATTCCCGCAGTTGCGAGGTTGATTCCATGCTCGACATCCTGGTGGTCGCACCGCACCCCGACGACGCCGAGTTGGGGATGGCCGGCGCGATCCTCAAGTTCAAGGCCGAGGGGCGAACGGTCGGCATCCTCGACCTGACCGACGGCGAGCCGACGCCGCACGGTTCAATCGAGGTCCGCGCCCGCGAGACGGCCGCGGCCACGGCGATCCTGGGCGTCGATTGCCGCGAAAACCTGGGCCTGCCGAACCGCAGCCTCGAAGCGACGCTCGATGCCCGCGCCAAGCTCGCCGAAGCGTTCCGCCGCCTGCGGCCGCGCTGGCTCTTCGCCCCGTACTGGGTCGACGCTCATCCCGACCACCTGGCGGCCACCGAGCTGGTCGAAGCGGCGCGTTTCTGGTCGAAACTCACCAAGAGCGATCTGCCGGGCGAGCCGCACCATCCCCAGCGGATTTTCTACTATTACTGCGTTCACCTGAAGCAGATGGCCCCGCCGGCCTTCGTGCTCGACATCAGCCCTTACTGGGAACAAAAGCGCGGCGCCATCGAGTGCTACGCCAGCCAGTTTGTCGTTGGCAAGGCGACCGAACCGCCGACGTTTCTCGACCGGCTGCGCGACCAGGCCGCCTTTTGGGGCTGGTCGATCGGCACGGCCTACGGCGAACCGTTCGCCGGCCGAGAGCCGCTCGGGCTGCGGAGTTTACGCGACCTGGTTTGAGCCGCCGGCTCGGGTTGGTCCCACGACGGGCCGCGCGGTATACAATGCCGATTGGGTAAGAGCGCGTCATGCCGGGAGCAAGCGATGGAGACGACCATGGGCAAGGTGTTAGTCACGGCGAAAATCGAGAATCTCTACGACGTCGAACAACGAGAGCGTGGATTGCTGCCGCCGGATCAAGTGCGCACGGTCGAAGTCGCCGACGCCCTGGTCGACACGGGGGCCTCGGGGTTGCTCCTGCCGAGGCGACTGATCGACCAGCTCGGTCTGCGACCGTACAAGATGCGTCCGGCCCGGACCATCGGAGGCCCGACGACCCTGACGATCTATTCGGCGGTGCGATTGACGATCCAGGGGCGGGATTGCCTCAGCGACGTGGTTGAAATTTCCAACGATTTGCCCGCACTCATCGGTCAGATCCCGCTGGAGTCGCTCGACTGGGTCGTCGACCCGAAGGGCCAACGGCTGATCGGTAATCCGGAGCACGGCGGCGAACACATGATGGACGTCTTTTGACCGCGGCAACGAAGGGATCTCGCCGTTTGTTCACGATGGGTAAGGAGAACACGATGGAGACGCCGACGATGGGCAAAGTGTTGGTGACAGCCAAGATCGAGAATCTCGAGGATCTGTTCAACGCCAAACGAGGACTGTTGGCCGACGACCAGGTTCGGCGCGTGGAAGTGACCGACGCGCTCGTCGATACCGGTGCCACGACATTATTGCTGCCGAAGCGGATGATCGCGGCGCTTGGGTTGGAGCCGGTGCGCGTGCGCGAAGCGCGAGGAATCGGTGGTTCCGTTCCCATGGTCACCTACCGCGCGGTTCGCCTCACCATCCAAGGCCGCGACTGCGCCATCGACGTTGGCGAAGTGTCGGATGAACTGCCCGTGCTCATCGGCCAGGTTCCCCTCGAATTACTCGACTGGGTCGTCGACCCGAAGGGCCAACGGCTGATCGGTAATCCGGAGCACGGCGGCGAACACATGATGGACGTCTTTTGACCGCGGCCCGCTTCAAGGCCAGGATCGTCGCATCGCGTTTTGTAGGGAACGCCCTCCGTGGCGTTCCGTGAAACGGGTATCAACCCGCGGAACTCAGGCGCCGGCAATTACGGCGTCGGACGTTTGCCGTCGAACTGCGCTTCGTTCGCTTCCATCTTTCGCAGCATTTCCGGAGTCATTGGCAATGGCGGCCGGGTGCGCAGATAGACGATCACAAGCACCACAAAGAGCAGCGCCCCCGCCAATGCCGCGAGCAAACCGTAGGGGACGGGCGATTCATCGGGCTTGCGGCGCCGCGCGCCGAGGCGTGGCTGCGACGAGAAACCTCGCGTTGACGACCGCGTTCCACGACCCCCAGGCAGCTTATCCAAATCGAGCAAGGATGCGGCGAGCGGGGTGGAACGGTCGGTCACGGCGCGCGGCGGTGGGCCTCGCTGTTCGCCGGGACGCGGCGTCGACGGGACCGCGCTCGGAGCCGGCTTGGCCGGCGCGGCTGCTTTCGGCGCCGCGACGTGCGAGGGTCGATCGAGTTCCGGGTCGGGCGCCAGATCGAGCGGCACGTCGGGCGATGCGGCGTTCGACGCTCGCTTCGGCGGCGACTCCTTCGGCGATCTTCGCGACCCGTCGAGATCGGGTTCGGGAGCCAGGTCGAGCCGCTCGGCTTCGGCCCGCTGCCGCTTGAGTTCGGCGTCGTATTGGCCGCGCTTGATAGGATTCAACAGGCAGAGTTTGGCGGCGGCGATTTCGGTCAGGATGCGGGTGGCATCGGCCCCATACCGGCCCGATTGGAAATTGCGCACGTAGGCGCTTTGCCGCAATACCGCGGCGTCGATCACGTCGCGGTCCTGCTCCTGAGGCGAAATGCCGAGCAGTTGGTAGTAGGTCGGGGGCCGAAATTCCGCGGGAATGCCCAGCCACTTGTGGTAGGGGTCGAACATACGCACGGATCCTTGCTCAGGATACAATGGACGCCTATTGTAGGGTGGGCACCGTCCCGCCCACCCACGAACGCGGGCTAAAGTCCACGCTACGGAGGGTGGGCACACCAACGCAACTGATAGGCTAGTGTAAAAGCCTGACGGCCAAAAGCCCAGCCGGTTGGCCCGTTTTTGCCTTGAGCCGGCGGCAATCGGCCGGCGGCAAGCAAGGCTGCCCCGGCGAACCGGACCCGACCCATGACTCTGAAATTGCCACGACTACTCGACAAATACGGCGTCACCTTCATCGCCGATGTATTGGAACCATTCCAGGGCCAAGAGGCCGAACTGGTACGCGACGATCAACGCTACCGCTTGGAGGTGATCGATGTCGTCTGGGCCGTCGCACCGTTGCAGATTCGCGTGCTCGATCGGCGGGAACTTCGCTGGGATGAATGGTTCTTTGCGATGCGCGACAGGCTCTTCGATACCTCGGGCGCCACCATCGTATTGCGCCGCGATTGGAAGAAGGCCCTGGCCAACGCCGCCGGCGAGTTGTTGGGCCGGCAGGACGACGACGTGAATTCAGACGACGACGTGGATTCAACCGAAGCCTCAGCCACGGCCGACGCGCGGTCGCCGGCGGACGAACCCGCGGTGGGCATCGACCTGGGGACGACGTATTCGGTCGTGGCGCATCTCGATCAGCAGGGGCGCCCGACCAGCATCCTCAACGCCAACGGCGACGTGCTGACTCCCAGCGTCGTGCTTTTCGACCGCGAGGGCGCCATTGTCGGCAAGGAGGCCGTGCTGGCCGCCACGCTGGAACCTGATTGCGTCGCCGATTGCGTCAAACGCGACATGGGCGCAAAGCACTATCGTAAGCCGATCAAAGGCGAATACTTGCCGCCGGAGGTGATTTCGTCTTACATCCTGCGCCGTTTGCGGGCCGATGCCGAACGCAAGCTGGGGCCGGTGAGCAAGGCGGTGATCACGGTGCCCGCCTATTTCGACGAGACGCGCCGCCGGGCCACGATGGACGCCGGCCGCATGGCCGGGCTGGAGGTGCTCGACATCCTCAACGAGCCAACGGCCGCCGCGATCCTGTTTGGCTACCAGGAAGGCTTTCTCGATCAAGAAGGGCGAGTCCAAGGCGACGAACCGTTGCGCGTGCTGGTCTACGACCTGGGGGGCGGCACGTTCGACGTGACCGTCGTCGAGATGGCCACCCAATCGTTCAAGGCGATCGCCACCGACGGCGACGTGCAGTTGGGAGGCAAGGACTGGGACGAGAAGCTGGTCGAGATCGCGGTGCGACGCATCCAAGACGCGGCGGCGGGCGATCCGCGCGATGATCCCGAGACGTCGATCGACCTTTGGATCGCCGCCGAATTGGCGAAGAAGACGCTTTCGGAGCGGACCAAGGCGACCATGATCGTTCGTCATCAGGAAAAGCGTCACAAGCTCGAAATCACGCGTGAGGAATTCGAGGAAGCCACCGCGCCTTTGGTTCTGCGGACCCGCATGACCGCGGAAATCGTGGTGATGCAGGCCGGCCTGACATGGGACGAGATCGACAAGGTGCTGGTGGTCGGCGGTTCGACGCGGATGCCGATGATCAAACGGATGCTGAGCGAACTGGCGGGCAAGCACGTCGACCAATCGGTCTCGCCCGACGAGGCCGTGGCGCACGGCGCCGCGCTCTATGCCGATCTACTCTTGCAGCGGCAAGGCGCGGGCGGCGGCCACACGCGGTTCTCCGTGACCAACGTCAACTCGCACAGCCTCGGCGTGGTCGGGTTCGACCCGATGTCGGGGCGAATGGTGAACCGGATCATCATCGGCAAGAATACGCCGCTGCCCCATGCGGCGGCCCGGCGCTTCAAGACCTCGACGGAGAATCAGCCGAACGTCAAGATCAGCGTCGTGGAAGGCGAAAGCGAGCTTCCTGAGGCGTGTACCGAGGTGGGCACATGCGTGATTCGCGACTTGCCCCCCAATCTACCCGCCGGCTGGCCCGTCGAGGTGCGCTACGCGTACCAGGAGAACGGCCGCTTGCAGGTTGCGGCCAAGCTGCTTGGACACGCTGCCCACGTCATTGCCGAGTTCACCCGTGACAACAGCCTCGACGATGACGACCTGCTGCTATGGGCGGAATGCCTGGCCGACGAGGCGGCGCGAAACGATTGGTGAGTTTCATGACGCGGCCTCGCTTCCATCGGCCGCAATCCTCTTGAACTTCTCGGGCAAGAATCTAGGCGAGGTTGCCCGGCTCTGGCTGTTTCTGACGCGACCTGACGGTCGCATAGGGTTCTGTAGGGAACGCCCTCCGTGGCGTTCCGTGAAGCGGGTGCGACGTCGTCCGGCGGGACACGGAGCGCCGCGGCGGCGGTTTGACTTTAGGTTGGCAGGCACTTTCGACCGGAGATTGGACAAGGTATAATTTCGGCCATGAAGACCGACGCGTTCTCCGCGAGGACCGAGATTGCAGTTAGGCTGCGCAGGCGTGTTCTCGCAATGAGACCCGTGAAAGCGATCACATCGAGCCAAGCGTGAAGCGTGTTCAAGCCTCGCCGGCCGCTTGGCGGCGGTGCAGCTCGGCGTGTTCTTCCGGCTCGCTCGGCCGGTTGTCGTAGCCTCGCTCGCGCGACAGCTCGATCCGATCGATGAACTTGACGTTGGCACACTCGTCGACCTCCTGGGTGTGGCAGGCGGCGAAGTCGGGAATGAAGAACCGAAACGGGCCGCCCGCCTTGACGGGCAACTCATGGCCGTCCAGCCGGTAGATGACGATCGCCCGCTCACGAACGGCGTCGAGCGGAATGCTCGCATGGAAGTCGTCGGTCGAGGAGTGCAACGAGAGGTACTTGGCCGTCGATTTCACGCCGGCGCGTTCCAAGAGGGCCGTGAGCCGCACCGCGTCTCCGGCCCGCTTCGGGTCGAGCCGGCTGACGTCGCACACCTGACGCCGAATGTCGAACGCCGCCAGGTCCGCGAAGGAAAGCGACAAGGGGCGCTCGACCTCGCCGTCGATTATTAGAAGCATAGGGACGCTCATAAAAACACAAAGGTCCGGTTCTGTAGGGAACGCCCTCCGTGGCGTTCCGTGAAGCGGGTGCGACGTCGTCCGGCGGGACACGGAACGCCACGGAAGGCGCTCCCTGCCCGGATTATACACGGTCCCACACTAACCCGCAGCGCAAGCAAGGCCACACCATATTACCCGAAACTCTCAAGATACCCGAAACTGATTTCCAAGGTGCGAATTCATCGTCACAACCGTCACACCGTCACACATGGTTGCCTAGATCGCCCTCAATGCCGCAACGAATGCTAGCAGAATTCAAAACCAGCGGATAAAGGCCCGACACCCCCCATTTTTTGCTTACCCAATCAGCGCCGACAGCCCCGACAATCAAACGCGAAGAACCCAGCTTCTTTTCTTTTTTTGGAATTTTGCGCAGGGTGCGAAGAGTGGGTAGGCGCGCCGCGGCGATTTGATGGACAGCGACGAGGCGGGCGCACTTGTGAGGCACGCCGCGGCGCGTGGCGCTGTGGGGATCGTCGCGCGAGCCACCGCGCTACGCGAAAAAAAACGACTCCGAAACCCCTCCCAAGCCATCCAAAAGGGCGTGGGGCGCGGCGGGTCAGTGTGTCGGCAGTCTGCGCTGGTTTCCGCTGGACCATGAATAATCCGGGCTTGCCCGGATGCGAGTCGTTGAGGCAAAGCCTAGCGCGCCGGCGAGGTGCGGTCAACCACTACAATTCTTGCCACCGACAGGGTAGCATGGGTTGCGACACGACTTTCATTCCGTTCCCAACGACCCCTTCATGCCCACCGCCTCTCCGGCCCGCGATGAACTGGCCGAGCAGTACCTGGCGCAGTTGCCCTACACGCCTTATCCGGTGCAGGAAGAAGCCCTGTTGGCCTGGTTCACCGCCGAACAAGGCGTTTTGGTTTGCGCGCCGACCGGAACGGGCAAAACGCTGATCGCCGAAGCGGCCCTGTTCGAGGCCCTGCACTCGGGGACGACCGCGTACTATACGACCCCTTTGATCGCGCTCACGGAACAAAAGTTCGCCGAGATGCAAAGGCACGCCGTCCGCTGGGGCTTTTTTCCCGACGACGTCGGATTGGTGACCGGCAACCGCAAGGTCAACCCACAGGCCCGCGTCCTGGTCGTCGTCGCCGAAATCCTGCTCAACCGGCTGCTCAACCCCGCACCCTTCGATTTCGAGCGCGTGAGCGCCGTGGTGATGGACGAATTCCACAGCTTCGCCGACCTGCAGCGGGGCATCGTCTGGGAGCTTTCGCTCGGCATGCTGCCGCCGCACGCGCGGCTGCTGTTGCTCTCGGCCACCGTGGGCAATTCGAAGGAGTTCATCGCCTGGCTCGATCGCTGCCACGGTCGCAAACTGGAACTGGTCGAAGGGACCGAACGGCGAGTACCCTTGACGTACCAGTGGGTGCCTGACGAATTGCTCAACGAGCAGCTCACGCTCATGGCCGAGGGCGACGCCGCCGCGCGCCACACGCCGGCCTTGGTCTTCTGCTTCAATCGCGACGAGTGCTGGAACATCGCCGAGCAGCTCAAGGGGTGCCATCTGACGGCCGAGCCGGAGCGCTCGCAACTCTTGGCCGAGGTGAACCGGCTCGATTGGTCGCAAGGCGTGGGACCGAAGCTCAAGCAGTTGCTGCAGCGCGGCGTGGGTGTCCACCACGCGGGCTTGCTCCCCAAATACCGCCGCGTCGTCGAGGAGCTGTTTCAGCGCAAGCTGCTGGCGGTGACGATGTGTACCGAGACGCTGGCCGCCGGCATCAACCTGCCGGCGCGCAGCGTGGTGCTTAGCTCGCTGGTCAAGGGGCCGCGGGGGGAACAAAAGCTGCTCGACCCCAGCTCGGCCCACCAGATTTTCGGTCGCGCCGGCCGTCCGCAATTCGACGACCGGGGCTACGTGTTCGCGCTGGCCCACGAGGACGACGTCAAGATCCTGCGCTGGAAGCAGAAGTACGACGCGATTCCCGAAGACACGAAGGATCTCGGCTTGCTCAAGGCCAAGAAGGCCCTGAAAAAGAAGCGGCCCACGCGCCGCGAGACCGAGACGTATTGGAACGAGGCCCAGTTCGAGAAGCTCAAGGCCGCGCCGCCCGGCAAGCTCTACAGCAAGGGACACTTCCCCTGGCGGCTGTTGGCCTACTTGCTCAAGCTGTCGCCCGAAGTCAACCGCATCCGCGTACTGATCCGAAAACGGTTGATGGATGATCCTCGCATCAAGGCCGGCGAGGCGCACCTCGACCAAATGCTCATGACGCTGGAAGCCGGCGGCTACGTCACGCTCGACCCGCCGCCACCGGCAAAGCCAGTGGAAAGTGCGAAGTCGGAACTCGGAGGTTCCGTGACGCCGGCCGAACTTGCGCCCGCCCGCGGCATCTTCCAATCCGAAATCCGCAATCCGCAATCCGCAATCCCGCCTCCCCCACCTCCCGCTCCTCCCCCGCGCTATTCCCCAGTCCTCGCGACGGCCACGCCGGCGCTCGACACGCTTTTGGTGTTCCGCGGCGTCAACCCGCTTTACGGCGCGTTTCTGATCGAACACTTGGGAATCGCCGACCACAACGAACGGCTGCAAGCGCTCGAAAGCGTGCTGGGGCTGCCGCGGCCTCTGTTGAGGTATGTGCGCGTGCCGCTCGACCTGCCGGCCGGGCCCTTGGCGACCACGCGGCTCGACGCCGAACTGATCCGCCGCGGCCTGATCGCCGCGCCGCTGCCGCCGGGCGGAAGCGACGACGAAGAGGACGGCGGCTACGACGACGAGCCGGAGCGACCGCCGCTCCTGGCCGAAAAGTTGCGGCTCTTGTTCGACGCCCGGTTTCCCGACGTGGCCGACGTCGAAACGCAGGCCGTCTGGGCGGCCGGCGAGCTGTTGGTCTTCGGCGGCAAGTTCAACAACTTCGTCAAAGCCCGCGATCTGACCAAGCAGGAGGGGATCATCTTCCGGCATCTGCTGCGCCTGATTCTGCTCTGTGAGGAATTCGCCGCGGTCACGCCCCCCGGCGTCGCGCCCGACCAGTGGCAAGCCGAGCTGCGCGAGCTGGCCGAACGGCTGACCGCCAGTTGCCGCGAGGTCGATCCGACCAGCACCGAGGAGTTGATCGAGCAGGCCCACGCCGCCGACCTGGTCCAGGGCGAGGCGCGATCGTGACGTCATACCTCGGCGCTGGCTTGGCTTGCCCTACGCGCCTTGCCGCCCATCGTCTATGTTGTAGTTCACGCGGTCGAGAATGAGACGTTCACGGTGGCTGGGGCAGAGCCTAAGCGATGCCCCGGTCGCTATTGAGCCGGGGCATCGCTTAGGCTCCGCACCAGCCACCACTTTCTCGTGACAGAATAGTCTCATTGTCGGCCGCGTGAAGTATAAGTCGATCTCCTATTGATCTGTGAAGGGTGATGCGGTGGCCGAACACGGTCCAGTCCAACGCGGTGGCCGAGTGCTCGTGGCGATTGGCGTTTTCAAGCTCGTCAAGGCCTGCCTGCTGGTGGCGGTCGCGGCGGGGGCCTTGAAATTTCTCGACGCCGACACGGCCAAGGCGTTCGACCATTGGGCGCGTGCCTCGCAAGTCGTCAGTTCGCACGAGCCGCTGCGCCGCTTGTTCGCCGGCGCGTTGGCCATCGATCAGGCCACCCTGGTCAAGATCAGCGCGGTATCGCTGCTGTATGCCGCCCTGTTTGCCACCGAGGGCGTGGGACTCTGCCTTCGCAGAAAATGGGCCGAGTACTTCACCACGATCATGACGGCCTCGTTGATTCCGTTCGAAGTGTACGAGCTCGTGCGGGGGGTGACGGTCCCCAAAGTCGTGGTGGCCGCGATCAATGTGGCGGTCCTGTGTTACTTGGTCTGGAACCTCCGCCGCGCACCAACCCACGGCGCAAGCTCCGGGGGGTCCGCCGTGCGGCCCACGAATCGGTAGGGATCATTTTCGAGAAAAAAGCACGCTCGTTGCGCAGCAACGAACGTGCAAAAACAAAACGGCAGCGAAGCGAAAAAAAACGACTTCCGAATACCCCATGACGTCTTGAGCCAGCCGCGAAAGCGGCATCCAATTCCCGCGCCACACTTCGGCCTACCCCACGCGCGTTTGGATCGCTTTGGGAGGGGTTTCGGAATCGTTTTTTTTCGCGAAGTGGCGAGGCTCTGAGCGCGATCTGCCTTCGTATTCGGCCCGCTCGTGCGCGCCGCGCTCGCGCTCCAGGGCGCGGATGTGAACGGAAATACCGTCAACAAAGTTTCGTCGAAGAACGCGCCGCCGTTGGCCAAAGCTTGCAAAGGAGATCGGACGCGGGATTAGCCGCGCACGTCTCAAACAAGGTGAGTGGCGTAAAGGCGGTCAGCATTCGGCGTAGTCTAGGAAAAACAAACCGTCAATCCCAGTTTCGTAAAAAAATTCTGAGGCGAGTTCGCGCCGCATTCGCCAAGCGTTCGGGGCCGCGTCGCCCCTCGGTGGCCGCGGCAAGAAAAAACTGGCGAAACCGTACCTTTACCCGACGAAAGCCTCGACGCGTGGGGCACAGATGAACGCGGCGTTGGAGGAAGTCATAACGCGTCTAAAGCCGGGCAATCCGCCGAGACGGATTTCCTGGTCGGTACCGGTACGGTTTTGCCAGTTTTTTCTTGCGCAGTTTCGGCTGCGCCGAAGCCGCGCGTTGCGCGTCGACGCTCGGCGCCGCGGCGCGCCGCGGCGCGGCGCTCTGCCACCAGCCACCGGGGGCGTTTCCTGCGGATTTTCGCCCGAAAAGCCGATACAACCGATACACACCCACTTTTTTCCCGGACTTGGCGATGACCACCGTTGCCGCGAGCATGGACCCCTCCGCTGTGGCGGGCTCGATGCGGCTGGCGCGGACCCTTGCGGCCGTCGCCGTGGTCTGGTTGGCATGCACCGCCAGCGGGGCGGCGCAACGTGCTGAAACGGTGTACGGGCCGTGGAGTTCGCGCGTCGAATCGCAACCTTGCCGCCGTGAATACTGGGTCGTCAACACCCGCCAGGCCCCGGCGTGCGACGACTTGGAAAACGGATTCGACCGGCTCACGTATTCGAAGTACGACGACGCCCGAGGTTGGCTTCGTTACCGTCGCGAAGAGTTCGTGGCGGCGATGGACGCCAGCTTGCCCACGACGTTCTTCGTTCATGGCAGTTTCTTGAACCACAAGTGGGCGGTTCGTTGCGGTTGGCGGTATTACCACGGAGTCGGTAACGGAGTGCCCGCCTTCCGGCTGGTGCTTTGGTCGTGGCCGGCCGAACGAATCCCGCATAGGAACGCCCTTGATAACTTCCGCGTCAAAATGGCGCGCAGCGAACGGCAAGGCTACTACCTCGCCGCGCTCATCAACCAGCTCGACCCCGCTGTGCCGTTGAGCCTCACCGGGCACAGCATCGGTTGCCGTAGCGTGTGCGCGGCGCTCGAGGGGTTGGCTTCCGGCGAGGTGGCCGGCGCGCCGCTGCCGCCGCCGAGCTTCACCGGCCGCCGCGCGATCCAGGCCGGCTTGCTGGTGCCGGCCTTCGATCCGCGTTATCTTTGGCCCGGCGGAAGGTATGGCGACGCGCTGAGCCAGGTCGACCGCCTGCTGGTCGTGTACAACCCGCGCGACCGGATGATGGGCGTCCATTCTCGCCGCATCAGCCCCTGGGTGTTGGGCCGGTACGGGATGCCCGAGCCCCAGCGGCTGGGCGAGAACCAGTACAAACTGCTGCAAGTCAGCTCGCAGAACTGGGTCGGTCACGCGCACCGCTTCTCGCGGTACGCGAATTCCAAGAACGGCACGTCCTGGATGCGGCGTTATTTCTTCTACCAGGGCGCGCCACCGGTTGGGGTGTCAGGCCACTGAAAGCCTGACTAACGGCGCTCCGATCTGCTATACTTCACGCGACCGAGACATTCACGGGCGTTCTCGTGGCAAAGAGGAAATCGCGATGTCGTATAGCGACTTCACACTGGAAGCCGTCGAACGCCAACTGGGTGTGACGACCCAAGAGGCGGATTTGTTTCCAGGTTCGGCATCCATCCCGGTGCCCGATTGGCTGCCGAAGCTGTTGGCTCGCGGAACACGGCTGGCGTTGATCAGCGAAAAAGCGCGCAGTGAGTTTATCGTCGTCCCCATCCTTCTCGCCGCGCGTGAGCTCAGCGGCGACCGGTTTGCGATCTACTCCGGGCAACGCTTGGATGTGGATCCCGACGACGGGTTGATGGGCGAGTGCGATTTCATCCTGGCCGTTGGTCCCGCCCTGCCCCCGCTGCACGCGCCGATCATGACCGTGGTCGAGGCGAAGAAGAACGACATCGAACTTGGGTTGGGACAGTGCATCGCGCAAATGGTGGCGGCGCACCGCTTCAACGTCGGCGCCGGGCGAGCGCCGCCTTCGGTGTTTGGATGCGTGACGACCGGGGAAAACTGGCAGTTCCTGCGGCTCGCGAACCAGACGGCCGTCTTGGACCGGCAGCGTTATTATGTCGACAATGTAGGCGGGATCTTGGGGATCCTTCAGGCAATCTGCGATGAGGCGGCCGCGGCCACTTCGCGCTCGTGACCTCCTATTGAAAGCCATCCGAGACCATGGCAGCGAATCGCCGACGAACCCGCGTCGCCGCCGCGGCGTCCGCGAACGACCGTCCCGCCGCGCCGCGGCGTTCGTGGCGCACTTCGACGCTGGCGCTCGGCCTGTCGGGCAGCGTGCTGTTGTATCTGTCTTTTCCGCCGGTCGATCTCTGGCCGCTGGCATGGGTGGCGCCGATCGCGTGGATCTATTTGATCCGCCTCGAGGAACTTCCTGGCAGGCGTCAGTATCGCACGCTCTGGCTTGCCGGCTCGTGCTTCTGGCTGGGCGTGCTCTACTGGCTGTGTCTGCCGTATCCTCCGGCAAGCTGGATTGGCTGGTTGGCGTTGTCGGGCTATCTGGGCGTCTATCTGCCGCTCTTCGTCGCCTTGTCGCGGGTGGCGGTCCATCGAATACGTTGCCCGGTCATCGTCGCCGCGCCCGTGGTTTGGTGCGGACTGGAACTGGCCCAGGCGCGCCTCGTGACGGGCTTCAGCATGGCGGCGCTCGGTCATTCGCAATACCGCTGGATCGATTTGATCCAGATTTCCGACCTGACCGGGCACTACGGTGTGAGCTTCGTGGTCATGTTCGTCGCCGCGTGCCTGGGGCGGATGTTCCGTTGCGGTCCCAGTGGCGGAACTCGCCTCGCCGTCTGGCCGCTGGCGCCCTTGCTGGTCGCCCTCGCGGCCGTGCTCGCGTACGGCCACTGGCGCATGGCCGCGGCCACGCCGCGAAAGGGTCCTACCATCGCCCTGATCCAAGGCTCGGTCGACTGCGAACTGAAGCACGACCCCAAAAGGCAAGACCTGATCCAACGGCAGTACCTGGACCTGTCGCGCGCCGCGTGCGAAACGCATCCCGCGTTGGACCTGGTCGTCTGGCCCGAAACGATGTACCGCGATTCGCTCTACACCTGTTCCCCCGACGCGCGGCCACCGCCGGAGTGGCCTGGCACCGCCGAGCAATTCAAGCGGGATCTGAAGGCAAGCCGGGCGCAGATTGGCGAAACCGCGCTCTGGCTCGGCGCGCCGTTGCTGCTGGGTATCGACGCGGTGCATTACGGACGCGATTCGGTGGAACGGTACAACTCGGCGGTCTACGTCGACCGTCAGGGGCGCCTCGGGCCGCGCTACGACAAGACGCACCGGGTGCTGTTCGGCGAATACGTTCCGCTGGCCAAGCAATTCCCCTGGCTTTACCAACTCACGCCGCTGGGCGGCGGCTTGGAGCCGGGCACCGCGCTGCCGACGTTCCGCGCCGGTGACGCGAAGCTGTCGGCGAACATCTGTTATGAGAGCGTGTTGGCCCACGTCGTTCGCGACCAGGTCGACCGCTTGCGGCGACAAGGCGACGAGCCCGACGTGCTGGTGAACTTGACCAATGACGGCTGGTTCCGGGGTTCAAACGAACTCGATTTGCACCTTGTCTGCGGCGTGTTCCGCGCGGTCGAGTGCCGCAAGCCGTTTTTGATCGCGGCCAACACGGGCTTTTCGGCCTCGATCGACGCCGATGGTCGCATTCTCCAACGAGGGCCGCGGCGCGAGACCGCGGTGCTCGTCGCCGAGGTCCGTCTCGACGACCGCGCCAGCCTCTACGTCCGTTGCGGCGACCTCTTCGCCGGCGCCTGCGTGCTGGCCGCCGTCGCTTGCGCCGTGATTGAGATTTGCCGGAAGTCCATCTTCATCTACATGCCGGCCTATTGGGCCGGGTCGGGTTCTCGATCGAAACGCCCATGATATATACTGCACGCGGCCTGCTTCGACACTAACCCGCAGCGCAAGCAAGGCGCGGCTTCGGCGCAGCCGAAACTGCTGCCGAAAAAACTGGCAAAACCGTACCTGTACCGACAAGGAAATCCGTCTCGGCGGATTGCCCGGCTTTAGACGGCTTAAGACTTTCTCGCACGTATCGCGCAGGCGTACGCTTCGCGTGGCTGCTTTCGTCGGGTAAAGGTACGGTTTTGCCAGTTTTTTCGGCGCGTGGGAGCGCCCCCGGTTATTCGCTTCGCTGCCGTTCTTTTTTTTGCGCGTCCGTCGCTGCGCAACGTGCGTGCTTTTTGCGTAGAATGATCCCTACCGATTCGTGGGCTGCTACGCGAGCACTCCGGGTATCGGCTCGCCCTCCGGCAAGACGAACTGCGGCCGGCGCTGCGGGTCGTAGAGCCGCGTGGCGGCGTCGATGCCCAGCGCGCGGTAGATCGTGGCGGCGACGTCGCCGGGCGAAAAGCCCGGCGTGAGCGGGAACGCGCCTTGGCGATCGGTGGCGCCGATCACCTGGCCGCCGCGCGCGCCGCCACCGGCGAAGAAGATCGAGCCGGCCGGGCCCCAGTGGTCGCGGCCCCCCTCGCGGTTGATCTTGGGCGTGCGGCCGAATTCGGTGTGGAACACGACCAGGGTCGAATCCAACAGGCCGCGCTCGGCCAGGTCGGCGAGCAAGGCCGCGAAGGCCTTGTCCATGCCCGCCACATGGTAGCCGCGCTTCGCCATCTCGCTGATGTGCGGCTGCTTCTGCGCCGGCACCGCGTGGTTGTCCCACAGGTTTCCGTACTCCGAATCGTAGCCGTAATCGACCATCACGAACCGCGCCCCCGCTTCCACCAGCCGCCGGGCCAGCAAGCACCGGCCGCCCAGCTTCGTCCGGCCGTACGCCTCACGCAGCGCCTCCGGCTCCGGCCCCAGGTCGAACGCCCGCCGCACTCCGGGTGAGGCGAGCAAGTGGAAAGCGTTCTGGTAATGGCCGTCCATCGCGCCGCGTTTTTCCGCGTCGCCGATCGCCTGCTCCAGCGCGTGACGCAACTGCGAGCGCCGGCTGAGGCGATCGATGTCGAGCCCTTCGATCAGCGAAAGGGCCTTGGGCAAAAGATCCTCGTTGGCGAGGGGCGAGGGGTTCGCTTGCTTCTCGCCCACCGTAAAGTCCGGCTGCTCCGGTTCGCCGCCCAGGCAAAACGGCGCGTACTGTCCGCCCAGCCAGCCCGCCACGAACTCGTTGGTCGGCGGCGGTCCGGGGCGCGTGATGCCGGGTACGGCAAGGTAGCCGGGCAACTGGTTTCGAGGCCCTTGCAGGTACGAGACGATCGAACCGATGTTCGGCTCGCTGGTGATCTGCCGCATGGTGACCTTGCGGCCCGACAAACAATACGCCTGGCTCAGGAAGTGGTCGTTGCTATCGTGCGAAAAGCTGCGCACCAGGCAGATCCGGTTGGCGAGCTTGGCCAGGTTCGGGCAGCTTTCGGCGAAGTGGACGCCCGGCAACGCCGTCGCGATGGCGGAAAGCGTGCCACGGATCTCCTCGGGCGCCTCAGGCTTGGGATCGAGCGAGTCGTGGTGCGTGACGCCGCCGGCCATCCAGAGGAAAATCACCGATTTGGCCTTCGCCGACGAGACGGGCGACGCGTCGCCTTGCGCCTGCCCAGCGCCCAACCCAGGCCAAATCGCCGACGAAATCCCCAGCGAACCGACGCGCAGCAGATCGCGCCGGCCCCAGGGAGCGGGACAACGAGATTGCGGATTGCGGGCGGACGGAGGCATGGGGGGTTAGAGGTTAGAGGGTTCAGGGCTCAGGGCGAGTTGGGCGACTTTCGCCGCGGGAAAGTGGTGGCTGGTGGCAGAGCGTAAGCGATGCCCCGGCTCGATAGCGACCGGGGCATCGCTTACGCTCTGCCCCAGCCACCGTGAACGTCTAGATCCACTCCTTGATCACCCGGCCGTCGTTCAGCTTGATCGGCCGTCCGTCGGCCGTGTAGGTGATCTGGTCCAAGGGGATGCCGAGCTTGGTGTAGATGGTGGCGGCGACATCCTCGGTAAAATACTCGTCGTGCGTGGCCCGGCCGCCTTCGTCGTCGGTGCGGCCGAGGATCGCTCCGCCAGGCACACCGGCGCCGGCCATCATCACGAAGCCGGAACTGGCCCAATGGTCGCGCCCGCTGGCCGAGTTGATCTTCGGCGTGCGGCCGAAATCGGTCATCCACACCACCAGCGTGTTGTCGAGCATGCCGCGCGCCTCGAGGTCGGCGAGCAGTTCGGGGATCGCCTGGTCCAAGGGCGGCATCGCGCCCTTGATGCCGGGGAACAGCCCTTGGTGATGGTCCCAGCCGCCGCTGGACACGGTGACGAACCGCACGCCCGACTCGAGCAGCCGCCGCGCCAAGAGGCAGCTCTGGCCGAACGTGTTGCGGCCGTAACGGTCGCGCACGCGAGGGTCTTCGTCGTCGATCTCGAACGCCTGCTTGGTCTCGGAGGCCGTGATCATGTTGAAGGCCGCTTTGTAATGCTCGTCGAGCGCCGCGTAGGCCGCCGGCTGGGCCTCGACCTTCCGCTGCAAGGCATCGACCGCGCCCAACATGCTCCGGCGTCGGGCGACCCGCGCCGCGTCGATTCCTTGCGGCGGTGTGATGTCGCGGACCTTGAAGGGTGTCGCGTTCGGGTCGGAGAGCAATTCGAACGGGTTGTGCTCCGGCGGCAAGTAGCCGGCGATACCTCCGCCGAACGTGTGATCGACATGCTCGCCCAACTGGACGAAAGGGGGCATGGCGGTCTTGAACCCCTTGTGATGGCTCACGATCGAGCCGTAGCAGGGGTAGGTGATCGCCGGGTTGAACTTCTGGCCCGACATGCAGTATTGATCGGCCGTGCCGTGGCTTCCATTGAGCGGGTTCCAACTGCGCAAGATGGCGAACCGTTTCAGTTCCTTGGCCATCGTGGGGACGACCTCGCTGAATTTCACGCCCGGCAGGGCTGTGTCGATGACCTTGTATTCTCCCTTGACGCTGGCGGGGGCGTCGGGCTTGGGGTCGAACGTGTCGTGGTGGCTGGTGCCGCCCCGCGTCCAGATCAAGATGCAGTTCACATCCTTGGATGGCAGCCCCGCCGCGGCGCGCGCTTGGCGCCCGGCCAGCAGTGTGGGCAACGACAAACCGACGCCGGCCAGGGTGCCGACCTGCAAAAAGGCCCTGCGGCGCAGGCCCTCGCAATCGCGGCTGATACGGGTAAGGAGATTCAGCATGGTGGGACCAGTTCCGAAAGGTGGGTCTGTTTCAAAAGGCGGGGGCCTGTTGTGAAACGTGGGGGGTAGGTTCCGAAGCCTCTGTTTTCGTCAACACAGGATCGGGGCGGGATACCCGCATTGTATGCGATCCGGCCCACGCATCAAGAGAAATTCATCCGGCCGCCAAGCGGGGGGGGGGGAATCGCTCTGATGACGTTGTGCGGCAAATAACCCTATCGCGCGAATTCCTTTCTCGTTATACTGCACGCGGCCGACAATGAGATATTTTGCCACGAGAAAGTGGTGGCTGGTGGCAGAGCGTCAGCGATGCCCCGGCTCGATAGCGACCGGGGCATCGCTGACGCTCTGCCCCAGCCACCGTGAATGTCTCATTCTCGACCGCGTGAAGTATATCATGAACGGGTGGTGGCTTGGCGGCGCCTAAGCGATGCCCCGGCTGGTTCGTTAGCGACCGGGGCATCGCTTAGGCTCCGCCCCAGCCACCGTGAAAGTGTCGTCATGGACAAGCCGTCGTCATCGTTGCGCGACCTGGCCCGGCGGTTGCTGGCCACGAGCCAGACCGCCTCCGGTTCGCGCGCGCAGGAAGCGGCGCTGGTGAATGAGAATCTGCGGCTTTCCCTGACACGCTTCGCCGGCGCGGCCGGCTTCGCATCGCTCGTGCGGCGCGCTGTGGCTCTGGCCGGCGAGGAACTGCCGGCGCTGCGAAACGCCACGGTCAGCGCCGACGGTCATCTCGAAGGATTGGAATCGCTCGCCCGTCTCGCGGGAAGCGAGGGGAGTGAGGCGGTGCTCGCGGTCACGGCGCAACTGCTCGGGCTGCTGGTCACCTTCATCGGCGAACCCCTCATGCTGAGGTTGGTGCGCGAGGCTTGGCCTGAAACTTCTTCGGACGAATAAAACTCAACCATTGAGGCTGTTGATGAGCACACGAGATCCCGATCCAGCGCGAGATCGAGTCAAGATCCAGCAACTGCCCACCGGCGTGCCGGGCCTCGATGAAATCCTCGGCGGCGGCCTGCCCGAGTACTCCTTCAACATCATCGCCGGCGCTCCCGGCGGCGGCAAGACCACGCTCGCGCATCAGATCGTGTTCGCCAACGCCAGCCCGGAGCGCCCCGCCCTGTACTTCACCGTGCTGGGCGAGCCGGCCATCAAGATGCTGCGCTATCAGCAGCAGTTCAACTTCTTCGACCAGGCGAAGATGGAAGCATCGATCCGCTTCGTCAATCTCAGCCAGGTCGTTCTGGACCATGACCTGGGCGCGGTCCTGGACGCCATCGTCAAGGAGGTCGACGCGTCCGACGCGAGCATCGTCGTGGTCGACTCGTTCCGCACCGTGGTGCGCAAGGCGCAGAGCGCCACCAGCGACGTGGAACTCCAGGGGTTCATCCAGCGCCTTGCGCTGTACCTCACCAGTTGGCAGGCCACGACGTTCCTCATCGGCGAATACGTCGAAGGCGAGCTGCGCGACAACCCGGTTTTCACCGTGGCCGACGGGTTGTTCTGGCTCTACCAGACCATCGAGCGCAACTCGATCGTGCGCAAGATGCAGGTCGTGAAGCTGCGCGGCCAGGAGTCGGTGCCCGGCCTGCACACCTTCCGCATCACCGCCGACGGCCTGCAAACCTTCCCGCGCACCTTCGGCCTCACCGAAAAATCGAGCCACGTCAAGGGCAGGCGGCGTCTTTCCACCGGAATCCGCGAACTCGATGCGATGCTGGGCGGCGGCATCCCCGAAGGCGACAGTGTGCTTCTGGGCGGGCCCTCCGGAGCCGGCAAGTCGGTGTTCGGCTCGCAGTTCATCGCGGAGGGGCTGCGCCAGGGCGAGCCGGGTATCGTCGCCGTCTTCGAGGAAATCCCCTCCGAGTACGTCGAGCGCGCCGCCATGTTCGGCCTCGACTTCGACACGCCCCAGAAAAACGGCTTGCTCAAGGTCATCTATCTGAGGCCGCTGGACCTTTCGGTGGATGAAATGGTGTACGAGATCGTCAACACGGTCAAAGAGGTCGGCTGCAAGCGGCTGGTGATCGACTCGCTGGTCGGCTTCGAAATGGCGCTGGCCCCCGGCTTCCGCACCGATTTCCGCGAATCGCTGTACCGGATGATCGGGGCGCTCACCCGGCTGGGCGTGACCATCGTCAGCACCGTCGAGATCGAGGAGAACTTCACCTCGATGGGCCTGAGCAACGTCACCGTCTCGTTCCTGGCCGACGACATCCTGCGCCTGCGCTACGTGTCGATCAACGGCCAACTCCGCAGGATGCTGCTGGTGGTGAAAATGCGCCGCAGTCAGCACAGCATCGACATGTGTGAATACCAGGTCACGTCTCAGGGCATCGTCATGGGCGAGCCGTTGCGGGGCTACCACGGTCTGACCAGCGGCATCCCAGCGCCGTGGGGCGCGCCGCTCCAGTTCGGAGAAGGAGTGGCCCATGAATAGCACCGTGCCCCCCAGCACGCTCGAGCGGCAACTGCGCGAGATGAACGAGGCGCTGCTGCTCGCCTCGGTTCGCCAGCACGAGTTGACCGAGCAGGCGCAAAAGGCGGAAGCGGCGATGCAGACGTCGGAAATCCGTTATCGCCGCCTGTTCGAGTCCGCCAAGGACGGCATTCTCATCCTCAATGCACACACCGGCAAAATCACCGACGTCAACGCCTGCATGGACGGCTTGACGGGATCGGAATCGAACCAACTTTTGGGCAAGGAACTTTGGGAGATCGGTCTGTTCAGCGATCCAGCGGCGAACGAATTGGCCCTGCGAGACCTGCGCGAGAAGGGCTATGTCCATTACGAGCATTTACTTCTCGAATTCGAGCATGGGCGGCGGGTCGAGGTCGAGATGGTCGCCAACGTCTATCGGGAGGACCAGCAGAGCGTCATTCAGTGCAACATTCGGGACATCACCGAACGCAGCCGCTTGGAACGGAAGACGCACGAGCAGGCGGAGGCGTTGGTCGACCTGCACCGCCGCAAGGACGAGTTCCTGGCGATGCTCAGCCATGAGCTTCGCAACCCGCTGGCCGCCATCTCGAACGCCGAGCAGCTTCTTCGGCTTCAGGCGAACGACGACCCGCTGCAGCGGAAAGCCCGCGCCATCATCGAGCGGCAAGTGGGGCAATTGATTCGCCTCGTCGATGATTTACTGGAAGTGTCCCGCATCACGACCGGAAGAATTCACCTCCTTCGAGAACGGCTCGCCCTGAACGGCATCGCGGTCAACGCGGTCGAGACGGTTCGCCCGCTCATGGAACAACGCCGGCATTCGCTTGAGGTGTCTCTGTCGCCGGAACCCATTTGGCTGTACGCCGACGCCGCCCGGCTGGAACAGGTGGTCGTGAACTTGCTCACCAACGCCGCCAAGTACACCGACGAAGGAGGTCGCGTTGCGATCTCCATCCAGCAAGAAGGCGATGAGGCGGTGCTGCGCGTGCGCGATTCGGGCGTCGGCATCGCCCCCGAATTGCTGCCTCGCATTTTCGATCTTTTCACGCAGGCGGAACGATCGCTGGCGCGTTCGCAAGGCGGCTTAGGCATCGGCCTGTGCTTGGTGCAACGGCTGGTCGAGATGCACGGGGGCAAAGTGGAGGCTTACAGTGCGTTGGGGCGCGGCAGCGAGTTGGTCGTGCGTTTGCCGGTGGTGCTGAATTCCGCCCCGCCGCCGTCCCCTCGCGAGACCGCCAAGCCGAACGGCCCATCCTTGCGGGTTCTGGTGGTGGATGACAACGTGGACGCGGCTCAGAGCCTGGCCATGCTACTGGAAGCATCGGGGCATGATTTCCGCACGGCTCACGACGGCCCGGCCGCGCTGGAAGCGGCCCTCGACTACCTGCCCGACGTGGTGCTGCTCGACATCGGCATGCCGACGATGGACGGCTATGAGGTGGCCGAGAAAATGCGCCGGCAACCGGCGCTCAAGAACGTGATGCTGGTCTCCATGACCGGGTACGGGCAAGAGTCCGACCGGCGGCGTTCGCGGGAAGCGGGCTTCGACCACCACCTGGTCAAGCCCGCCGACTTCGGCAAGTTGCGGCAAATCTTGGCCACCGTCAAGGCGACGTGATGCGGACGCCGCGGAGCGGCGCAGCCGAAAACGGCGAAGAAAAAACTGGCAAAACCGTACCTGTACCGACAAGGAAATCCGTCTCGGCGGATTTCCCGGCTTTGGACCCGTTAAGACTTCTTCACCCGCAACGCCCATCGGGTGCCACTCGCGCCGAAGCTTTCGTCGGGTAAAGGTACGGTTTTGCCAGTTTTTTCTGAGCCCGCGAAAGCGTCCCTCGGGCCGTCACCTACGGCCCTAAAGCGGCGCGTTAAAACGGATTTTTCAAGGAGTCACCACGTTATCACCGGGCTCGGTTCGCCGCCCCTCGACGTCGACATTGACGCCGCGTTGCCCGCCCACATGGACATCGACTTGCAGCGGTTTCCGCACGGTTCGCGCAGGCTCACCCAGAGGCGCATCGGCGCTGGACGGGCCCGCGTGGGGCGCGCCGGCCGACGGTGTCGGAGCCGGGGCCTCGCGGTTGCACGCTCCCACGATAAGCGCCAGTGGTGTTGCGATTGCGGCCAGGTACACAAAACGACAATACTTCATGATGTTGTTCCTTTCATTCAGCGGACACAGTTTTCCAGCCACTGCCCCCTTCAAGTCACCGGCACAATACATTGCACAGCAAATTGCGCGCCGTTCCACCGGCCCGGGATTGGTTGAAATGAGACATTTTGCCACGAGAGAGCGGTGGCCGGTGGCAGAGCCTAAGCGATGCCCCGGCTCGGTGGCGACCGGGGCATCGCTTTTAGGCTCTGCCCCAGCCACCGTGCCACACGAACCCGCTGCGCAAGCAAGGCCCAGCGTGGCAGAGCCTCAGCGATGCCCCGGCGTGCCGTACATCACGCTCGGTTCGTCGCTAACGATCGCCCCGCGGCGGTGGGCGTGACCTCGGCTCGCAGCGATCCCTGCCGGCCGAACCAGGCCGCCAGTTTTTCCGCTTCCTTGCGCGTGCCGAACTCGGCAACCAGTTCCCTGGCGGCGCGGGGTTCGAACACCACTTCGACGCGGAACCGGCGCCGGCCCGGCCCACGCCAGGTGCGAATCACCGAGTGACCTTCGTCGTCGGTCGAAAATTGCCAAACCGCAGCCAACTTCTTCATGGAAGTACCTCCCGGCCCGCTCGCGCGCGAGACACTGCGCCGCCCTGCTCGTGCCCCACGCGCTTTTCAGGCTGTCGTGGTCGATTCGATAGGGGCATCCCGATGCGCCGGGACGGCGACCACCCACAGGAGTTTGACCGCCAGCGTCCTGCTAGCAGGCTGTAGTGTACCTGTGTATCATCGCATGTCAAGCGCCGAGCGCGGATTTTTTTTCCCACGACGCGCTTTAATGCCAAAATCCGAAGACGGGACAGCCTCTGTAGGGAACGCCCTCCGTGGCGTTCCGTGTTTCCGCGAGTGGTTCCCGTGAGCCCGGATTATTCATGGTCCCACACGTACCGTCCGCGTCGCCCGTGTCGCCCCGCCGGCTGCCTCTGGCAGCCGGCGGGGCGACACGGGCAAAAAGACCGGTAATCAGGGGAGCCTGCGTGTGTAGCACAGAGGGGTCGTGAGGAATTCCGGCGTCAAGGGGCTTGCGAACGCCACTGCGGTTCACGAGAATGCCGATGGGAGGGCCAAGTCATGCCGCTTCACGATTGGACGGACGAACGGGGCTGGGACGGCGTCCACCCGCTGTGGTTGACGTACCTGCTGGAGTACGTGCAAGAGCGACTCCCGGAGGGGTACAAGGCGTTCCTCGGCGGCGTGCCCTCTCTGACGGTGGACTCGGGCCACGGCAAGCCGGATGTCAGCGTCCGACAATGGGGCCTGGAATCGGTTGCCCGGGCCGTGACCAGCGGCACCGGCGTCCTCGAGCCGGACCTGGAAGCGAGCGTTGCCTTCCGGCTCGCCCCGCAGCGCGCCCTTCACATCGACTTGCACGGGCAGTTGATCGCCGCCCTCGAACTCGTCTCGCCGCGCAACAAGGACCGCGCCGACGCGAAGGAGACGTACTGCAACCGCTACCTGGGCTACCTCCGCCTGGGCGTGCATCTGATGCTGGTCGACGTGCTGCCGCGCCCGATAGGCTACTCGTTCTCGGACGCCATCACGAGCAGCCTGGGCCTGCGCCTGCCGCCACTGCCGCCGCCGTTCGCCGCAACGTATCGCGTCGGCGAGGTCGTCCCGGTCGCAGAGGACGTGGGCAGCCTGGTGGGCCTGTGGCGCCGCCCGCTGCGCTTTGGCGAGCCGCTGCCTGCGCTGCCGCTGCCGCTAAGCGTCCACCGGGCCGTGGTGATCGACCTGGAGGAGACGTACCAACGGGCGGCGAAGCGCGCGTATTTGGTTTGATGGCCCTGTCCGCCGTTGAGACGGCGTGTGCCTCATTTTTAGGCGGACGTGATTAAACAATAGGCAGCCCTATGCCGCAAGCAGTCAGCCAACCCACCCATGCACGAGCCCCTTCTTTCAAGCCCTTGGTACGCAGTTTCCGGATGAACCAGAATTATAGTCGTCCCTATCGCCATTTCAACTTACCTTGCTTGCGCCGCGGGTTAGTGTGACGGCGGACTGCGGGGCGACGGGAAGCCGCGGCGGCGCCATTGGTGGCAAAAGAGGCGAGGTTACATAAGTTACCGGCCGCTGCTGGCCGCTGCCCGCCCGCAGAAGGGCCGCGTAACGCTGAACGTCAAGCCCGGCTTCTTCCGCCAGACGTCGACGCGTCTCGCGCAACTCCTCAATGATCGGAATCGATATCATGGATATATCTCCAGCAGTTGTTCCGGGGTCACCAGCAGCGGCGCCACCAAGCGCCGTCGGCACATGAGAATCTGGATGTGCTCGAATTTGTTGGCGTTGGCCAGGTGCTTGCAGTTCCAGGTCAAAAGGTATTGTAGGTGATACCAGGTGGCGAAGGCCAGATGAAAGGCATCGCCGAGATCGTTGGCGGGCATGGCCCCTTCGCCCACGAAAAAAGCGGCCAGTTCCTCGACTTCCGGCGTCACGGCCAGTCTAGGCAACGTATCAACCAGGGCCAGGCATTTTTGTCGCTTCGACTCCGGGTAGCCCATGTCCTTCAACTCACGCAGGGTTTCATCGCTGACAAACACCTCGTAATTTGGGCGGGCATGATCCCAGAACTCGACCGTAATCTCTTGCCAGGCGCGGATGATCGTACCGGGCCGGTCCTCATAATAGAAGGACGGAATCGTCGCATCCAAGTAAGCAGCATTCCGCCTATTATAGCCATGGATCATGCTCAGGTCCAAAGCGCCGGTCTCGGCGCCCGGGTGCCTTCATCCTTCATCGCGCGCAATCGAAACCGCAACGCGCAGGAAGGTATCGACACGAACCCGCAGCGCAAGCTGCGCGGGTCCGCCACGCGGCCCACGAAACGGTAGGGATCATTTTCAGAAAAAAGCACGCTCGTTGCGCAGCAACGAACGTGCGAAAAACCAGACGACCGCGAAGCGAAAAAAAACGATCTCCGATAACCCAGGACTCTGAGCGTGCCGCGAAAGCGGCCCACAGTTGGCTCCCCACACTTCGCCCCTCCACACGCGCTTTTGGATCGCTTGGGAGGGTTTCGGAGTCGTTTTTTTTCGCGCCGCGGCGAGGCGCGGTCGCAACGCGGCGCGCTCGACATTGCTAATATTGTGAGTACGGGGGAATGTCCGATCCGCGCCCGCCGCGCTCCAGGGCGCCCTTAAGCGTCGAGATCGTGACGTAGCCCGCGGCGGCGTCGGCGCGCCCGAGCTCGTCGATTGCGCTATCCGCGCCAAGAACGCTCGCGATCCACTCACGCGCACGCGGATCGCCCGACCGCGCTTGGCACATCGCCGCCTCAACGAGGCGCTGCCACGCCCCCGGCGTCACCACGTCGAAGACAACGGACCAATAGCTGGGGGCCTCTGCGGGCGTCGTCGCCGGCGCTGAGGGCGCGGCGTCCGGCGCCGCGACGTCGCCTCCGCGCGCCCGCTCGGCGCGCGCCGCCGCGACCGCCCGGAGCATGTCCGTGTAGACGACGTGGGACGCGACGGCGCGTACGGCGCGCTCGACGCGCGCCGCGTCCGCGAGGCCGATCGTGCGTTGGATCCAAATGCGCGCCCTGTCGTCGCCGAGCAGCGCCTCCTCGTACGCGACCTCGACGATCTCGCGCCACGCCTCAAGGGTGATCGTCCGGAACGAAAGCTCGCGGTAGATCGCGCCGCGCTTGGCAGTATGCTTGGCGACCAGCGCCGCGTCGTCGTGTTCCACGAGTACAACTCCTAGATAGATAGGCCAGGTTGCCGGAAACCCCTAAGGCGACATAAAAAACAAAAGCCGGGGTTTCCACCGTGTCACTGTCCGCACTGTCCGGGGAAAATAGGTAACCGACTTTCCGCGCGGCGGCGCACGTAAAAACACCCCAGGGGGCCCATCCTTCCACGGAGGTTGCATGGAAGGCGGGAAACTTGGCCCCCTGGGGCTCGGGGAGTCCGGGGCGTCCGGGCAGTCTACGAAAGAGGGTTAAAGAGTCCAAATTGTATCGTTCCGTAAATAATTTCGCGCGTCTCGCTCGCGGCCGGAACGGCGCCGAAGCTGGCGCGCCACAAAAGGCGAAGGCGTAGCGAAAAAACTGACAAAACCGTTCCTTTACCCGACGAAAGCTTCCGAGCGTGGGGCACGGAAGAACGCTGCGGAGGAAGAAGTCTTAACGCGTCTAAAGCCGGGCAATCCGCCGAGACGGATTTCCTGGTCGGTACAGGAACGGTTTTGTCAGTTTTTTCTTGCGCAGTTTCGGCTGCGCCGAAGCCGCGTTTTGCGCGGTCGCGC